>NZ_JBKGUN010000212.1:0-17057 GCF_046462195.1 Paracoccus sp. (in: a-proteobacteria) | reverse complement strand
CTGGTCAAGCCGCTGGCCGATTACTTCAACCGTGCCTTCCGCGAAAGCTGACCGCCGCTTGTCATTTCCCCGCCGCTGACGCAGCTTTGCCCGCAATCAGAGGGAAGGGGAAAAGATGCTGAGAATCCTGTCACGTCCAGCCACCAGGCTGATGGAGCGGTGGCTGCCCGACGCGTTCATCTTTGTCATCGTGCTGACACTGGTCGCGGCGCTGGCGGCGATGCTGACACAAGGAACGGGCCCTGCGGAACTGGTCCGCATCTGGGGCAACGGGTTCTGGGAATTGCTGTCCTTTGCCATGCAGATGCTGCTGGTCCTGGTGACGGGCTTCATCCTGGCGTCCTCTCCTCCGGTCAAGCGGGTGCTGGCGCGGCTGGCGGGATTGGCGAAATCGCGGGGCGGGGCGATCCTTCTGGTCAGCGTCGTGTCGCTTGCCGCCAGCTGGATCAACTGGGGCTTCGGCCTGGTTGTCGGGGCGATCTTTGCCAAGGAGATCGCACGGCAGGTGCGCGTCGATTACCGCCTGCTGGTGGCCGCGGCCTATTCCGGCTTTGTCATCTGGCATGGCGGGTTGTCGGGCTCGATCCCGCTGACGATCGCGACACCGGGGCATTTCACCGAGGCCCAGATCGGCGTGGTGCCGACCAGCCAGACGATCTTTGCAGGGTGGAACCTGCTGATCGTGGCCCTGCTGTTCCTCGTCGTGCCGCTGGTGAACCGCCTGATGCTGCCATTGGAGCATGAGCAGGTTCTGGTCGATCCCGAACAGCTGCGCGACCCCGCCCCCGCCCCCCGCGCGGCACGTCCCTCGCCCGCCGAATGGCTGGAAACAAGTCCCCTGCTGATGGTGCTGATCGGCATTCCCGGCCTCGTGTGGCTGGCGCTTCACTTTGCAGGTGGCGGGGCGCTGAACCTGAACGTCGTCAACTTCCTGTTCCTGTTTCTGGGCATCCTGTGCCACGGGACGCCGCGCAGCCTGCTGGCCGCGCTGGACGGCGGTGTGCGCGGCGGTGCCGGCATCGTGATCCAGTTCCCGTTCTATGCGGGCATCATGGCGATCATGGTGGAAAGCGGCCTGGCCGCCAGCCTGTCGGAATGGTTCGTGTCAATCTCGACAGCGGCGACCCTGCCCTTCTGGAGCTTCATTGCCGCCGGCATCGTCAATGTCTTTGTCCCTTCAGGCGGCGGACAGTGGGCGGTCCAGGCCCCCGTGATGCTGCCCGCGGCCGAAGCTCTGGGGGCAGATCTGCCGCGGGTCGCCATGGCCGTGGCCTGGGGCGATGCCTGGACGAACCTGCTGCAGCCCTTCTGGGCGCTGCCGATGCTGGGCATCGCGGGGCTGCAGGCCCGCGACATCATGGGGTTCTGCGTGATCCACCTGGTCGTGGTGGGCGCTGTCGTGGGCGGGGTCCTGTATCTGGCCTGAGGGAGGTGGGGGCAGTCCCACCGGCCCTGCCCCCGGGATCAGCGCTTCCGGCGACGCTTGGTGGCGCGCTTGATCTCGGCCAGCCGCGACTTCACGGCCATGCGCCCGGGAGGCTTGCGGCCGCGCTTGCCCTTGGGATTGCCGCGCGGCATGGCACTGCCTTCCAGCTCCAGCAGGTCCAGCGTCAGCCCTCCTGTCAGGGGCAACGCCTCGGCCAGGCGGACGGTCACACGTTGGCCGATCCCGATCTCCAGCCCGGTATCGCTGCCGATCAGCATCTGGGCGTCAGGATCATAGTGGAAATATTCCTGCCCGATGGCGCGGATGGGCAAAAGGCCGTCGGCCCCCGTCTCGTCCAGCTTGACGAAGGCGCCGAACTTCTGGATTCCGCTGATGCGGCCGGTCATCTCGGTCCCCACCCGTTCGGACAAGAAGGCCGCCAGATAGCGGTCTGTGGTGTCACGCTCGGCCGCCATCGAGCGACGCTCGGTTTCGCTGATATGCTTGGCAGTCTCGTCCAGACGCTCGATCTGGTCTTCGGTCAGGCCGTCCTTGCCCCAGCCATGGCCGCTGATCAGCGCACGATGCACGACCAGATCGGCATAACGCCGGATGGGCGACGTGAAATGGGCATAGCTCTTCAGTGACAGGCCGAAATGGCCGAAATTGTCGGGATGGTAATAAGCCTGTGTCATCGAGCGCAGGGTCGAGATGTTGATCAACTCGTCAAAGTCCGTCCCCTGAGCCTGTGCCAGAAGCCGGTTGAGATGGCTCGTGTGCAGCACCTGCCCTTTGGCCAACGTAAAGCCAGACGCTTGCGCCACTTCGCGCAGCGCCTCCATCTTCTCGAGGCTCGGTTCCTCGTGGACGCGGAACAGCAGCGGACGCTGGCGGCGGCTCAGTTCCTCGGCCGCAGCAACGTTGGCCAGGATCATGAACTCCTCGATCAGCCGGTGGGCGTCCACACGTTCGCGAAAGGCGACGGCCTTGACGCGGCCTTCGGGCGACAGTTCAATCCGCCGTTCCGGCAGGTCCAAGTCCAGCGGCTGCCGGCGCGCCCGGGCGCCCTTCAGCAACTCATAGGCATGCCAAAGCGGCCGGATCACCTCGTCCAGCAGCGGCACGGTCTGTTCGTCCGGATTTCCGTCCGCCGCCGCCTGCGCCTGTTCATAGGCCAGGCTGGCGCGGCTGTTCATCATGCCGCGATAGAAACGGTGGCTGGCCTTGTTGCCCTGCGCGTCCAGCCGCATCTCGACCGCAATCACCGGCCGGTCCACACCCTCGTGCAGCGAACACAGGTCGGCCGACAGCGCTTCGGGCAGCATCGGCACCACGCGATCGGGGAAATAGGTCGAGTTGCCCCGGTTCCACGCCTCGCGATCCAGCGCGCTGCCGGGGCGGACGTAATGGGCGACATCGGCAATGGCGACCCAGATCGTGGCGCCGCCGTCCTCTTCGATGAAGCCCGCCACCGCATCGTCATGGTCACGCGCGTCCGAAGGGTCGATCGTGACAAGGGGCAGATGGCGCAGATCCTCGCGGCCCTTCAGGGGGGCGGGTTGCGCGGCCTCGGCCTCGTCGATGGCCTTTTGCGGGAATTGGTCGGGAATGCCGTGCTGGTGGATGGCGATCAGGCTGACCGCCCGCGGTGCCGAGGGATCGCCCAGGCGTTCGATGATGCGGGCATAGGGCAGGCCCATGCGTGCCTTGGGCCCGATCTGCTCGGCCTGCACCAGTTCCCCGTTCTCGGCCCCCAGAGTGGCGTCGGCGCGGACCCGCCATTCCTTGTCCTGACCCTTGTCGATGGGCAGGATGCGGCCGCCCTCGCTGTCCTTGCGATAGATGCCGGTGATGCGATTGGGACTGGCCGTGATGCGGCGGATCAGGCGGGCCTGATATTGATAATCCTCGCCCATGGCCTCGATCAGCCGGCCGAGGAAGCGGTCTCCGCGCCCCAGGGCAGGGTCGGACTGGCGCGGCGCGTAAAGGATGCGCGGCATCGGCCCCTCGCCCTGCCATTCCAGCGGGCGGGCGAACAGATCCCCGGACCCGTCCGGCGGCAGCAGTTCCAGCACCGTGACCGGAGGCAGCTTTTCCGCATCCAGATAATGCCGGCGCCGGCGCTCCAGCTGGCCTTCGGCCTCAAGCTCTTTCAGCAATCGCTTCAGCTCGATCCGGGCGGCGCCCTTGATGCCAAAGGCCTTGGCGATGTCGCGCTTGGAATTGGCGTCCGGATTGTCGGCCACCCATTCGAGGATCTGGGCCTTGCTGGGGATCTGCGTCATGTCTGGGTCACTTCAGGTTGAGGACCATGTCGCGATGCGGAATGCCGGCGTCGTCATAGACAGGCCCTTCCGCGACAAAGCCCAGTTTTTCATAGAACCCGATGGCATGGGTTTGGGATCCAAGGCGCGCCTGATCAATATCGTCACGACGGCGCAGCACATCCAGCGCCGCCTGCATCAGCCGCGCGCCCAGCCCGGTCCCGCGGGCTTGGGGCAGCACGCAGACGCGCCCGATCTTGCCGGTGCGGTCCTTGATCAGGATGCGCGCGGTGGCCAGCGGCCGGTCATCATCGCGGGCCAGCAGATGAATGGCCTGATTGTCCAGATCGTCCATCTCCTCGGCCTCGGACACGCCCTGCTCCTCGATGAAGACGGCGCGGCGCAGGGCGTGGCAGGCGGCCAGATCGGTGGTTTCCTGAATGATCATGCGAAGAACCTTTCCAGGATGCGTTGATAGATGACCTTCAACTGGCGGACCTGCTGGGCCGGGACACGCTCGTTCACCTGATGCATGTGGTGGCCGACGAGGCCGAATTCCACAACAGGGCAATGGTCCTTGATGAAGCGTGCGTCCGAGGTGCCCCCCGAGGTCGACAGCACCGGCTGGCGGTTCGTTTCCTGCGTCACCACGGCGCTGACCATGTCCACGAAGGCGCCCGGCGCCGTCAGGAACGCTTCGCCCGAGATATCCGTCTCGACCAACAGGGTCACGCCTGTTTCGGCCGTGATGCGCGCGGCATGGGCCGACAGCCGTTCGGTCAGGGACGCGCCGCTGTGCAGGTCGTTGAAGCGGATGTTGACCCCGGCCCGCGCCGCCTCGGGGATCACGTTCGAGGCTGGGTTGCCGCAATCGATCGAGGTGATCTGAAGCCCTGACGGATCGAAATGATCGGTTCCCTGGTCCAGCGGCTCGGCGGTCAGTTCCGCGAGATAGCGTGTCAGCGCATGCAGCGGGTTCCTGGCCCGATGCGGATAGGCAGCATGCCCCTGCACGCCC
This sequence comes from Paracoccus sp. (in: a-proteobacteria), assembly GCF_046462195.1. Classification (GTDB taxonomy): domain Bacteria; phylum Pseudomonadota; class Alphaproteobacteria; order Rhodobacterales; family Rhodobacteraceae; genus Paracoccus. The sequence continues at coordinate 12,349 of NZ_JBKGUN010000212.1, read as the reverse complement.
TTGGCGCTGATGCGGAACGTGGCCGAACCGCGACGCCCGATCTTCATCATCTCGCCCATGTGGTCGGGGTTCGACGGCTCGCCCACCACGCAGACATCCATCCGTTCGCCATTCCGGGCCATCCAGTCGAGGATCGCGGTTGTTCCGTCCTTGGATGGCCCCTCCTCATCGCCGGTGATGGTCAGGATGACGGCACCGTCCGGAGGCGTTTCCCGCACGAAATCGATGGCGGCGGCCACAAAGGCCGCGACGCCCGACTTCATGTCGGTGGCGCCCCGGCCCCAGATGATGCCGTTCTCGACATGGCCGGAAAACGGCGGATGGGTCCAGGACCCCAGATCGCCGGGCGGCACGACGTCAGTGTGCCCGTTGAAGCCGAAGGCCCGTGCGCCCTTGGCACCCCATCGCGCGAACAGGTTCGGCGTGCCGTTGCGGTCCACCCGATGCACCTCGAAACCCGCTTCCTCCAGCAGATCGCCCAGCAGCACCAGCGCGCCGCCTTCCTCGGGGGTGACCGAAGGGCAGCGGATCAGGCGGGCGGTCAGGTCGGCGGCATCCAGCATCAAAGGCTCCACAGTTCAAGGGCGCGTCGGACAAGGTTCAGGCCAGTCAGGATCAGCAGGACCAGCGTCCAGCGGCGAAACTGCCCCACATCCAGCCGGTCGTGCAAGGCAAAGCCTCCCAGCATTCCACCAATGGCCGGCACGCACAGCACGGCCGACAACGGCAAGGTCTGCGCGTTCAACAGGCCCGAGGCCAGATGTGCCACCGTCAGCACAACCGCCCCGATCAGGAAGACCATGCCCTGGACCCGCACCTGCTCTCGCTTTTCGGTCCCGATCGACAGGAGGTAGACGATCAGCGGCGGTCCCCAGATCCCTGAAATGCCCCCGTAAAGACCACCGATCACGCCCGAGATCCCTTCGGCCCGCGTCCGGTGGTGCAGGTTCAGGACAAGCGGCCGTCCCGACAGCTGCCAGACGGCGAACAGGGTGATCGGCACACCCAGCAGCGCATACATCACCCATTGGGGGATCAATGCCGCAAACCCGGCCGAAACGCAGATGAAGATCGCGACCATGGCGATGTGCAGGCGGAACTTGAGGACCGAGGCCACGGCCTCGGACCGGCCATCGCGAAAACCCTGCTGCAGGTTGGTGATCAGGGTCGGCAGGATCATGGCTGCAAGCGCCACGGAAGCCGGCATGATCGACCCGAAGGCCGACATCATGATCATCGGCATCGCAAAACCCAACGCGCCCTTCACGAAGCCCGCGAAGGCGGTGATCCCGAAGGCCGCCACGAATTGCCAAGGCTCCAGTCCGAACATGCAGGCACGCTAACCGCGCTGTCAGGAAAGGAAAAGACCGCTTCTTGCGCATCAGGAACATCGCTTGCCTCGCAGAAAGAGTTGCGACATTTTACATCCCCAGCAGGCTTTTTTACGCAAATTTATTGCGCTGCGGCGACAGGAGCGCTATTCATGCTGCAACGCCGCAAAAGGGTAGATCCGATGAAAGACATGCAGCACCGCGCCGAGACTGTTCTTTCCGAACTGGACGAACTTCTGGAACAGGCGACAGCCAATCTTCGCACCCAAGTGTCTCCGCAAGGGCGCGTCGAGGCCGAGGCTCTGGAAATGCACCAGCATGCGGCGCATGCCCTGTCCTGGCTGGCGACCTATGTCGAGGCGCTGAAGCAGTTGCAGGCGTGGTCCATGCGCGTGGAGGGACCGATTGAAGGCCTGATCACGCAAATCGGCATGGCCGAATATCTGACGCAGATCGCCGGCGGTATCCCGATGAGCCAGACCGAGTTTGCCCGGTTGTCGGATCTGGGGGTCGAATGGGCTCCTTCAGACTGCGCACGCGCGCTGATGGCCGGCAATACGCCGCAGGTGCGGGCCGAACTGGCGCGGCTGATGGCGGAAAACCGTGGCGCCGCGACCTTTGGCACCTCGGGTCTGGACGAGGATCTGGAGATGATCCGCGACCAGTTCCGCCGGTGGGCGGATGACAAGGTGGCCCCGCATGCGCATGGCTGGCACCTGAAGGACGAGCTGATCCCGATGGAGATCATCGACGAACTGGCCGAACTAGGCGTCTTTGGCCTGACCATCCCCGAGGAGTTTGGCGGGCTTGGCATGTCCAAGGCTGCCATGGTGGTCGTTTCCGAGGAACTGTCCCGCGGCTATATCGGGGTGGGCTCGCTGGGCACCCGCAGCGAGATCGCTGCCGAACTGATCCTGTGCGGCGGCACCCCTGAACAAAAGGCGGAATGGCTGCCCAAGCTGGCCAGCGGAGAGATCCTGCCGACCGCCGTCTTTACCGAACCCAACACCGGCAGTGACCTGGGCAGCCTGCGCACCCGCGCTGTGAGGGACGGCGAGGACTGGCTGGTGACCGGCAACAAGACCTGGATCACCCACGCGGTCCGAACCCATGTCATGACGCTGCTGGCCCGCACCGAGCCCGATACCGACGATTACCGCGGGCTGTCGATGTTCATCGCGGAAAAGACGCCCGGCACCGATGATGAACCCTTTCCCGCCCCCGGCATGTCGGGCGGCGAGATCGAGGTCCTGGGGTACCGCGGCATGAAGGAGTACGAGCTCGGCTTTGACGGCTTCCGAGTGGCAGGCGCAAACCTTCTGAGCGGTCAGACCGGGCAAGGGTTCAAGCAATTGATGCAGACATTCGAATCAGCGCGAATCCAGACGGCGGCACGTGCCATCGGCGTGGCCCAGAATGCACTGGAACTGGGGCTTCAATATGCGCTGGATCGCAAGCAGTTCGGCAAACCGCTGATCGAATTTCCCCGTGTGGCTGACAAACTGGCGCTGATGGCTGTCGAAATCATGATCGCCCGGCAGCTGACTTATTTCAGTGCGTGGGAAAAAGATCACGGTCACCGCTGCGATCTGCAGGCGGGAATGGCCAAGCTGCTGGGCGCACGCGTGGCCTGGTCGGCGGCCGACAATGCGCTGCAAATCCACGGGGGCAACGGGTTTGCGCTGGAATATCAGATCAGCCGCGTCCTGTGCGACGCCCGCATCCTGAACATTTTCGAGGGAGCGGCAGAGATTCAGGCTCAGGTCATTGCCCGCCGCCTGTTGGGATAATGCGCGACAGGCTGGATTGAACGCACTTTTAGGGTTATTCCACGACAGTTTCGAATTTCCTCCCAAGGAGCCCGCCATGCCCGTCTCGATCCGTCCCGCCTTTGCGCTTGCCGCTGCGGCAACATTGACCCTTGCCGCCTGCAACTCGGAACCTGCGGGCGACCCCATGGGTGGCATCCCGGCCAGCGATTATGTGCTGGTGGGCATCGGCAACGGCACGGTCCCGCTGCGCAACATCACCATCACCGTGCGCCCTGAAGGCGTGTCAGGCCGCGGCCCCTGCAACGGTTATGCCGCCCGCAACACGGCCCAGCTTCCCGCCGTCGCCTTCGAGCCGCTGCAAACCTCGGGCGTGATGGAGTGCAAGGACCTTGCCGTTGAGCAGCGCTTTTTCCAGGCGCTGCAGCAGGCAAACGAGATGGAGTATTACGGCGGCGTCCTGCGCATCAAGGGCCCGACTTGGCTGATCTTTGAAAGCGGGCGCCCGGCCGATCAGGCAACCGACGCCTTGTCCGCCGCGCGCGGCAACCAATAGGACAGGACGGCGCATAATTCTTGGTGCCTTCCCGTGCAGGGGCCGCGAAAAGCGGCCCCTTTTGCTAATCTTTCAGCAAACGCCGCACCAGGCGCGACCGGGCGCCGGGCAGATTGCGACCCACCAGTTCCGTCGCCAGCCGGTTTTCCAGAAAATGACCGGTGATCGACAGCCCTTCGGCCAAACCCCGGCCGCGGTTGTCGCCCGCACCGCCCATGAGTGCAGGCAGGGGCAGCAGCCTGTCGGCCCATTCACCGGCACCTTCGCGGCTGACGGCGCGGCCGGACCGCGGGCTGACATAAGCCAGCCCCTCGCGCGCGCCCGTGACGGCGCAGGCACTCAGGTCCAGTCCAAACCCCATTTCGTCCAGCAGCAGCATTTCCCATTCCAGATAGGCGCCCGCCCAATCGCCGCCCCCTTCGATCAGGTCCAGCAACGCCTCGGTTCGGGAAACCAGCGGGGGGTGGGGATCACGTTCCGGCAGCGCGAACAAAAGCAGCGCGCAGATGGCATTCAGCGCGGCCAAGGCCGTCGGCTCCGCCATCAGGCCCGAGCGCAGACGCAAGGGTTCGACCGAAAAGGTTCCCAGTTGATCGGCCTGCCGCGCCCGCCAACGCAGGGCCAGCCGCGCGCCCGGCTGCAGCATCGCCGCCCGCCGCTGCGATGCGCCGCCGGGCACGACCCCGGCATGACGCCCATGTTCCAGCGTCAGCACCTCGATGATGATCGCCGTTTCGCCATGGGCGCGGCGGCCGATCACCGTGCCTTCTGCCTGCCATTCCATCGCCGCCTCCGCATCTTCTGGCTGCAGCTTGCGTCATTGGCAGGCGCAGGGCCAGATCATTGCATCCGGCGCGCCGCCAACTCCTGCCGGTCGCGGCGACGCTGACCAGCCTGCCGCACCAGCGTGATGGAATAGATTACCAGCGCACCCCAGATCATCGGAAAGGCGATCAGCCGGGCACCGTTGAACGGCTCTCCGAACAGGACAACGGCGCAAAGGAAGATCATGGTGGGCGCGATGTATTGCAGGATGCCGATGGTCGACAGGCGGATCAGCTTGGCACCATTCGCATAGAACAGCAGCGGAATGGCCGTGATCGGCCCGCAGCCCAGAAGCAGCAGCCTGTCGGTCATGTCTCCGCCCAGGAAATGGGACTGTCCCTGCATGGCCTGCCAGATCAGGAACACCACCGCCAGCGGCGTCAGCAGCAGCACCTCCAGCGTGAAACCCTGATTGGGACCCAGCGGCAGGCTCTTCTTGCAATACGCATACACCCCCCAGCTGAGAGTCAGCCCGATCGCGACCAGCGGCAGGCTGCCTGCCTGAACCGTCAGGATCACGACCGCCGAAGCGGCCAGGGCAATGGCCGCGAACTGGCCCCGCGACAAGCGCTCCTTCAGCAATGTGGCGCCCAGAAAGACGCTGAACAGCGGGTTGATGTAGTATCCAAGCGCTGCGTCCAAGGCAAGGTCGTTGGCAATGGCCCAAACATAGATCAGCCAGTTGACCGAGATCAGCATTGCCGTCAGCGCGGCCATCCCCAGCAGGCGCGGCTGTCGCAACGCGTCGCGCACCTCGGCCGCCCGCCCCTGCCACAGCAGCACCGCCGCAGCGATGGGCAGCGACCACAGCACGCGATGCGCGATGACCTCGGTCGGCGGGATATGGGCCAAGGCCTTCATGTAGATCGGCAGGAAGCCCCACAACCCATAGGCCGCGATGGCATAGATCAATCCGCGGGGCGAATCAGACTGGGGGACGGGTGCGCTCATGCGATGTGCATATTCTGCAGCCCGCCGCCGCGCCAGTACTCAGAAGAGGCCGTCCTGATCCAGCAGCGTGGTGCCGTCGCGGCTCTCGATCTCGATCACCCACAGGTCGGGATCGCGGGCGCGCTGGCGGGCGATGGCGGCATCGACCTGATGTTCGGGTCCGCTCTCGACGGCAACCCAATGGCGGGTGTCGGTGTCAAAATCCCATTCCCGCATCCAGAGCTGCGCCGTGCCGTCCAGCCGCGCGCATTTCACTGCAACCGCACCCGCCGTGTCGTCACCCCGACCCGTGACATAGGCCGGGATGTTGGCCAGCCCCAGCCGCGCCAGATAGGCCGCAACCCAGAGGGACGCCGCCAGCCTTGCTTTAGCCATCGCCGTCCTTGAAGTTCAGGCCCATCTCGTCATAACGCTCGGCCTCGTTCAGCCAGTTCTCGCGGACGCGGACCTGCAGGAACAGGTGCACGCGGCGGCCCATGAATTCCTCCAGTTCCCCGCGGGCGGCTTGGCCCACGGCCTTGATCGTCTCGCCGCCCTTGCCCAGCACGATGCCCTTGTGACCTTGGCGGGCAACATACACGACCTGCTCGACCCGGGCGCTGTTGTCGGGCTTTTCTTCCCAAGCCTCGGTTTCCACCGTCAGCTGATAGGGGATTTCCTCATGCAGGCGCAGGGTCAGCTTTTCCCGCGTGATCTCGGCCGCGATCATGCGCATGGGCAGGTCCGCGATCTGATCTTCGGGATAAAGCCACGGCCCTTCCGGCAGGCTTTCGGCCAGCCAGCCCTTGAGGTCGTCGCAGCCATAGCCCTTTTCGGCCGAGATCATGAAGGTCTGGGCAAAGGGATAGGCGTCGTTCATCTTCTGGGACAGGGCCAGCAGCACCTCGGCCTTGACGCGGTCGATCTTGTTGATGACCAGCGCCACGGGCCTGCCCTGCCCCAGTTCCATCAGTTGATCCAGGATCGCCTGCGTGCCTTCGGTCAGCCCGCGATGGGCCTCGATCAGCAGCAGGACCAGATCGGCGTCGGAAGCGCCGCCCCAGGCCGCTGCGACCATGGACCGGTCAAGGCGGCGGCGTGGCCGAAAGATGCCTGGCGTGTCCACAAAAACGATCTGGCTGGCCTCGTGCATCGCGATTCCGCGGATGCGCGCGCGCGTGGTTTGCACCTTGTGCGTCACGATGGACACCTTAGCGCCTACCATCTGGTTCAGCAGCGTTGATTTTCCGGCATTCGGCTCGCCGATCAGGGCCACAAAGCCCGCGCGGGTCGGAGTTTCGGTATCGTCGGTCATGTTCATCCTTCCAGCCGGTCCAGCAGGGTTTGCGCGGCGGCCTGTTCGATGCTGCGCTTGGTGCCCGCCCCGCGGGCCTGCGCGTGGCGGCCGTCTTCCAGCCGCACGGTGATCAGGAAGACCGGCGCGTGGTCCGGGCCGCTGCGCTCGGTCTGTTCGTAACGGGGTGGCGGCATGCCTTGGGCCTGGGCCCATTCCTGCAGCGCCGTCTTGGCATCGCGGCTGTCATGTTCGACCGAGGCCAGACGGCTGCCCCAGTGGCGCAGCACGACGTGACGCGCGGCATCGAAACCGGCGTCCAGATAAACGGCGGCCAGCACGGCCTCCATGGCGTCGGCCAGCAACGCCTCCTTCCGGCGCCCTCCCGACAGCATCTCGGACCGGCCCAGCTTCAGAACCTCGCCCAAGCCCAGTTCCCGGGCGATGGCGGCGCAGGTTTCGCCACGCACCAGTGCGTTGTAACGGGGCGCCAGCTGCCCTTCGCTGGCGGCCGTGTCGGCCGTGAACAGCGCTTCGGCCATGACAAGTCCCAGCACCCGGTCGCCCAGAAATTCCAGCCGCTGATTGTCAGGCCGCGTCACACTGGCGATCGAGCCGTGGGTCAACGCGCGCACCAGCAGTTCGGGCCGCGCAAAGTCGTGCCCGAGACGGGCCATGAAAGCCCGGATGTCGGCCGAAGGCGTCACTCCACCGCCTTGAAGAAGCGGTCGGCGCGCCATGTCCAGAAATACAGGAGCGAGCGTCCGGCAGACGAGAACATGATCCGGTCGGCACGGCCGACCAGGTATTCGGCCGGCACGAAGCCCAAGCCCCCGATCTCGGCCGGAAAGCGCGAATCCTCGGAATTGTCACGGTTGTCGCCCATGAAGAAATACTGCCCTTCGGGGACCGTGAAGGTGGGGGTGTCGTCCGCCACCCAGCCGTCCAGGATGTTCAGCACGTCATGGCTGCGCCCACCCGGCAGGGTCTCAGTCGCGCGCTGCTTGGTGCATTCGCCGCCTTCCGGGACGGGATCGTTGACGCAGCGCGGGATCAGGCCCTGCGGCCCCTGCTGTTCCTTTGTTTCGACAAAGTCGCCGGCCGGGGTGACGGGAACCTCTTCTCCGTTCAGCCACAGCCTCCCGCCGCGCATCTGCACCGTGTCACCCGGCAGGCCGATCACGCGCTTGATGAAATCGACGTTGCGGGTCGGATGACGGAACACCGCCACATCGCCGCGCTCGGGCTCGCGGTCCAGGATGCGGCCTGAAATGGGGCACAGCGAGAACGGACAGGAATGCGCGGAATAGCCATAGGCCATCTTGTTCACAAACAGGAAGTCGCCGATCAGCAGCGTGTCCTTCATGCTGCCCGAAGGGATCCAGAAAGGTTGAAAGAACAGCGTGCGGAAAATGCCCGCGATGACCAGCGCCCAGAAGATCGTCTTGACCGTCTCCCAGATGCCGTCCTTCTTCTGGACCGAACTGTCCGCCATGATGCCTGTCTTCCTTCCTGGCTTCGCGGGGGCAGCCCGCGTTGCGCGTTCATGGTCCCCCCGCCGGGGAAAAGTCAAGGTTCCGAGGGACCGGGACGCGCCTCGATGACCACGAAAGCCTGCGCCCAGGGGTGGTCATCGGTCAGCGTCACATGCACGACCGCGTGATGACCCTTGGGTGTCATGGCCGACAGCCGGTCCGCCGCCCAACCCGTCAGGGCCATGACCGGCTGTCCCGAAGGCAGGTTCGTGACCGCCATGTCGCGCCAGCTGATGCCCATGGCCAACCCTGTTCCCAGTGCCTTGGAGCAGGCCTCCTTGGCGGCCCACCGTTTGGCCAATGTCCCGGCCTCGTCCGCGCGGCGGGCAGCCTTGGCCAGCTCGGTCGGTGTAAAGACACGGTGGCGGAACCGATCGCCAAAGCGGTCCAGGGTGCCCTGGATCCGGTCGATATTCGCCAGATCGGTGCCGATGCCGAGGATCATGGTGCGGCCTGCGTGCAAAGGTTGATAGGCGTATCCTGCATCGGCTCAGCCGCGGGCCGCATCCATGCAGCGACGCATTTCACGAATGGCCTCCGCCAGGCCGATGAAAACGGATTCCGCGATCAGAAAATGACCGATGTTCAGTTCCGCGACCTGCGGGATCGCGGCGATCGGACCAACCGTGCCAAAGGTCAGCCCGTGACCCGCATGAACCTCCAGCCCCAGACTGTGTGCCAAGGCTGCCCCCTCGCGCAGGGCGGCCAGTTCACTGTCGCGTTCGTCAGGACGGCCTTCGGTGTCCAGATCGCAGTAGGCGCCGGTATGCAGCTCGACAACGGCGGCGCCAATGCGCGCGGCGGCCCGGATCTGCGCAGGCTCGTGCCCGATGAACAGCGAAACGCGGCAGCCGGCGTCGCGCAAGGGGGCGATGAAATCGGCCAGCATGTTGTCGTTGCCCACCACGTCCAGACCGCCTTCAGTTGTTCGCTCTTCACGCTTTTCAGGCACGATGCAAACGGCGTGGGGGCGATGCCTGAGGGCGATGGCCTGCATTTCGGGCGTCGCTGCCATCTCCAGGTTCAGCGGCAGCGTCAGCCTTTCCATCAGCGCATCGATGTCGCGGTCGCTGATATGGCGGCGGTCTTCACGCAGATGGGCCGTGATGCCATCGGCGCCCGCTTCCTCGGCCAAGCGTGCGGCACGCAGGGGATCGGGCCAAGGGCTGCCCCGGGCGTTCCGGATGGTGGCGACGTGGTCGATGTTGACGCCAAGGCGCAGCATGGGATCCTCCGCTGGAAATTGCGCCCAGTCTATCGGGCTGCGGGCGCAGGCGCCAGTTCGGTTGCAACGGCCCACCAACCGCTGCGCGACAGAGCCGCAGCAGCATCCGCAGCGTCGGACGCGCGGTCGAAGATGCCAAAGCAGGTGGCCCCGGATCCCGACATGCGGGCCAGCCGCGCGCCTTGGGACTCCAGTGACTGCAGAACGGTGGCGATGACGGGGGCGGCCGCGATGGCAGGAGGCTGCAGGTCGTTGCGCGTCAGCATCAGCCAGTCGATCAGAGCCTGCGCATCCCGAAAGACCGGGGTGGAGGGCAGCGGCGGGTTGTCGCGCCTGTCCAGCCCGGCAAAAATTGTCGGAGTGGCGACCTCGACCCCCGGATTGACCAGCACCAGCGACAAGGGCGGCAGGGGCGGCAGCGGGGTCACGACTTCTCCGATGCCCTGCATGCGGGCCGGGACCGAGGCCGCGCAGACAGGCACATCAGCTCCGAGCCGCGCAAGATCGTCCGGCAAAGGCAGACCGGATCGCGCCATGGCCCGCAGAACGGCCGCCGCATCGGCCGACCCACCGCCGATGCCCGAGGCTACGGGCAGGTTCTTGACCAGCCGGATCGCCCCTTGCCCCCCGACAAGGCGCGCCGCCTTGAGGCAAAGGTTGCTGTCGTCATTGGCAAGGCCGGCCGCGAAGGGACCTTCGATCTGCAGCGACAGGGGACCCCGCGTCACATGAACAACATCGCCGACCGAAGCGAAACAGACCAGCGAATCCAGCAGATGATAGCCATCGGCCCGACGGCCCGTGACATGCAGCGCCAGGTTCAGCTTGGCCGGGGCCTGTTCGGTCAGCGTCGAGGCGGAAACGGTCATTCGGCGGCGTCGGCCTCGGTCTGGGGCTGCTGGCTGACATGGGTCTGCACCGGATCCCCCTCGTCGGCCATGACGGCGTCGAGGCCACGTTCCAGCTTGGCACGGATGCGATCGGGATCGACCTCCCCACTTTCATCAGGTCGCAGAGACAGGGCACGGCGCCACTGGATCTGTGCCTCGCGCTGGCGGCCCACCATCCAGTAGATGTCGCCCAGATGGTCATTGACCAGCGGATCCGAGGCCATTGTCGCGATCGATTGCTCCATCGGCGCAACCGCTTCGGCATAGCGGCCAAGCCGGAAATAGGCCCAGGCCAGCGAGTCGAGGATGTAACCGTCATCCGGCGACAGCGTGACTGCCTGCTGGATCATCTTGAGCGCGCGGTCCAGATTCTTGTTCCGGTCGATCCACGAATAGCCCAGATAATTCAGGAGGCTCGCCTGTTCGGGCCGGATTTCCAGCGCCGCCAGAAGATCGGCTTCGGCCCGGTCAAACTGTCCTGCGCGTTCCAATGCGATGCCGCGCGCATAGAGCGGGAACCAGCGCATCTCGGGGCTGGCATTTTCCAGCAGGGCCAGCGCCTTGTCATAGCTGGGCACGGCCGCCTGGAACTTTTCCTGCTGCCGCAGCACGTCACCAAGCGCGATCCAAGACTGGGGCAGTTGGGGATAGGCCGCCGTCAGGGCCAGGGCGGCCTTTTCGGCCTCGTCCCGGCGATCGGCCTGGGACAGGGCATCGATCCGCGACAGTTCCGCCACCGGACGCATCTGGCCCATGCGGCGCACGGCTTCGAACTCGGCTTCGGCCAGATCGAACTGCTGCCGATCCTGCAGCAGCTGGGCAATCATCAACCGCGCTTCGGGATTTTCGGGGGAAATCCAGGCTGCCAGCCTTGCATGGATCAGCGAAAGGGGCTCGGGGTCGGGGCTGCTGGCCAAGGCCGAGGCAAAGGACAACAGCAGATGGGCGACACCATCCGCAGGTCCGCCGATGACGTCAAAAGGAACGGGCTCGTCCTGTTGCAGCCTTTCTCGCAGTGCCAGCAACTGGGGCTCCCCCTCGATACCCTGCACCTGGTCCAGAAGCCCGAGCGCCTCGTCCCGCCGTTCCAGCTGGGCCAGGATCTGCACGCGCGCCACGAGGCCCAGCAGATGACCGCCGGCTTCGGATTGCAGCATCAGCCTATCCGCCGCCTCGTAATCGCCAACCATCGCACGAGCCAGTGCCAGGTGATAATTGACGATGGGGGCAAGTCCATCGCTGGCGGTCATTGCCTCGAACGCCGCCAGCGCTTCGGTCGCCCGCCCGGCACCCAGCAGCGCCCATGCCCGGATCGTGCCGTCCAGCAGATCCTCGTCCAACGGAATGTCGCTGTTGCGCTCGCGCCCGATCAGGGTCAGCAGGCCGTCCCAATCCTCCGCACGGATCAACTGGGCACGCCGCATCAGGCCGGCCAGTTCGGAGTCCTGGTCCGCCTGAAGCATGTCTTCGGCCATGGACACCGCACGCTCGACCTCGCCCGCCGAGGCGAGGGCAACCAGCGCACTGTCGCGCAGATAGGCATCCTGCGGATCATGCGCCGAGGCCTGGACAAAATAACGCGCAGCGGCCCGGAAATCGTTTTCCACGGTCGCCATGCGTGCCGCCAGATAGGGTCCGGCCAGTCCGCTGGTCAAAGGCGCCGGCTCGGGGGCCGGAGCTTCGACTGGCGCATCCGGTGCGGCCTCTTGTGCCGCGGCGGGCCACCATGCGCTGCCCAGGAAGGCGGCAATCAGCGCCAACCGCGCCATTGCCAATCGCGTCGTGGCCAGTCGCGTCGGGGCCAGTCGCGTCGGAGGCGGGCGGGTACGGGTCTTGGTCGCGGCAGGCATTGTCACGGAAGAGGTTCCAGAAATCACGTTTGCGTTGTCAGAACCGTAACGAGGCAACCTTTGGGCTGCAACATTTGGTCCATCACATGTTCGGGTAGTTTGGCCCGTCTCCGCCCTGGGGGGTGGTCCAGACGATGTTCTGGG
>NZ_JBKGUN010000211.1:0-13212 GCF_046462195.1 Paracoccus sp. (in: a-proteobacteria) | reverse complement strand
CGGCCAGGTTCGTCACCTGCACCATGTTCGGCACCAACCCCAGTTCGGTCATGATCCGGCCGATCTGGCGGCAGGTAAAGTCCCATCCGCCGCCGGGGTTGGCGGGCGCGATGCATTCGGCAGCGGTGGCGGGAACGGCGACGGTCATCATCAGCGCGGCCGCGGCTGCACGGGTCCAATTTTTCATGCTGTCCTCCCAGACATGGCCCGCTCGGAAAGGGTGGCGGGCTTGCGACGTCCACAGTTTGATGAAAAGCTGACACGAACCTGTCACCCATTGTTGAAAAGTTGAGCGGATGCGTTTTCTTCTGGTCGAGGACAGCGAGGATCTGGCCCGGGCCGTCGCTTCGCGCTTGGCGATGGAAGGGCATGGCGTGGACCACGCGGCAACGCTGGAGGATGCGCGGCATTTTCTGGAAAGTGCGCCTTATGATCTGATCCTGCTGGATATTTCTTTGCCCGATGGTGACGGGAGGGACTTTTTGGCGCGCGAGCGGGCGGCGCGGCGGGATACGCCCGTGATCATGATGACGGCCAGTGCATCGGTCAGCGATCGTGTCAGCACGCTGGATCAGGGTGCCGACGATTATATCACCAAGCCCTTCGATTTCGCCGAATTGCAGGCCCGCTGCCGTGCTGTCCTGCGCCGCCGGGACGGGGCCGCGGACAGCCGCCGTCATTTCGCGGGCTTTGTGTTCGATTCGCTGGGGGCGACCGTCACCATCGGCACCGACACGCGCGAGTTGCGGGCGCGCGAGCTGCGATTGCTGGAAATCCTGTTGTCGCGGCCGGGCCAGGCCTATTCCAAGGCCCATCTGATCGACCGCCTTTTCTCGTTCGAGGAAGAGGTCAGCGACAACGCCATCGAGGTTTATGTCGGCCGGCTGCGGCGCAAGCTGGAAGGATCGGGCGCACGGCTGGAAACGCTGCGCGGTGTCGGCTATCGGCTGATCCCGGAATGACCGCGCTTGGCTGGCTGGTGGATCCCACGCGCATCGTGTCGCTGCGGCGGCGGCTGGTCTGGCAGTTCCTGGTGCTGTCCGGCCTGTTGGTCGTGGGTCTCTTCGTGACGGTGGGCTGGGTGGCCGACCGGGCGTCGCGGGCGTCGCAGGATGCGGTGCTGGGCGCGGCGGTGACCGCGATCGCCGAAGGCATCCGCAGCGTGGACGAGGGGCTGGAACTGGATCTGCCTTATGCGACCTTTTCCATGCTGGGGGCGATGGGGGACGAGCGTGTCTTTTATGCCCTTTCGGTGGGCGGGCGCGTGATCACCGGTTATGACGATCTGCCGGCCGCACCTCCAAACGCACAAAGCGACCTTCAGCCGGTCTTCTGGGATGCCGATTACCGCAACGCGAGATTGCGGCTGGCTGCTGTGGCGCGGCCCATGCTGATCGACAACCGGCTGCAGCAGGTGGTGGTCAGCCTGGGCCAGACGCGGCTGGGCCAGGCCGCCATCGCCCGGGATACGGCGCGCAGTGCCGCCTGGGCGGCGCTGGCCTTTCTGGTGCTGGCGCTGCCGGTGGCGCTGCTGGCCGCGCAGGCGGTGCTGGCGCCGATCCGCAACCTGGCCGACGTGGTGGGCCGGCGCGGCCCGCGCGACCTGCGCCCGGTGCGCCACCACACCCCGCGCGAGCTGGCGCCCCTGCTTCGGGCGCTGAACGAACTGATCGGGCGGCTGCGCACGGCGCTGGAGTTGGCGGAAACCTTTATCTTCGAAGCAGCCCACCGCATCCGCACGCCCTTGTCGCTGGTGCGCACCGAGGCCGAGCTGGCGCTGTCGGAAACCACCGACCCCGCCACCCGCATCCGCCTGCGCCGCATGGTCCGCGCCATCGGGGAAAGCAGCCGTTCGGCCAGCCAGATCCTGGATCACGCCATGGTCCTGTATCGCACCGACCAGTTTGCCGCGGCATCCATGGACCTTGCGGCGCTGACCCATGCCGTGCTGCGTTCCGTGGCGCCCCTGGCCGAGATGCGCGATATCGACATCGTCCAGAAGGGCCTCGACCAGCCCTGCCTGATCGAAGGGGACGAACGGATGCTGGAGATCGCCCTGCGCAACATCCTGGACAACGCGGTGAAATATGCCAGTCCCGAGGGCCGGATCGAGGTGGATCTGCTGCGCGAGAACGGGCAGGCCGTGCTGGCCGTGCGCGACGACGGGCGCGGCCTGTCAGGCGATCCCGCCAAGCTGGTCGGCCGTTTCCGGCGCGGGGGGAACGTGGGCGATGTCGGCGGCTCGGGTCTGGGCCTGACCATCGTGACCGAGGTGGCGGCGGCGCATCGGGGCCGCTTTCACCTGATGCCGCGCGACGAGGGGGGAACATGCGCCTTGCTGCATTTGCCATTGGCCTGATCCTGCTGGCCACGGGATCCCAGGCCTTCGAGGTGGAGTCCGAGAATTTCTTCGGCCCCGAGGGCGGCGGCGCCATCACCGTCCTGTCCACCACCGATACCGCCGCCTTTGCGCCCGTTCTCCAGGACTTCGCCGAGCGACATCCGGGGCGGCGGGTCCATTATGTCCAGGCTTCGTCGACCGAAATCTTTGCCGCCATCCATGACGAGGGTGCGCAATTCGATCTGGTGATCAGTTCGGCCATGGATCTGCAGATGAAGCTGGCCAATGACGGTTTCGCCGCTGCCGTGGCGCCCGAGGCCCGGGGCTTGCCCCCCTGGGCGCGCTGGCGTGACCGGCTGTGGGGCATTGCGCTGGAGCCGGTGGTGACGCTTGCCTCGCGCAGCGCCCTGGGCGACCTGCCGCTGCCGCGCACCCGGCGCGACCTGATCGCCATGCTGCGGGAAAACCCGGACCGTTTTCGCGGGCGGGTTTCGACCTATGACCCGCTGGTTTCAGGGGTGGGCTATTTCCTGGTCGCGCAGGATGATCAGGTGTCGGACGGTTTCTGGCGGCTGGCCGAGGTGATGGGACGACTGAACGCGCGGTTGTTCTGTTGTTCGGGCGACATGATCGCGGAACTGCGCGACGGACGGATCGCCGTGGCCTATAACGTGGTGGCCAGCTATGCCGCGCGGTTCCGCCCGGACGATCCCGACCTGGTGCAGCTGGCCTTCGAGGATTACACCTTTGCCATCCTGCGATCGGCCCTGGTGCCGGTGAACGCCCCCGACCCCGAGGGGGCAGCCCTCTTGCTGAACTACCTTTTGTCCGATCCGGCGCAGAGGCTGATTGCCGCCAGTGCGGGCGTGGCACTGGTGCCGGGAACGGGTCCTGTGCCGTCGCCGCAGCTGCGGCCCATCCGACTGGATGCGGGGCTGCTGGTTTATGACGACCGGCTGCGGCGGGCGGGGCTTTTGGCGGAATGGCGGGCGGCGCTGATTCAGCCCTGATCGCGGGCCATGCGGTCGATCATCCGCGCCAGCGCCAAGGGATCCGACAGAAAGGGCGAATGGTCCCAGTCGGTCCGCTGCACATGGGGAACCGGAGCGCGGTCCAGCATCGCGGCCTGCAGTTGCGGCGGGATGGCACGATCGTTGCCGCAGAACACGTAATGCCGCGGGACAGTCGCGCGGGCAGGTCCAGGCAGGGTATCGCGCATCGGTCCCGGCGGTTGTGGACGCAGCCGGGGCAGGGCATCGGCAACGACTTCGGCAGAACAGCGCGAATAAAGCATCCGGTGCGCCGCGGCCGGCGGCAGGATCAGGCGGCCGTGGTCATCGCGCGGCCAGGCCCGGGGCGGCGCCGGCAGCAAACGGTCCAGCCGTGCAAGGCTGTCACCCGGCAGCGGCAGATAGGAACACAGGTGGATCAGAAGCCGGGGCGGGTGCACCTGCGCCAGTGCTTCGGCCACCATTCCGCCCATCGAATGGCCCAGAACAATGCGCGCCGCAGGCAGCGCCGCCACGCAGTCGGCCAGGCGCGTGTCTGGCGCATCGGGCAGGTTGGGGCAGGCGACATGGTGGCCGGCGGCCCGCAGCGCCCGTGCCGTCCGGTCCCAGCACCAGCCGCCATGCCAAGCCCCATGGATCAGGAGGATATCGATCATCGATTCAGTCTTGCGTCCCGGGCCCCCGCCTGCAAGCGCTTGACCGCTGCAAGCCTGCAGGTCTTGATGCCGCCAAAGGAGTTTTCCGATGATCGACAAGCTGGAAATGTTCCTGGCCGTGGCCAAGGAGGGTCATTTCGGCCGCGCGGCCCAGACACTGGGGATCACGCAGCCGACTCTGTCCGCCGGGATCAAGCAGCTTGAGGAAACATTGGGCGTTCTGCTGATCTTTCGCGGGTCGCGTTATGGCGGCCTGACGCCCGAGGGCCAATCGGCGCTTGTCTGGGCGCGCCGCATCGTCGGCGACGCACGGCAGCTGCGGGAAGAAATGCGGGCCGTCCGCCACGGCCTGTCGGGACGGCTGCGCATCGCGGTCATCCCCACCGCGCTGACCTGGGCGGCACGGTTGGCGGCGCGCTATGGCGAGGCGCATCCCAACGTGGGCTTTACCATCCTGTCGCGCAGTTCCGTGGCGATCCTGCAGATGATCGAGGATCTGGAGGTCGATGCCGGCATCTCGTACCTGGACAACGAGCCCCTGGGCAAGGTCAGCGCCGTTCCCCTTTACGACGAACGCTATACGCTGGTGGTGCCGCAGGCGCATCCGCTGGCGGGGGGCGGCGCCGTGGCATGGAACGCGCTGGACGGGCAGCGGCTGTGCTTGCTGAGCCAGGACATGCAGAACCGCCGCATCATCAACCGCCGCTTGGCCGAGGCGGGCGTGAACCCGCTAGCGATGGTCGAATCGAACTCGACCGTGGTGCTGGTGTCCCAGGTGCTGGCGGGAGGCTGGCTCACGATCCTGCCGGAAGACATCGCGGGCTTTCTGGCGCAGGGCAAACCGTTGTCGCTGGTGCCGCTGGAGGAGTCGGGGCCAGGCCATGCGGTGGGCCTGATCGCGCCTTGGCGAGAGCCGCATACCCCGGTGCTGGAGGCGCTGCTGACCGAAGCGCGGCGGATGGTTCGATAGATAATTTCTATCACACGACGAAACTGCGATATTGATTTACGATCATGAAAGCTGTTCTCTCGGCCACCAGACTGTGAAAGGCCAGCCATGATCGACCACGCGCCAGCCCCTTCTGCGGATGAGATCCGCGATGTCGTCCTGCCCCTGAAGGGGCTGGAGGGGCCTCTTCTGCCGATGCTTCATGCCATCCAGGAGGTGTGGGGCCATGTCCCGCAGGCTGCGGTGCCGGTGCTGGCCGATCTGTTGAACCTGGGCCGGGCCGAGGTTCACGGCGTTATCAGCTTTTATCATGATTTCCGTGACCATCCTGCCGGACGGCGCGTCCTCAAGATCTGCCGGGCCGAGGCCTGCCAGTCCGTCGGCGGCGCGGATGTTGCGGCCCGGACCCTGGCGCGGCTGGGCGTGGACTGGCATGGCACGACGCCCGACGGCGGCGTGACGGTCGAGCCCGTCTATTGCCTGGGGCTGTGCGCCTGCGGGCCTGCGGCGATGCTGGACGGCCGGGTGATCGGCCGCGTCGATGCGGAACGTCTGGCCGCCGAACTGGGGGTCAGCGCATGAAGATCTGGGTTCCGATGGACAGCGCCGCCAAGGCGCTTGGTGCGGACGACGTGGCCCGGGCCATTGCCCGCGAGGCTGCGGTGCGCGGCTTGGACGTGGAGATCATCCGCAACGGCACGCGCGGGATGATCTGGCTGGAGCCGCTGGTCGAGGTCGATGCGGGCGAGGGGCGGATCGGTTATGGCGCCGTGACCCCCGCCGATGTGCCGGCGCTGCTGGACGGGCGGCTGAACAGCCTGGGGCCGGTGGACATGCTGGACTGGATGCGCCGCCAGACGCGGCTGACCTTTGCGCGCTGCGGCGTGATCGATCCGCTGGATCTGGACGATTATCAGGCGCATGGCGGCCTGGCCGGCCTGCGCCGCGCCATCGGCATGAGCCAGGCCGAGATCGTGAAGGAGGTTTTTGACAGCGGCCTTCGCGGACGCGGCGGGGCGGGTTTCCCGACCGGCATCAAGTGGAAGACCGTCAGCGACGCCGTGGCCGACCAGAAATACATCGTCTGCAACGCCGATGAGGGCGACAGCGGCACCTTTGCCGACCGCATGATCATGGAGGGCGATCCCTTTACCCTGATCGAGGGCATGGCGATCGCCGGTTTGGGCGTGGGGGCGACGCGCGGCTATGTGTACCTGCGCTCCGAATACCCGGACGCGATCCGCGTGATGGAGGCGGCGGTCGTCATCGCCCGGAGCCGCGGCGTGCTGGGGCCGGATGTTCTGGGCAGCGGGCGCGCCTTTGACATGCAGATCCGCACGGGCGCGGGCGCCTATGTCTGCGGCGAGGAAACGAGCCTGCTGAACAGCCTGGAGGGAAAGCGTGGCACGGTGCGGGCCAAGCCCCCGCTGCCCGCGCTGGAAGGGTTCATGGGCAAGCCCACTGTCGTCAACAACGTCATCAGCCTGGCAACCGTGCCGGTGATCTTTGAAAAGGGTGCGCAGCATTACGCGAATTTCGGCCTTGGCCGGTCGCGCGGCACGGTGACCCTGCAGATTGCGGGCAACGTGCGTCATGGCGGGTTGTTCGAGACTGCCTTTGGCATGACCCTGGGCGAGGTCGTGAACGACATCGGCGGCGGCACCCTGTCGGGGCGCCCCGTCAAGGCCGTGCAAGTGGGCGGGCCCTTGGGCGCCTACATGCCGGTCAGCAAATTCGACACGCCGATGGGATACGAGGAATTCGACCAGAAGGGCGGGCTGATCGGTCATGCCGGCCTTGTCGTTTTCGATGACACTGCCGATATGCTGCAGATGGCCCGCTTTGCCATGGAGTTCTGTGCCGTCGAGTCCTGCGGCAAATGCACGCCCTGCCGGATCGGCGCGGTGCGGGGGGTCGAGACGATCGACCGCATCGCGAATGGCGACCCCGGCGCGGCAGCCCTGCTGACGGACCTGTGCGAGACGATGAAGGATGGATCGCTTTGTGCGCTCGGGGGCTTCACGCCCTATCCGGTCATGTCCGCGCTGACGCAATTTCCCGACGATTTCGCCACCCATAAGGAGGCAGCGGAATGAAAGACTTCATCATCCCCCAGTTCGCACCCGGCGACGACCGTGACATGGGCACCCCCGCCCGCAACGGCGCCCCGGTCAGCCTGACCATCGACGGGTTCGAGGTGATCGTCCCCGAGGGCACGTCCGTCATGCGCGCGGCCTTCGAGGCCGGGATCGAGGTTCCCAAGCTGTGCGCCAGCGACTACATGGAGGCCTTTGGCTCCTGCCGGTTGTGCGTGGTCGAGATCGAGGGCCGGCGCGGCACGCCCGCCAGCTGCACGACCCCTGTCACCGAGGGCATGATCGTCCACACCCAGTCCGACAAGGTCCGCAAGATCCGCAAGGGCGTGATGGAGCTGTATATCAGCGACCACCCGCTGGACTGCCTGACCTGCGCGGCCAATGGCGACTGCGAGCTGCAGGACGCGGCGGGTCAGGTCGGCCTGCGCGACGTGCGCTATACGCCGGGCGACAACCACTTCGACCCTTCGGGAACCGGCGCGCGCAGCCAGTCCGAGGCCAGGCTGCGCGGGTCGGTCCAGACAAACCCGCAGTTCACGCCCAAGGACGAAAGCAACCCGTATTTCACCTATGACCCCAGCAAGTGCATCGTCTGTTCGCGCTGCGTGCGGGCCTGCGAAGAGGTGCAGGGGACCTTTGCGCTGACGATCGAAGGGCGCGGTTTTGACAGCCGTGTCAGCGCCGGTGCGGCGGTGGACAACTTCCTCACCAGCGACTGCGTCAGCTGCGGCGCCTGCGTGCAGGCCTGCCCGACGGCGACCCTGCAGGAAAAGTCGGTGGCGGAACTGGGCACGCCCACGCGTTCGGTCATCACCACCTGCGCCTATTGCGGCGTCGGCTGCAGCTTCAAGGCCGAGATGAATGGCGACCGGCTTGTCCGCATGGTGCCCTACAAGCACGGTAAGGCGAACCGGGGCCACAGCTGCGTCAAGGGCCGTTTCGCCTATGGCTATGCGTCGCACAAGGACCGCATCCTGAACCCGATGATCCGCGACACGATCGACGAGCCTTGGCGCGAGGTCAGCTGGGACGAGGCGCTGAGCTTTGCGGCGAACCGGATGAAGAACATCCAGGCCAAGCATGGCCGTCGTTCGGTGGGCGTCATCACCTCCAGCCGCTGCACCAACGAGGAAACCTATCTGGTGCAGAAGCTGACCCGCGCGGTGTTCGGCAACAACAACACCGACACCTGCGCGCGCGTCTGCCATTCGCCCACGGGCTATGGCCTGGGCAAGACCTTCGGCACCTCGGCCGGGACCCAGGATTTCGACAGCGTGGAGCATACGGATGTCGTGCTGATCATCGGTGCGAACCCGACGGACGGGCACCCCGTCTTTGCCAGCCGGTTGAAGAAGCGGCTGCGCGAAGGGGCCAAGCTGATCGTGGTCGATCCGCGCCGCACCGACATCGTCCGCTCCGCCCATGTCGAGGCGCAGTATCACCTGCCGCTGCGTCCGGGCACCAATGTGGCGGTGGTCAGCGCGCTGGCGCATGTGATCGTCACGGAAGGTCTGATGGACGAGGCCTATATCCGCGACCGTTGCGACTGGGACGAATTCCAGCACTATGCCGAGTTCATCAGCGATCCGCGTCACGCCCCCGAGGCCACCGAGGCGCTGACCGGCGTTCCGGCGGCCGACCTGCGGGCGGCGGCGCGCCTGTTCGCCACCGGCGGCAACGGCGCGATCTATTACGGGCTGGGCGTGACCGAGCATTCGCAGGGCTCCACGACCGTGATGTCGATCGCCAACCTGGCGATGCTGACCGGCAATATCGGCCGCCCCGGTGTGGGCGTGAACCCGCTGCGCGGCCAGAACAACGTGCAGGGCGCCTGCGACATGGGGTCGTTCCCGCACGAGCTGCCGGGATACCGCCACGTCAAGCTGCCCGATGTCCGCGCGATCTTTGAAAAGGCCTGGGGGGTCGAGATCGACTCGGAGCCCGGCCTGCGCATCCCCAACATGCTGGATGCGGCGGTCGAGGGGACCTTCAAGGGGTTGTACTGCCAGGGCGAGGACATCCTGCAGTCGGATCCGGACACGCACCACGTGGCGGCGGGCCTGCGCGCGATGGAATGCGTGATCGTCCATGACCTGTTCCTGAACGAGACCGCGAACTATGCCCATGTCTTCCTGCCGGGCAGCAGCTTCCTGGAAAAGGACGGGACCTTCACCAATGCCGAGCGTCGCATCAACCGCGTGCGCAAGGTCATGCAGCCCCGCAACGGCTATGAGGACTGGGAGGTCACGCAGATGCTGGCCAACGCGATGGGAGCCGGCTGGCATTACACTCATCCTTCCCAGATCATGGAGGAGATCGCGACGACGACGCCCAGCTTTGCCGGTGTCAGCTATGAGCGGCTGGAGGAGCTTGGCAGCGTCCAGTGGCCCTGCAACGAGGCGGCGCCCACGGGTACGCCCTTGATGCATGTGGACGGCTTCATGTCGGGCAAGGGCCACTTCGTGATCACCGAATACGTGGCGACCGACGAGCGGACCGGCCCGCGCTTTCCGCTGTTGCTGACGACGGGGCGCATCTTGTCGCAGTACAACGTCGGCGCGCAGACCCGGCGGACCGAGAACACGGTCTGGCATGATCAGGACGTGCTGGAGATCCACCCCCATGACGCCGAGGTGCGCGGCATCAATGACGGGGACTGGGTGCGGCTGGCCAGCCGGGCGGGGGAAACGACGCTGATGGTCACGCTGACCGACAGGGTCGCGCCGGGCGTGGTCTACACGACCTTCCATCACCCGGCGACGCAGGCTAACGTGGTGACTACCGATTTTTCGGACTGGGCGACGAACTGCCCGGAATACAAGGTCACCGCCGTGCAGGTCAGCCCCTCAAACGGTCCTTCGGACTGGCAGGAGCGTTACAACGAGCAGGCTGAGCGGTCACGG
Source organism: Paracoccus sp. (in: a-proteobacteria) (assembly GCF_046462195.1). Classification (GTDB taxonomy): domain Bacteria; phylum Pseudomonadota; class Alphaproteobacteria; order Rhodobacterales; family Rhodobacteraceae; genus Paracoccus. The sequence goes on along the minus strand of NZ_JBKGUN010000211.1, from coordinate 3,257 downwards.
CGGATCCTGTCAGCCGCGGAGTAAGCGATGACCCTGCCTGCCCCAGTCCATTCCGTGGACGCGACCCATTACCGCCCGGGCAGCCGCGCACGCGTCACGCGCGCGCTGCCCGAGGAAACGCCGGTCGCCATGGTTTATGGTGGCACGACGCAGGCGGTGATGATGGCCACCCCGGCGGATCTGGAGGATTTCGCGGTCGGCTTTTCGTTGACCGAAGGAATTGTCACCGCCGCCGACCAGATCGACCGGCTGGAGGTCATGGCCCATCCGCGCGGGGTCGAGGCGCAGATGTGGCTGAAGGACGACCGGGCCGAAGCACTGGCCGCGCGGCGGCGTTTCATGGCAGGGCCGGTGGGCTGCGGGCTTTGCGGCATCGACAGTCTGGATGAGGCGACGCGCGCGCTGCCCGATCTGTCTGGCGTGGGGCCGCTGCTGGACGTTTCGCAGGTTGCGGCGGCAACCGAGGATCTGCGCGGGTGGCAGCCGCTGCACGACCAGACACGCGCCGTTCATGCGGCAGGCTTTCTGTTGCCGGGGCAGGGTATCGTGCTGGCGCGCGAGGATGTGGGCCGGCACAATGCGCTGGACAAGCTGATCGGCGCCATGGCCCGGCAGGGTATTCAGGCGGCGGACGGCGCCTTTGTTTTGACCAGCCGCGTGTCGGTCGAGATGGTGCAGAAATGCGCCATCGCCGGGGCCGGCCTGCTGATCGCGGTCTCCGCGCCGACCGTTCATGCGCTGCGTCTGGCGACGGACGCGGGCATCACCCTGGCCGCCTTTGCCCGCGGCGAAGGGTTCGACCTTTTTTCCCATCCCGAACGGCTGAATGCCAAGGTATCCGATGTCGCCTGAAAAGATGGTCCTGATGGCCAACCAGATCGCCGCCTTCTTTGACACGCAGCCCGGCAATTCGGCCGAGAAGATCGCGGCCCATATGCGCGATTACTGGGAGCCCCGGATGCGGGCGCAACTGGCCGCGTATCTGGAGAATGGCGGACAAGGGCTGAAGCCGTCGGCGCTGGAGGCCGCGCGTCAGCTTTGAGCGCCCGATGAAACCTTGTCGGGGGTCCCGGGGTTTGGCCATGACGACACATCGGGTAAGCCGGAGACAGGCGCTTCATGCAGAACGGGACGGGCGATTTCAATCTGGGCAAGGCCCGGGTCTGCGTGATCATGAATCGCGGATCGGGGCGCAAGAAGCACCGGGCCCTTGTTGAACAGTTGCGGGAGCAACTGGAGCCGGCCTGCGGCAGCTATACCCTGCGCGAAAGCCGCAAGGGCAGCGACCTGCCGCAACTGGCCCGGCAGGTGGCGGGCGAAGGTTTCGACCTGGTCATCGCCGCAGGCGGGGACGGCACGCAATCGGCTGTGGCGGCGGCGCTGACAGGCACGGATGTTGTCATGGGGGTGCTGCCGGGCGGAACCTTCAACTATTTCGCCCGTGATCTGGGTGTGGGCGAGACCATTGACGATGCGCTGGAAACCATTCTGAATGCCAAGGTCGAGGCTGTCGATGTTGGCGATGTCAACGGACTGATCTTTCTGAACAATGTCAGTCTGGGGGCTTACCCCCAGATCCTGAAGACGCGGGAAGGGATTTATCGCCGCTGGGGTCGGTCGCGCATGGCGGCCTATTGGTCGGTGCTGGTGGCCCTGCGGCGGTTGCGGCGGCCGATGAACCTTGTGGCGCGGGTCGAGGGAGAGACGCAGCGCTATACCAGTGCCTTGGTCTTCGTGGCCCGCAGTGCCTATCAGCTGGACAGTTTCGGGCTGGAAGGGGCGGACGAGATCCGCCGCGGCCGGTTTGCGGTGCTGATCGCCAAGGCGCGGCAGCCGCTGCCGCTGATCCGTTCGGCCATCCGCCTTGCCTTCGGGCACAGCGCCAAGGATGATGATTTCGACCTGATCCTGACGGATGAGCTGCAGATCGAGACGCCGACGCGGCGTCAGCTTGTGGCCCATGACGGCGAAAAGGCCGTGCTCTACAGCCCGTTCAAGATGGTTGTCCGTCACGGAGAACTGCGGGTGCTGTTGCCTGCCGATGGCAGCAACAAGACTGCGGGCGTCGAAGGCTGACGGATGGCGCGTATCCTGCACCTGACGGACCTGCATTTCGGATTCCACCGTGCCGCCCTGATCGAGCCCTTGCTGGCGCGTATCGCGGATCTCCGGCCAGATCTGGTGGTCGTGACGGGCGATCTGACCCATCGCGCGCTGGAGCCGCAGATGATCGAGGCGCGGGCCTTCCTGGACCGGATCGCGGCACCCCTGATGCTGATGCCGGGCAACCATGACATTCCGGCCTGGAACCCCATGGCGCGGCTGTTCTGGCCCTTTGCGGGATTCAGGCGGCACTTCGGGCCTGTTCTCACGCCCATGGGGCGCGCCGGGGAGGTGCGGGTGATGTCGATCAACAGCGCCGATCCCTATGTCTGGCAACGTGGCAAGATCCGCGCCGGAGAGATCGGGCGCATCATCGGCGGCGTTGATCCGCTGGGCACTAATATCGTGACCCTGCATCATCCGCTGCAGCATCTGCCCATGGTCGACAAGGCGCTGGCGCGGCGGGCGCGCGAGGCGCTGTTCCGCATGGAAGCGGCCGGCGTGCAGATCGTGCTGTCGGGGCATCTGCACCGATCGGCAGTCGATGCGCTGCTGGAAAGCGGCCGTCATCCTCGCGTGCTGCAGATCCAGACGGGTACGGCGCTGTGCGCCCGCATCACGGACAGCCAGAACGAATTCGTCCTGCTGGAGATCGAGGGGACCGAGTTGCGGCTGGAGCGTCATCTGGCCCCGATGGAGCGCGCGGGCTTCATGGATCCGGAGGTGGCCGCCTATAGCAGGGCTTCGGGCGTCTGGAAGCGCGTTTAGGCGTTGAAATTCTCTGCAATTGCCGCTATGGGAGCGGCAGTCATACGGGCGACATGGTCAGAACAGACCGCTTTCGACAGGTCGGGCGCATTGCCTCGGCCTTTTGTCGTTGCCCTGAATGGCAGCATAAAGACCGGCGGAGCCAACCGTCAGGCCGGAAAACCGACACAAAGGAAACTGAACACGCATGTGCGCTAAAGCGACCATGGAGGAATTCGAGGCCCTCCTGAATGAAAGCCTCGAAATCGACACGCCGGACGAAGGTTCGGTGGTCAAGGGCCGGGTCATCGCCATCGAGGCGGGCCAGGCAATCATCGACGTCGGCTACAAGATGGAAGGCCGCGTCGATCTGAAGGAATTCGCAAATCCCGGCGAAGAGCCCAACA
>NZ_JBKGUN010000210.1:0-12134 GCF_046462195.1 Paracoccus sp. (in: a-proteobacteria) | reverse complement strand
CCGAGATGTTCCCGGACCGCAACATCGTCGAGAACGCCGTGAACTCGGCCGACCACACCACGCTGGTTGCCGCCGTGCAGGCCGCGGGCCTGGCCGAGACGCTTTCCGGTCCCGGCCCCTTCACCGTCTTCGCCCCGACCAATTCGGCCTTCGAGGCGCTGCCTGCCGGCACTGTCGAGGACCTGCTGAAGCCCGAGAACCTGCAAACGCTGCAGACCGTGCTGACCTGCCATGTCGTGCCGACCGAGGCCTTCTCGCCGGCCGTGGGCCAGATGATCCAACAGCGTGGCGGGACGGCCGCGCTTGAAACGGTGGGGGGCTGCACGCTGACGGCTTCGATCGATGCGGCCACCAATGCGCTGCAGATCATCGACGAGAACGGCAATGTCGCGACCGTAAACATTCCCGATGTTGATCAGTCGAACGGCGTCATCCACGTCATCGACACCGTGCTTCTGCCCGCGTCGTGATCTGACCGGCAGGGGCTGAGCGTCCCCGACATGACAGCCCCGATGGCCTGTGCAGTCCCCTCTGCACGGGCCTTTTGCCTTCTTGGGACCCCTTGCTGGTGCTGAACGGCGAAACCCCCCTTGCCTGCAGCGCGTTGCTGATGGCTGATACACTGCGGCATCCCGCCACAGCCATATTCACGCCAGAGGAACGACATGAGCGGACTGATTGCGCTTCTTGACGACGTAGCCGCCATTTCCAAGGTCGCCGCAGCGTCGATTGACGATGTGGCAGGACAGGCCGCCCGTGCCGGGGTCAAGGCCGCGGGTGCGGTCATCGATGACGCCGCCGTCACGCCCAAATATGTTCATGGCTTTGACGCCAGCCGCGAGTTGCCGATCGTCTGGAAGATCGCGCGCGGATCGCTGTTCAACAAGCTGATCATCCTGCTGCCGGTGGCCTTGCTGCTGTCTGCCTTCGCGCCGTGGGCGATCCCGCCCCTGTTGATGCTGGGCGGCGCCTATCTGTGCTATGAAGGGGCGCACAAGGTTGCCCACCTGTTCCACCATACCGAAGCCCATGACAGCGAGCGCCATACCCATCCCGAGACCGATGGCGCCGCGCTGGAGGAAGAACGTGTCGCGGGCGCCATCAAGACCGACTTCATCCTGTCGGCCGAGATCATGACCATTGCACTGTCCACCATTCCGACCGCCGACAGCCTGCCGATCAAGGCGCTGATCCTGGCGCTTGTCGCGGTGGCCATCACGGCGGCCGTTTACGGGTTCGTCGCGCTGATCGTGAAGGCCGATGATGTCGGCGTTCACATGGCCACGCGCCGCAACGGAGCCGTTGCAGCCATGGGCCGGGGGATCGTCCATGTCATGCCCGGCTTCATGACGACACTGACGGTGATCGGGACGGCCGCGATGATCTGGGTCGGCGGGCAGATCGTGGTTCACGGCCTGCATGAACTGGGCTGGCATGCCCCCTATGAGATCGTGCACGGCATGGCCGAAGCGGCGGCTCATGCGGTTCCCGCGCTGCCCGGTGTCGCGGCCTGGGTCACGACCGCGTTCTTTGACGGCATCCTGGGGTTGATCCTTGGCCTTCTGCTGCTGCCGGTGGCCATCTATGTCATCAACCCGGTCATCGCGGCATTGAAGGGTACCCGGTCGCCCGGGCACACGGCCAAACAGCAAGATTGACCAACCGGTCAAAGACTGTCACATTTCCTTCACAATAGCGTTGCGAGGCTGTCACGCGGAGGCATTAGGCGGGCAGCACATCGCAACTCCGTCGGGAGGAAAAACAACATGATCCGATACAGCACCGCATCCGCGGTGGCGCTTTTGGCGTCGCTTGGAACGGCCAATGCCCAGACGACGATTGACTGGTGGCATGCCATGGGCGGCGAACTCGGCGCCAAGCTGGAAGAGATCGTCCAGGGCTTCAACGACAGCCAGGACGAATACCGCGTCACCCCCTCCTACAAGGGCACCTATCCGGAAACGATGACCGCAGCGATCGCGGCCTTTCGTGCAAACCAGCAGCCGACCATCGTGCAGGTCTTCGAGGTGGGCACCGGTACCATGATGGCCGCCGAAGGCGCCATTGTCCCGGTCTACCAGCTGATGGAAGAACACGGCGAAGACTTCGATCCGTCCATCTTCCTTCCCGCGGTGGTGGGCTATTACACGGATCCCGAAGGCAACATGCTGTCGATGCCGTTCAACAGCTCGACCCCGATCCTGTATTACAACAAATCCGTGTTCGAGAAGGCGGGCCTCGACCCCGAGCAGCCGCCGAAGACCTGGGCCGAGATGGAACAGTTCTCGAACCAGATCAAGGAGTCGGGCGCTGCCACCTGCGGCTTCACCACCCAGTGGATCAGCTGGATCCAGACCGAGAACCTGTCGGCCTGGCACAACCAGCCGATCGGGACGATGGAGAACGGCTTTGGCGGCTTGGACGCCAGACTGTCGCTGAACGGCCCCGTGCAGGTCAAGCATTGGGAAAATCTCAAGCGCTGGTCCGACGAAGGCATCTTCAAGTATGGCGGCCCCGTGGGCGGCGACAACGCCGCGCCGATGTTCTACTCGCAGGACTGCGCGATGATCATGGGCAGTTCGGCCAGCCGGGCGGGCGTGATCGCCAATTCCGAAGCCTTCGACCTGGGCTTCGGCATGCTGCCCTATTACGACGATGTCGAGGGTGCGCCGCAGAACTCGATCATCGGGGGCGCGACGCTGTGGGTCCTGTCGGGCAAGGCGGACGAGGAATACGCGGCTGCCGCGGCCTTTTTCGATTATCTCTCCTCCCCCGAGGTGCAGGCCGACTGGGCGTCATTCTCGGGCTATCTGCCGATCACGGAAGCCGCGGGCGAGCAGATGGCCGACTTCTACGCCCAGAACCCGGGTGCCGACACGGGCATCAACCAGATCACCCTGAACGAGCCGACCGAGAACTCGAAGGGCCTGCGTTTCGGCAACTATGTCCAGATCCGCGGCATCATCGACGAAGAGTTCGAGCAGCTCTTGTCGGGCTCCAAGGACGCCCAAGGCGCCCTGGACAGCGTGGTCTCCCGTGGCGACGAACTGCTGGAACAGTTCCAGGCACAGAACCAGTAATCACTGGCATCGATGGCCGGGGCCGCGCCCGATGCGCGGCCCCGTGCCCGTTTCCAGACCCCAGCCCCCCGGTATCCGATGAAGCGCACCATCTTTAACAACCAGTTGCTGCCCTGGCTGCTGCTGGCCCCACAGCTGATCATCACCTTCGTGTTCTTCCTGTGGCCCGCCGCCCAGGCCGTGCGGCAAAGCTTTCTGCGCGAGGATGCCTTCGGCACCCGGTCGACCTTTGTCGGTTTCGAGAACTTCATCCGCCTCTGGAACAGCCCCGAATACCTGAACTCGCTGCAGGTGACGGCGGTCTTTGCCATTTCGGTCACGGGGCTGTCGATGGGGCTGTCGCTGCTGCTGGCCATTGCGGTGGACCGGATGATCCGGTCGACCCGCCTTTATACCACGTTGCTGGTCTGGCCCTATGCGGTGGCGCCTGCGGTGGCGGGCATCCTGTGGTGGTTCATCTTCAACCCCACCATCGGAATCATGCCCTATATGCTGGGGCAACTGGGCTATAACTGGAACCACATCAGCAACAAGGGTGACGCGATGACACTGGTCGTGATCGCCAGCGCCTGGAAGCAGATCAGCTATAACTTCCTGTTCTTCCTGGCAGGCCTGCAGGCCATCCCGGCCAGCCTGCGCGAGGCCGCGGCCATCGACGGCGCGGGCCCGGTGCGCCGCTTCTTCGACATCACCTTTCCGCTCTTGTCGCCAACCACATTCTTCCTGCTGGTCGTGAACATCGTTTATGCCATGTTCGACACTTTTGCCGTGATCGACGCCACAACCGAAGGCGGTCCGGCGCAGGCCACCAACATCATGGTCTACAAGGTTTATTTCGACGGTTTCGTGGGCCAGAACCTGGGCAGTTCGGCTGCGCAGTCGGTGGTGCTCATGGCGCTGGTGGCGGTGCTGACCGTGATCCAGTTCCGCTATGTCGAGAAGAAGGTGGCCTACTGATGATCGAGAACCGCCCTTATCTGAACGCATTGGCGCACCTGACCCTGATCCTCGGCGTCTGCGTCGTGGCCCTGCCGGTCTGGGTTGCCTTTGTCGCCTCGACCCATACCGCGACGGCCTTCATGTCCGGCACGATCCCCATGTGGCCCGGCCCCAACCTGGTCGAGAATTACAGCCGCATGCTGGGTGCCGGCGTGTCCACCAGCGGCACGCCCCCCGTTGGCGTGATGATGTTCAACAGCCTGATCATGGCCATGTCGATCGCCATCGGAAAGATCGTGATCTCGGTCCTGTCGGCCTTTGCCGTGGTCTATTTCCGCTTTCCCTTCCGCGGCTTGGCCTTCTGGTGCATCTTCGTGACGCTGATGCTGCCGGTCGAGGTGCGGATCGTGCCGACCTTCCAGGTCGTGGCCGATCTGGGCATGCTCAACAGCTATGCCGGCCTGTCCATCCCGCTGATCGCCAGCGCGACGGCCACGTTCCTGTTCCGGCAGGTGTTCCTGACCATCCCGGACGAACTGACCGAGGCCGCCCGCATCGACGGGGCTGGTCCCATGAAATTCTTTCGCGACATCCTGCTGCCCTTGTCGCGCACCAACATCGCCGCGCTTTTTGTGATCCTCTTCATCTATGGCTGGAACCAGTATCTCTGGCCGCTGCTGATCACGACCAGTTCGGACTATTATACCATCGTTGCGGGGATCAAGCGCATGGCCGACGCCGTGGACGGCCTGCCGCAATGGCACCTGGTCATGGCGACCGCGATGCTGGCGATGATCCCCCCGGTGGTGGTGGTGATCGGCATGCAGCGCCTGTTCGTCAAAGGTCTTGTCGAGACGGAGAAATAAGACGTGGCTTCCATCATCCTGGACAATCTCGGCAAGATCTATGCCGGCGGCACCCGCGCCGTGGGCGACGTGAACATTGACATCGCGGACGGCGAATTCATCGTGCTCGTCGGCCCATCGGGCTGCGGGAAATCCACGCTGCTGCGCATGGTCGCAGGCCTTGAATCGATCAGCGAGGGCGAGGTCCGCATCGGCGGCCGCGTCGTCAACGACATCGAACCCGCCGACCGCGACATCGCCATGGTCTTTCAGAACTATGCGCTGTACCCGCACATGTCGGTGCGCCAGAACCTGGCCTACGGCCTGAAGAACCGCGGCACCCCCAAGGCCGAGATCGAGCGTCGCGTCGGCATCGCGTCCGACATCCTGCAGATCGGACCGTTCCTGGACCGCAAGCCGCGTGCCCTGTCTGGCGGCCAGCGGCAGCGCGTCGCCATGGGCCGCGCCATCGTTCGCGAACCAGCCGCGTTCCTGTTCGACGAGCCGCTGTCGAACCTGGACGCAAAACTGCGCGTCGCCATGCGGCTCGAGATCAAGGAGCTGCAGAAACGCCTGCGGACGACCTCCCTTTATGTCACCCATGATCAGTTGGAGGCGATGACCTTGGCCGACCGGCTGGTCGTGCTGAACGGCGGGCGGGTCGAACAGATCGGTACCCCGCTGGAGGTGTATCGCCGCCCCGCATCGGCCTTTGTCGCGGGCTTCATCGGCAGTCCCGCCATGAACCTGATCGACACGCGTGCCGTGCCGCATCTGCCCGGCACGGCGCATGCCGGACAGATCGGCATTCGCCCCGAGGATTTGACCGTCACCCCCGACGGACCCATCGAGATGCAGGTCAGCGCGGTCGAGGAACTGGGGGCCCAGCGTCTTGTCCACGGTCAGACAGGCGGCGAACGCATCACCATCACCCTGCCCTCGGACGCACCGCTGTCCGACGGCCTGAGGCTGTCTTATCGCCCCGGCGCGCTGCACCTGTTTGAGCGCGATACCGGCCGCCGGATGGACTGAAACGTGAACATTTTGTTCTTGTGGTGCGGCCCCCAAATGCTACCCTGAGGTGATCCATTCAGGAGGTTGCCTCATGTGCCTGTCGCTGTCCGGTTCGCACCACAACCCCATCGCCTGCATCGTTCCGCCCTATATGCTGCGGGTTCTGGCGCTGCGCGGGGATCGGGCCACGGCCGAGATGGCCCGGACGCTGCTGCGGCATGACGAGGAGATGCGCGCGGAACGGGCCAGCCATGCCAGCCCGCCGCCACCCCTTTCCGAAGGGTTCGCCGGTTCCCTGCCCTTGCCGGCCGTCGATCCCGACCTGTGCTGTGCCGACCGCCACATCCATGATGGGCAGTTCCGGGCAGCGCTGCCCGGGAACCTTGTTCGTTCAGAAGGCGACAGCCCGTGCGGCATCCCGGACGCCGACCTGGCCTATGACAGTGCGGGGCAGGTCTTCTCCTTGTTCGCAGAAGAATACGGCCGCAACTCCTTGGACGGGCGCGGCATGCCCTTGGTGGCGACCGTGCAGCACCGGCGCAATTACAACAACGCCTTCTGGAACGGCGAGCAGATGGCCTATGGAACCGGCGACGGTAAGATATTCCGGACGTTCCTGGAACTGTCGGTCATCGGGCACGAGATGGCCCATGGCGTCATCCAGCATTCCGGCGGGCTGATCTATGAAAACCAGTCGGGCGCTCTGAACGAAAGCATCGCCGATGTGTTCGGGGCGCTGTCCCAGCAGCGCGCCCTGCGCCAAGAGGTGCATCAGGCCGACTGGCTGGTCGGGCGCGGCATCCTGGGTCCGGGGATCAACGGGGTCGCGCTGCGCAGCATGAAGGCGCCCGGCACGGCCTATTCCGACGACCTGCTGGGCCGCGACCCGCAGCCCTGGCACATGGACCACTTCGTGACCACGACCGACGACAACGGCGGGGTGCACATCAACTCGGGCATTCCGAACCATGCCTTCTACCTGTTCTGCAACTATCTAGGCGGACGTTCCTGGGAGTTGCCCGGCCGGATCTGGTACCGGGCGCTGCAGGACCTGAACAACCCGATGGCCAGCTTTTCGGACTGGGCGGACCACACGCTGCGCACGGCCACGCTCTTGGCAGGCAGCGGGTCGCAGGAAACCCTGCTGCTGCGGCGGGCCTGGAAACTTGTGGGAATCTCGGTCTGACGTTATTCTGCCCCGTTGTCAGGAAAGGGGCCGAGATGATCATCGAAATCCACGGGACGGGCGGTTTCGGGGCCATTCCCACCTCGGTTACCAAGCGCGTCGATGTGAAACAGCAGCCGCACGAGGTGCAGGCGGCCCTGTTGGCCGCCTTCCAGCCCCAGGCCCTTTCGCAACTGGAAGGGGCCCCCTGCCCCACCTGCCCGGACCGGATGCGCTATGCCATCACCGTGACCGGGGCAGATGGCTGCCACAGTTTCACCCTGTCCGAGGGCCAGATGAGCGACGACATGCTGGACCTGATCGACAGCCTTTAAAGCCACTGCTTCCAGCGCAGGAACAGATAGGTCCCAACCGTCGTCACCCCCATCAGCACAAGCGCGAAGCCATAGCCCCAAGGCTCGTCCAGCTCGGGCATGTTGGTGAAGTTCATGCCATAAATGCTGGCGATCAGCGTCGGCGGCAGGAACAGCGCCGCGATCACCGACAGGATGCGGACCGTGTTGTTCTGCTGCAGATTGATCATGCCCAATGTGGTATCCACGGCGAGGCTGACCCGGCTGCCCAGAAAATCGGCATGAACCTCCAGCGCCTGGATGTCACGCATCTGTGCGCGGATGACGGGCCGCAGGCGCCCGGCCTCGGGGCGGTCCTCCAGCGTGGCGGTGTGGAAGGCCAGGATCCGCTCGATGGTCAGCAGGCCGAGCCGCACGCGGGCCATCGTTTCGGCCTCGCGCCCCACGTCCTGCAGCGCCGCCTGCAGGCGGTCCGAACCCGCGCTGACCGAGCGTCGCTCAAAGATGCCCGCCGTGGTTTCATCCAAGGTCCGTCCCGCACCTTCCAGAATGTCGGCCAGCCTCGCGATGATCTCCTCCAGCAGGCCGGTAAACAGGCGCTCCGCGCTGGAACAGCCCAGCGTCGAACGCTCGGCACGCGCCGGAAAGGTCAGGAACGGGCGCGGCGAATGATGGCGCACCGTCACCAGCCTGCTGTCGGACAGGATAAAGGTGACCGGCATGGAAACGCGGTCCCCGCCTGCCTTTTCCCCTGGCAGAACCGCAGTCATGTAGTCCAGGCCGTCTTCCCGATACAGCCGGTTTGACAGTTCGATCTCTTCCATCTCGGCCAGACTGGGCAGTGTCACACCCAAGTCGCGCAGCAGTGCAATTTCGGCGTCGTTGGGCTGGATGAGGTCGATCCACAACGCCTCGGCCAGCCCGGCATCCTGGTCCAGACGGTTCAGGCGGTTGCCTTGTGCGGCATAGGCGTAATGCATCGACGGCTCCGGAAATTCAGGCGGGCGGGCGCAGGAACACCGCCAGATCGGCCACGTTGGTGCCCGATGCGCCCGTCATGATCAACCCGTCCGCAGCCGCCAATGTCGGGGTGGAGTCGTTGCGGGCCAGTGCATCGGCGGGATCGATGCCGGCGGCGCGGATCCGGTCCAACGTATCTGGAAAGACGAGCCCGCCCGCAGCGTCGCCCGGTCCGTCACGACCGTCGCTGCCCATTGCGGCAAAGGCCCAAGGTCCCTGCAGACCCGCCGCACGCGCCTCGCAGGCAAAGCGCAGCGCCAGTTCCTGGTTTCGCCCTCCCATGCCGTCGCCCTTCAGTTGCACCGTGGTTTCACCGCCAAACACCAAGGCCTGACCGGGCGCTGCATCACGCACCACGGCCACCAGCGCCCGGGCGCAATCGGCCACGTCGCCCTGCAGGGGGACGCCGCCATCCAATGCCCCCGCCGCGACCATGGCCGCCACACTTTGCGTGTTCGAGCCCACAAGGATGTTTTGTGCCGGGGGTGCCGCAGCCGGCACAGGCGCGGTCATGGCTTGTTGCACCCTTTCAGACAGTTGGTCCCATATGCCCAGTTGTCGACACAGATGCGCGGCCTCAGCGGGCGTGCCGATCGGCGCCACGGTCGGACCCGACGCCACCACCCGCAAATCATCCCCCGGCACGTCGGACAGGATCAGCGCGCAAAGCGGCGCACCTGACAGACGCGACCAGCCCCCGCCCTTCAACCCGTCCAGCGCCTGCCGGACCAGATTCACCTGCGTGATGTCCGCGCCCGAGGCCAGCAGCAGCCCGTTCACCCGGCGCAGATCATCCAGATGCAGCCCCGGCACCGGTGCCGGCAGCATGGCCGAACCCCCGCCCGAAATCAGCGCCAACACGCGATCCTGCGGGCGCGCATGCTGCAATACCTGTGCCACCGCCTCTGCCGCGCGCAAACCGTCCTCGTCCGGCTCCGGATGACCAGCACGCAGGACGCGGACCCCGTCCAAGGCGCTGTCGTTCCCGGCATTCGTAACGACCAGCACGTGTCCCGTGACAGTGCCTGACAATGCCTCCAGTGCGGCCACCGCCATGGCCCGCGCGGCCTTGCCGACAGCGATCACGTGCCAGCACCCGTCACGGTCGAGGGGATCACGCAGCAGGTCAGGCATGGCACGCGACACGGCCGACCCCGGCGCCGCCGCCGCCACGCCGGTTTCAAGAAAGGCCAGAACCTGTTCCCGCATGGTATTCCTCCTGTCCGTACGCATGAAAAAGGGCACCGCAAGGCACCCTTCCAGATCATGATCCAAAGTCAATGGAGCCCGCTTTACCGATCCCGGAAGTGATCGTCGATCTGACGGTCCGCCTCAACCTTGGTCCAGCGGTATTTTTCCTGCAGCTTGCCAGCCAGCCTGTCCTTGTTTCCGTCCATCTGGTCCAGTTCGTCGTCGGTCAGCTCGCCCCATTTTTCCTTGGCCGAACCTTTGAGCTGCTTCCATTTGCCTTGAATGACGTCCCAGTTCATGTGGCACTCCTGACTTAACCTTTGTGCATCATCAACTTCCGGAATCCCTCCACGGCTCCCCCGGCACGATCAGGTCAGATGGCTGGCGTCCGGACACCCATGCCTCCAGGTTGCCTAGGGCACGCAGGCCCATCTGCGTCCGCGTTTCGTCCGTTGCCGTTCCCAGATGGGGCAAAAGCGTGGCATTCGGCGCATCCATCAGAGCCTGAGGGACATGCGGCTCTTGCGCATACACATCCAGCCCCGCGCCTGCGATCGACCGGGCATGCAGGGCGGCGATGAGCGCGTCCTCATCCACCACGTCGCCGCGGGCGATGTTGATCAAACAGCCTGAGGGACCAAGCGCCCTCAGTTCGGGGGCACCGATCATGCCGCGTGTCCCTGCACCACCGGGAACCGCGATAACGGCAACATCACAAGCCCGCAGCAGGGCGTGCAGATCCTCAATCTGCCGGGCCGGAATATCCAGTGCCGAAACGATCGAACGGTTGAAGAACACCACTTCCATGCCGAAACCCAGATGGCAGCGCCGGGCGATGGCCTTGCCGATGCGTCCCATGCCGACGATGCCGACGGTGCGGCCCGACATTTCATGGCCCAGCAGCTGCGTCGGGTGCCAGCCCGTCCACTGCCCCGCGCGCAACAAGCGCTCGCCTTCCGAGGCGCGGCGCAGGACCATCAGCATCAGCGTCAGCGCGATATCGGCGGTCGCATCGGTCACCACGTCGGGCGTGTTGGTCACCGTCACCCCCGCGTCCCGCGCAGCCGCGATGTCGATATGGTTATACCCCGCGCCGAAGTTCGCCAGCATCCGGCAGCGCAGTTCGCCCTGAAAGGCCGCCGCCGTGAAGGCGTCACCCAGCGTCGGCAGGATCGCGTCATGATCCTGCATCGCCCGGCGGGCCTCGTCCTCGGTCAAGGGCGTGTTGTCGCGAAAGGTCGCGTCAAAGCGCGCCCGGATTGCCGCCGTCACCCTGGCCGTCATGGGCCGTGTCACCAAAAGCTTCAAAAGAGCCTCCCGCCGTTGGGAACCTGAAGATCGGGGCGGATCAGGACAACCTCGCCCTCGGGGTCGGGAACCCCCAGAACCAAAACCTCGGACCGGACCGGCCCGATCTGTCGGGGCGGAAAGTTCACCACGCACAGGACCTGCCGGCCGATCAGCGCTTCCGGATCATAATGTCTGGTGATCTGGGCCGAGGACTTGCGTTCCCCCAACGCGCCCAGATCCAGCCACAGCTTGATGGCGGGTTTGCGCGCCTCGGGAAACGGTTCGGCCCGGGTGATGGTGGCCACGCGGATATCGACCTTGAGGAAATCGTCAAAGCTGATCGTCATGTCAGCCGCGCCCCAGTTCTCGTCCACGTTCCGTCGCCGCAGCAACCGTGCGCGCCATCAGGGGCGGCAGGCCGGTCGCCGGGTCCATCAGCACCGCCAGCCCCGCCGCGGTCGTTCCGCCGGGCGAGGTGACATTCTGGCGCAGCACAGCCGGGTTCTCATCGGCATGCACCGCCAGCGCCCCTGCCCCGGCAACGGTCATGCGGGCCAGTTCCAGCGCCAGATCAGCGGAAAGCCCCTGTGCCTCGCCCGCCTTGGCCATGGCTTCGATCAGGTGGAAGACATAGGCCGGTCCGCTGCCGGACAGGCCGGTGACCGCATCCATCTGATCCTCGCCCTGCAGCCGCACGACACGGCCCACGGCGCGCATCAGCGCCTCGGCCAGGTCCAGATGCACGGGGGTCGCAGCATCATTGCCGATCATGGCCGAAATGCCCTGCCCGATGGCGGCAGGGGTGTTGGGCATCACCCGCACAATGGGCGCGCCGGGAAAGGCCTTTTCAAAGGTGGCGATGGTCGTTCCTGCCGCGACCGACACCACAAGCGTGTCCGACACATCGGACATCCGGCCCAGCGCCTCGCCCATCATCTGCGGCTTGACGGCCAGCACCAGCACGGCAGGCCGGTCCGGCAGGTCGGCGTTCACACGCAGCCCCTTGTTTTGCCATTCCGGGGCAAGGTTCGGGTCGATGACCGTGACCGCGCCGGGTTCCAGACCCTGCGCCAGCCAGCCCTTCAGCATCGCGCCGCCCATTCGGCCGCAGCCGACCAAAACCAGTCCGCGGGCGTTGATGTCGTCGAAATCGCTCATGGTTTCCCCCTTTGTCCGGCGGGGACCGTTGCCCCCTCAGGCCCGTCCGTAGGCCTGGCCCATCGCGATGTCCAGCGCGGCGGCGGGACCGGTCCCGCCCCAGCTGGTGGGCTGGGGC
>NZ_JBKGUN010000209.1:0-17331 GCF_046462195.1 Paracoccus sp. (in: a-proteobacteria) | reverse complement strand
GCGATCTTCAGGCCGCCGCGCAGCTTGTTGACGACCAGCGTGGCCAGAGCCTCGCCTTCGACGTCCTCGGCCACGATGATCAGCGGCTTGCCCGACTGGATCACGGCTTCCAGCAGCGGAACCATCGGCTGCAGCGACGACAGCTTCTTCTCGTGCAGCAGGATATAGGCATCTTCCAGCTCGGCCAGCATCTTGTCCGGGTTGGTCACGAAATAGGGCGACAGGTAGCCGCGGTCGAACTGCATGCCTTCGACGACTTCGACCTCGGTCTCCATCCCCTTGTTCTCTTCGACGGTGATGACACCTTCGTTGCCGACCTTCTGCATCGCGTCGGCGATGAAGCGGCCGATATTGGCTTCGCCGTTGGCCGAGATGGTGCCGACCTGAGCCACTTCGTCGCTGTCGTTGACAGGACGGGCGGCGGCCTTGATGGCCTCGACGACCTTCAGGGTGGCCTGATCGATGCCGCGCTTCAGATCCATCGGGTTCATGCCGGCGGCGACCGCCTTCATGCCTTCCTTGACGATGGCCTGGGCCAGAACCGTCGCGGTGGTGGTGCCGTCGCCGGCCTCGTCATTGGTGCGCGAAGCGACTTCGCGGACCATCTGGGCGCCCATGTTCTCGAACTTGTCGGACAGTTCGATTTCCTTGGCAACCGACACACCGTCCTTGGTGATGCGCGGTGCGCCGAAGGATTTGTCGATGACGACATTGCGGCCCTTGGGGCCCAGGGTGACCTTGACGGCGTCGGCCAGGATGTTGACGCCGCGCAGCATCCGGTCGCGTGCGTCGGTGCTGAACTTGACTTCTTTAGCAGCCATGAGAATCTCCTGAATTTCTGGGGAACGGAAGCAACAGGCGGGTGATCAGTTGATCACGCCCAGGATGTCGCTTTCCTTCATGATCAGCAGCTCTTCGCCGTCGACCGTGACCTCGGTGCCCGACCACTTGCCGAACAGGACGCGGTCGCCTGCCTTCACCGAGGGTGCAATCAGCTCGCCCGAGTCCTTGCGTGCGCCATCGCCGACCGAGATGATCTCGCCTTCGGCAGGCTTTTCCTTGGCGTTGTCGGGGATGATCAGACCGCCCTTGGTCTTTTCTTCGCCCTGGACGCGGCGGACCAGCACGCGGTCATGCAGCGGTTTGAATGCCATTGTAGAACACTCCGATGTTTCAGGTTGCAGTGTTGCCTGTTGGCACTCACCGGATGCGAGTGCCAATGACGGTGATTTATGAAAATCAGGCGGCCCTGTCAACGGGTTTCGCGATCGAAGCGATGGCGGCGGCTGGCCCTTGCCGGCAATCCGTGGCACCTTCGGCGGCATGATCAGAACAGGAAGATGCCCGATGCGCCATGGCGCCATTGCCGCCCTTGTCCTTGCCGCGACGACCACTGTGGCGCTTGCCGATCAGTGCGAGGGAGAGAACCTTTTCCGGACGATGCCCCCCGAGCGTGCTGCCGCCATCGAGGCCGCCGTGGCGGATGTGCCCTTCCGCAAGGGCATCCTTTACGAGGCCGTGCGCGACGATCAGCGGATCACTCTGGTTGGGACGTATCATTTCGCCGATGCGCGCCATCAGGCCATGGTCAGCCGTCTTCAGCCCGCACTCGCGGATGCCGCAGCCCTCTACGTCGAGGCCGGTCCCGACGAAGAGGCAAGGCTGACCCGCGCCCTGACCGAGGATCCGACCCTGATGGTCGATCCGACCGGGCCGACGCTGCCCGAGCGGTTGTCCGAAGATGAATGGCAGGCCTTGTCCAAGGCGATGGCGGACCGGGGCATGCCGGCGGTCATGACCTCGCGGCTACGGCCCTGGTATGTGTCGATGCTGCTGGGCATCTCGCCCTGCATGATGAGCGTGATGACCGATGAAGGGGCGGAAGCGGGGGGGCTTGATCACCTGCTGGTGTCCGAGGCTCAGCAGGGCGATGTTCCGGTCCGGGCGCTGGAGCCTTGGGACACCGTCTTTGGCTTGTTCCAAGGACTGTCGCCCGAGGAGGAACTGGACATGATCCGCGCTTCGCTGCCCTCGGCGGCCCATGCCGACGATTATGCAGTCACGCTGACCGAAACCTATTTCGAGGGGGATGTGTGGAAGATCTGGGAGTTTGGACGCTTCGAGGCTTATAAAAGTTCGGGCTTGTCGCGTGACGAGGTGGACCGCCAGATGGTCTTTGCACAAACCCGGCTGATGGATGACCGCAATCGCGACTGGATCGAACCGTTGACCGAAGGTGCCGAAGCGGCTGCGGCAGAGGGCAAGGGAATCGTGGCAGCCTTTGGGGCGCTGCATCTTCCGGGCGAAGCGGGGGTTCTGAACCTGCTGCGCGAAGAAGGCTTCGATGTCCGTCGACTGGACGGCTGACCGCAGGTTTTACTGACCGTTCAGCACGCCAAGGGCATGGGCGCGGCCGGCCTTCTGATAGGTGATGCGGCTGTCGCCAATGGCGCTGATCGTGCCGCCATTGATCTTGTCGCCGATGCGGAGGGTCAGCACGCGGCCGTTCGACAGGCGCACAAGCGCCCGGCTGGCCTGGCCCGCACCGATCGTCCCGATGATCTGGGTGCTTTTCAGCTGGATCCCGTCCTTGACCGTTGCGCTGGCTGCGGCATTGCCAACGGCGTTCTGAGGGACCGCGGCGACGACTTCGGGCTCCTGGTCGATTTCCGGGGGCTGATAGCGCTGGTTGCGGGCCGCTGCGGTGCGTGCCTCGGCCTCGGCCTGCGCGCGAGCGCGAGCTTCGGCCTGGGCACGGGCCTGCGCCTCGGCGCGGGCGTCGGCGGCGGCCTGCGAACGGGCGCGCGCCTCGGCTTGGGCCTGCAGTTCGGCATCCTGGCGACGCTGTTCGTCCTGGGCTGCCTGTGCGGCTGCGGACGCCTGGGCTTCGGCGGCCGCACGCAGGTCGGCAGCCGAAGGCGAGATCGCCGCAGCAACCGGGGCTGCCGATGCGATCATGGCATTGGCGCTTGCGCCTGCCGCAGCGGCAACCGTGCTGGCGGCGCCCGCCACGCGGCGCGGCGGCAGGGCCGAGGAGGTTAGCGCCGTCAAGGGAACGGCACCCGGCGCGGCGGGGCTGTTCTCGATGGCGCTGGCAATGGCTCGCTCGACCGCACCGGCCGACAAGCTGCCGCGTCCTGCGGGCGCGGCCGGACGTGATCCCGGGCGGGCACTGGGGCGGGCCGAACGGGCCATGCGGCCCTCCACCGGCGCGGCGGTGGTGGCTGCAGGCCTTTCAGAGGTCGTGCCGCGCGCTTCCGGGCGCGCGCTGCCGATGGCACTGGTCACGGCCTTTTGCGAAGGCGCACGGACGGCAACGGGTTTGCGCGTCGGACGCGCATCGGCGATCTGGAACACCAGCCCACGCTCGGCCTCGGTCAGGCCCGCGGCCCCGGCCTGCGCCGTCCGCAGGTCGCGAAGCTGTTGCCGGATCAACGCCTTTTCGCCCTGCGTCAGGACGTGGGGAAGCGAGGCTTCGCTGAGGCTGCCTTCCTCCAGCAAGGACAGGTTCGCGGGGCGCTGGGGCGGGCGGTTGCTGCCCGCCGTGGCTGCAGGCACGGGGGCAGGGGCAGGCGCCGGGGTGGCGGTGGCCGGAGCCGTTGCCGGGGCGGAGCGGTTGGGGCTGGGCGGGCGCTGCGCCGCCTGCGGGCGTGTTGCGGCCGGGGCAGCCGCGGCGGGTGCACTTGCAGCGGGTGCAGCCGCAACAGGCGCCGCCGGAGCAGGCGCAGTGGCTGCCACGGGACGTGCGGCCGGGCGCGCAGGAGGACGACTGGCGGGAACGGCGGCCGGCTGAGGCAACGCCGCCCGGTTCGCGGGGGCCGGGTTGCCCGGCACAACGGGCCGGCTGTCGGGCGCGGCAGGGGCAGCCGCTGCGGCAGGGGTTGCCCGCGGCGGGCGGACTGGCCGAACTGCCGGGCTTGCAGGTGCCGGTGCCGCATTGGCAGCGGGTGCAGGCGGCGGTGCGGAGGCCGCGGCCGAAGGCTGGGCCGCACGCGGAGCCGCAGGCGGGGGTGCCGCCGGTTCCGCCAGCCGCGGTGCCGCAGCCTCGGCAGGCGCCGTTTCGGTCGGCGTGGCTGGCGCGGGGACGGGTGCCTGTTCGGCAACCGTGGCGGTGTCAATCCCGGCAGCGCTTGCCGCCGTTTGCGAGGCCGTTGCGATCAGTTGCGCCGGTGCGACCTGCTCGTCCGATACAGGCTGCGGCTGTGTCGCGGCGGGTTCGGGGGCGGCAATGGCTTCGGCCAGGGCGCGCGTCAGCGCGTCATCCGCATCGGTCGGAGCTTCGGCTGCCGCGACGGGGGCCTGCTCGGCGGGTACAGGTTCGGTTGATGTCGCAGGGTTCGGTGCAGACACATCCGGCGTGGGCGTCACGGCGGCGGGGGCCGTCTGCTGGGACACCTGTGGTGCCACGTTCTGAACAGGCTCTGCCTTGATCGCTGCGGTTTGCTGTGCCTCGGGCTCGGGGACAGGCGCGAGGGTTTCGGGGTTCTGCGCCGTCACCGGGGCCTCGCCGGGTCCCGACGGGTTGCCCAGGAACAGGAAGGCCAAGACCAGCCCCAGTGCCAGGATCCCGATCAGTACGGGCAGGCGCGCCGGGTCCAGCTGGCCCAAACGCCCGGCCAGACCGGTCGTGCCGGCATCGTCGTCATCAGGATCATCCGCAGGATGCGCACGGGCGGCCGCGGCACGGTTGCGCACGGCTTCCGCCCGCGCCGACAAACGGGTGGCGGCCAGAGGTGCCGCCTGTCCGTGACGGATGACGGCTGTTCCCGTGCGTGGCGACTGATCCGTGGCGGCGGGCGCATCCTCGCCGGCTGTTGCCTGCTCCGATGCGGCCGCTGCGGGCATGGTTCCGGCAGCGGCCGGCACGACATGGGGCGTCACGCGCGAGATCACGGTCGGAACAGCCACGGCCTTGGCGGCGGCGGGGCGGACCGCTTCCGGCGCCGCCTCGATCATGGGGGCGGTAATGCGCGCCTGCATCAGGTCGGGGCCGCTGAAGGGGCGGCGGTTGTATTCCTCCTGCACCAGGCGGGACGTGCCGAAATCCGGCTGTCCGTCGAAGCGCCCGTCGTCCGGCCGCGCCTGAAAGCCGGACGGACGAAAGCCCTGGGCGCGGGCGAAGTCCTCAGCCTCATCCAGGGTTCGGCGGGCGACGGCAGCCACGCGCAGCGTCTCGATTTCGCCATTGGCGGAAGGGCACCAATCAAAGACCAGATCCTCGGCCCGGTAGGGGGTAACCGATTCCAGTGCACGCGCAATGGTTGTGGCCGTATCCGCGCCGAAAGGAACCGTCAGCGTGGTGTAGAGGATCTGGTCGTCGGGAATGACCAGAACCGTGTCCAGTTCGCCCGTCTGGCCGCCGGCCTTGTCCCGCAGGGCGTTCAGCACCCCTGCCAGATCGCCGCCGGCGAAGCGGGCCTGCCCGAGGGGTTGCCATGCCAACCCGTCCCGGCGTTCCAGTTGCACGGCTTCCTGTGTGAAGCTCATGGCGAATTCAGGGGGCGCGACGTGCTTGTTCATATATGTGGTTCGCTGCTCGATTTGCACCATGCGATCAATGCGCATGGTGTCGTTGACCTTACCCACCACTACCGCAAATTGTGGACTGTTGAAAGAAGAACTGGCACATCTGTGATCGCTTTCGACGCGGTCGGGGCTAGGATCGTGCCTTGCGGCAAGGCATCACTTGAACAATGAGCGCGATCAGAAAGGATCACCCATGACATCGTTCTTTTTCCCCAGAAAGACCCGGCGGATCCTGCTGTCGGGTGCGGTCGCGGCGCTGGTCGCCGGTCCCGCACTGGCAGCACCCCAATTCTGCGGCCCCATGAACGGTCCTTCGCGCCTGACCGTCACGGGCGAGGGACAGTCACGCGTCGCGCCGGATCTGGCAACGGTCCAGCTGGGCGTGACCACCCAGGCCGAAAGCGCCGCCGACGCGATGACGCGGAATTCGGAACAACAGCGTGCCGTGATCGAGGCCCTGACAGGGGCGGGTATCGACGAGGCGCAGATCCAGACCGCGGGCCTGAACCTCAATCCGCTGATGCGCTATGGCGACGGGCAGGCGCCCGAAGTCACCGGTTATCAGGCCAGCAACATCGTGACCGTTCGCGTATCCCAACTGGAGCGGCTGGGCGAGGTTCTGGACGCCATCGTCGCGGCCGGCGCGAACGAGATCAACGGCATCACCTTTACCCGCGAGGACGGGGCAGAGGCCTTGGACAGCGCGCGCCGCGACGCGGTCGCCGACGCCCGCCGCAAGGCCGAGGTGCTGGCCCAGGCGGCCGGTCTGACGCTTGGCTCGGTCCTGACCCTGCGCGATCAGGCGACCGGCAACGGCGGGCCGCGCCCGATGATGCGGATGGAGGCCTCGATGGCCGATGCGGTTCCCGTCCAGCCCGGCCAGATGGACATGTCGGCGCAGGTCGAGATCGAATATGCCCTGACGGGAGATGGCGCCTGCGCGTCCATGCCGATGCACCGGGGCGGGCATGGCAAAGGGCACGGCATGGGACACAACATGGATCAGGGCGATCATCCCCCGGTGCCCGAAGACGCGCCCGATGTCATCCCGCCGCTGCCTGATGCCGGTGCCCCGGCTCCGGACGAGCCCATCGTTCCCGGCATCGTCGAGCCGCTGCCGGAAACCCCCGCCAACTGAGCCGATGGGGGGCCTCCGGGTCCCCCTTCAACGCCCCTGACGTCGCGCCATGAAGGCCAGTTTCTCGAACAGCGCCACATCCTGCTCGTTCTTCAGCAGCGCGCCATGCAGGCGGGGCAGCATCGTGGCGGGATCGCGGGCCAGATCCTCGGGACCCAGATCCTCGGCCAGGATCAGCTTGAGCCAGTCCAGGAATTCACTGGTCGAAGGCTTCTTCTTCAGCCCCGGCGCGTCGCGCAGATCCATGAACTGCGCCAGTGCGGTTTCCAGCAGGCGGGGCTTCACGCCAGGGTAATGCACCTCGACGATGGCCTTCAGCGTCGGGGCGTCCGGAAAGCGGATATAGTGGAAGAAGCAACGGCGCAGGAACGCGTCCGGCAGTTCCTTTTCGTTGTTGGAGGTGATGATGACCACCGGCCGGTGGGCGGCACGGATGGTTTGGCCCGTTTCGTAGACGTGGAACTCCATCCGGTCCAGTTCCTGCAGCAGGTCGTTGGGAAACTCGATATCGGCCTTGTCCACCTCGTCGATCAGCAGGACCACCTTGGCGGGCGCCTCGAAAGCCTGCCACAGCTTGCCCTTGCGGATATAGTTCGCGACATCATGGACCCGCGCGTCCCCCAGCTGGCTGTCGCGCAACCGGCTGACGGCGTCATATTCGTAAAGCCCCTGCTGCGCCTTGGTGGTGGATTTCACATGCCATTCGATGATCGGCATTTCCAGGCTCGCCGCGACCTGCCGCGCCAGCTCGGTCTTGCCGGTGCCGGGCTCTCCCTTGACCAGCAGCGGGCGTTCCAGCGTGACGGCGGCATCGACCGCCAAGGCCAAGTCAGGCGGCGCCACATAGCGGTCGGTCCCGGTGAATTGCATCCAAACTCTCCTTTTGCGTGAACTGCTTGGCGCGGGCTGTTGAATGGCTGCACCGAGTTGCAGATTACGCACAATTAGCCCCTTCAAGCCTAGTGACAAGACGGCGGCCATACTTTATGGGGACGCGCAGGTGCCGGTAAATTTGCTCCGCCCGGCGCCGCCGGAGGACGTATGAAAGCCCAGACCTTCCTTCCCCAGGATTATCGTCCCGCCGAGGACGAGCCCTTCATGAACGAGCGTCAGCTCGAATACTTCCGCCGGAAGCTGGAGGCCTGGAAGCAGGAATTGCTGGACCAGTCGGCCGAAACGCTGGAAGGCCTGCAGGACAGTGCCCGCAGCGTTCCCGACCTGGCCGATCGCGCCAGCGAGGAAACGGACCGCGCCCTCGAATTGCGCACCCGCGACCGCCAGCGCAAGCTGGTCAGCAAGATCGATGCCGCCCTGCGCCGCATCGAGACCGGCGAATACGGTTATTGCGAGATGACCGGAGAGCCGATCAGCCTGCGCCGCCTCGACGCCCGCCCCATCGCCACCATGACGCTGGAAGCGCAGGAACGTCACGAGCGCAAGGAACGCGTTCACCGCGACGACTGACAGGCCCATGCAAGGGCGCGCACCGTTTCCTCCGGTCCGGTTCCGGAACAGGATGTGGTTTTTGGCCGGAGACATGCTGAAACCGCTGTACCGGCAGGACAGGTCATGACCGGCTTTCTGCAAGGCCGGACCGTCGTGGTCGTGGGTGCAGGGATCGGTGGGCTGACGGCGGCGCTGGCCTTGGCGCGGCGCGGGGCGCAGGTCACGGTTCTGGAACGCGCACCTGCACTGACCGAGGTAGGGGCTGGCCTCCAGCTTTCGGCCAATGCCTTCCGGGTTCTGGACGCGCTTGGCCTGACGGATGCGCTGGCGGCGCACAGTTTGCGCAACAGGGCGGTGCATCTGAGGAATGCCACTGGCGACACGGTCCTGCGGATGGACCTGATCGCGCATCGGCCCAATGCGCTGTTCCTGCTGATCCACCGCGCCCGGGTGATCGACATCCTTGCCTCGGCTGCCAAGGCCGCGGGGGTCACGCTGTCCCTGGGTCAAGAGGTCGGCGACCTGCCGCAGGCCGACCTGCTGATCGGCGCAGACGGGCTTCACAGTCAGGTGCGCCGCGCCCTGAACGGACGCGAGGTGCCGTTCTTTACCGGACAAACCGCCTGGCGCGCCATTATCGACGACCCGGGTCCCGCCGTGCCTGAGGCGCAGGTTCATATGGGGCCAGGACGGCATCTCGTCAGCTATCCCTTGGCCCATGGCCTGCGCAACATCGTGGCGGTCGAGGAAAGGCGTGACTGGCAGGACGAGGGCTGGGCGCATCCGGGTGATCCGGACCAGTTGCGGGCGGCCTTTGCCGGTTTCGGAGGCACCGTTCCGGAATGGCTGTCACGGGTCCGGCACGTGCACCTGTGGGGCCTGTTCCGTCACCAGGTGGCCGCGACCTGGCAGGACGGTCGCAGGGTTATCCTGGGCGACGCGGCGCATCCGACGCTTCCCTTTCTGGCCCAGGGGGCGGGAATGGCGGTGGAGGATGCATGGGTCCTGGCGTCCTGTCTTGATGCGGAGGCCGACCAGGCGCGCGCGCTGGTCCGATACCAGCAGCTTCGCCAGCCCCGATGCCAGCGCATCGTCGAGACGGCGAATGCCAACGCGCGGAACTATCACCTGTCGGGACCAAAGCGCGCGGCGGCACATGCCATCCTGCGCCTGTCGGGACGCCTCGCGCCGTCGCTGATGCCCGGCCGCTTTGACTGGCTGTACGACTTTGATCCCGTCGGGGATCATCCCTGACAGGGCATGTTCGATCCCGCGACAAGAGGGGAATGACGGTCCCCGTTGTCGCGGGAGGTGCCCATCAGGCCGCGGCCTCGACCGCGCCGACGATGTCGTCGACCACCTGACGCAGCACGATTTCGTCCTCGGCCTCGGCCATCACCCGAATCAGCGGCTCGGTTCCGGATTTGCGGATCAGGACCCGGCCGTGCCCTGCCAGCCGTGCCTCGGCATCGGCAATCACGCGGCGTACCGGATCGGCTGCCAGGGGATCGGCGCCCGCGGCAAAGCGCACGTTCTTGAGCAGTTGCGGCACAGGATGGAACTGCGACACCAGTTCGCTGGCCTGCTGGCCGGTTTCGGCCATCGCGGCCAGGACCTGCATCGCAGCCACCAGTCCGTCTCCGGTCGTGGCGTAATCGGTCATCACGATATGCCCCGATTGTTCGCCCCCCAGGTTGAAGCCGCCGGCGCGCATCCGCTCGACCACGTAACGGTCGCCCACCTGCGTTCTTTCGAGGCGCAGGCCGCGTCCGGTCAGGAAATGCTCCAGCCCCAGGTTCGACATGACCGTGGCCACCAGGGCACCGCCTGCAAGGCGGCCCTGCTTGGCCCAACGTCCGGCCAGCAGCGCCATGATCTGGTCGCCATCCGCCACGCGCCCCGTCTGGTCGACGATCACGACGCGGTCGGCGTCCCCGTCCAGGCTGATCCCCAGATCGGCCCCGCTGTCGCGCACGGCCCGTGCGCAGGCTTCCGGATGAGTGCTGCCGACGCCTGCATTGATATTGGAACCGTCGGGATCCACGCCCAGGGGGATCACATCGGCGCCCAGCTCCCACAGCACCTCGGGGGCGGCGCGATAGGCGGCTCCGTTGGCGCAGTCCAGAACGACCCTCAGCCCGTCCAGACGCAGTCCCGCCGGCAGGGTCGTCTTGGCATATTCCATGTATCGGCCGCGCCCGTCCTCGATCCGGCGCGCCCGGCCGATGTTGTCGGGTTGCGCGGGCTCGATCTCGCCGGCCACGATCGCCTCGATCTCGGCTTCGGCTTCATCCGACAGCTTGAAACCGTCGGGGCCAAAGAACTTGATCCCGTTGTCCTCGGCCGGATTGTGGCTGGCCGAGATCATGATGCCCAGATCCGCTCGCATGGACCGCGTCAGAAAGCCCACCGCCGGCGTCGGCACCGGCCCCAGCAGCAGCACGTTCATGCCCGTGCTGGTCAGCCCCGCCGTCAGGGCGTTTTCAAGCATGTAACCTGACAGGCGGGTATCCTTGCCGATCACCACCCGGTGCCGGTTCCGGCCGTCGCGACGAAAATAGCGGCCCGCGGCGGCGCCAAGGCGCAGCGCCATCTCGGCCGTCATCGGATGGGTATTCGCGCGCCCGCGGACGCCGTCGGTGCCGAAAAGCTTTCTGCTCATGTCCCGTTATCCTTGTTCTTGAAGGGCCGCGATCAGGCGCAGCCCTTGTGCATGATCCGCGACATCATGGACGCGGTGGATCTGGACTCCCTGGGCCACGGCGGCGATCGTCAGCGCCAGCGTGCCCGCCGCCCGTCCCGCAGGGGTGGCGGCACCGCCGATATCGCCGATGAAGCGCTTGCGCGAGAGGCCCAGGAGAATCGGGTATCCCAGTCCATGATAAAGCGAGATGCGTCGCAGGATGGCCAGATTATGCGCCTGCGTCTTGCCGAAACCGATACCCGGATCGATGATGATCCTGTCGGCCGAAACGCCAGCCTTGCGCGCCCGCGCCACACGCGCCTCCAGTGCGTCGTAAACGTCAAGCAACACGTCGTCATAGCGTGGGTCGTCCTGCATCGTCCGCGGCAGTCCTTGGGCGTGCATCAGGCAGACCGGCACCCCTGTTCCCGCAACTACGCCTGCCAGACGCGGATCGAAGTCAAAGCCCGACACGTCATTGACCATGGCGGCCCCGGCCCCCAGCGCGGCCTGCGCCACCACGGCCTTGCGCGTGTCGACGGAAACGGGCGCAAGGCCCGCTGCGGCGCGGATGGGCGGCAGGATGCGCCCGATCTCTTGCTGCGCCTCGATCTCGGCCGCGCCGGGACGGGTCGATTCGCCCCCGATGTCCAGGATGTCGGCGCCCTGATCGACCAGCGCCTGCGCCTGCCGGACCGGATCATAATGACCGCCGTCGGAAAAGCTGTCGGGTGTCGCGTTCACGATGCCCATCAGCCGCGGCCGGTCCAGGGTCAGGCCCAGGAGGCCAGGGCGGGGTGCGGTCAATGCCGCGATCACCTCGTCCGGGGCGCTGTCCACGATTTCGGCGGGACGGCCGCGCTCCAGCCGCTCGAGCAGGGAAAAACCCGTCCAGCCGCCTGCCAGAGACCAGCGCGCGCCCTGTGCCTGGGGGATGGGGCGGTAATAAACGCGCATCACAAAGCGGAAATCACACAGCGTCCGGCAGGACCAGCGTCAGTCCTTCGGGCAGCGGGGGCAGGGGATCCGCGGGCGCATGCGGCAGTTCGAGCCACCTTGCCCCCAGCCGGGTGGCCATCCAGAGGCCAAGCGTTTCGGGCGTTTCGCCGGCCTCGGGGGCATCGGCGGCCAGACCGGCCGGTGCCCAGACCACCGGCGTCCGCATCTGCATCGCGGCGTCCAGTTCGGTGCGCGTTGCCGCAACCTCGAGGTTCAGCTGATCCGCCAGTGCCCAGGCCGCCTGGTCCAGCGCCAGAAGCGTGATCCGCCTTGCATGGCGACCTTGAGCGCGAAGCGAGGCGGGCGAGGCCGGCACGATCACGACGGCCCCTTGCGGGACCGGCATGTGGGCGTCATGGATGCGCACGCCGCATTCCATGCAGATACCGGTCGCCTCGACCCGGCCCTGGTGACGGATGATCGAAACGCCAAGCGCTCCGGGTCCGCGGTCCAGCTTTTCGACAATGACCTCGATCCGCGCGGCGCGGGGATGAGCCAACACTTCGGCCGCAATGCGTTCGGCCAACGTCTCGACAAGGTTGTAGCGCTGGTCGGCCAGGGCCGTGTCCACGGCCTGCGTCAGCACATCATAGGACAGGATGTGATCAACGTGATCGCCGGCGCCGGAGACTGCATCGCGCAGATCGACGGTCAGGTTGAAGCGCAGGCGCTGGTCGACGCCGCGTTCGGACTGAAAGGCGCCGATCTCGGTCGTCAGGACGTGGTCGCGCAGAAAGATGCGGTCAGGATGTTCCATGCCCACCTTTCACAGCAAAACCGCGCGATGGGCAAGGGCCGGACCGCCTCAGTTCGATGCGATGCGCTGCTGGGTACGATAGAAGATGTGGCGGCCGATCTGGACCGTCCGCTCGAAGCGCCGCGACCATGCGGGCCGAACGGCCGGTGTGTGGAAATAGGTGGCGCCGCCGGTCAATTGGCGCGGCGCGCCGGCAAGGGCGTTCTGGGCGATGTCACGGGCGCGCAGATAGGCGGCCTTGTTCCGGATCGGCTTGGCCCCGCCGATCGTATAGCTGAACTGGCTGGGCTGGTTGATGACGCCGCAAACGGTGGACGGAAAGCGGCCGCTGTCCACGCGGTTCAGAATCACCTCGGCCACGGCAAGCTGGCCTTGCGTTCCTTCGCCCCGTGCCTCGTGATAGAGTGCCTCGGCCATGCAGTCGACATCGGCCTTGGAATAGCCGGACCGCGTGCTGGCCAGGTGCAGCTGTTCAACAGGCTCTTTCGGCTTGCTTTCCACTTTCGCAGGCCGCGGGTCCGTGTATAGAAGCGGCGAAAGACCCGGCGTCCGTGCTGCAGCCTCAAGTGCACCGAACATCGACGCTTCCGACGTGAAGAGGGAACCACTTCCCCCTGCGGCGGCGCTGACGGTCAAAAGGGGCAGGGCAGTGGCGGCACAAAGACAAGCGTGCGCCAGCCGGTTGATCAGCTTGGGCATAGTCAGTCCTATACAGGCCACGCATTGAGCGGGCGTTAAGAAGCGCAGACCGGGATCGGATCGTGGCTGCGCGGGCTGACGATGTGCTTAGATTTTTAACCAAAGCGCTGGCTATCCCACATCCGTGTGAGGGACGGAACCGGGCCGTTTCGTGTCAATTTGGGCAGGAACTTGCCGCACGTCCCGGCGCATTCCGGCGTGAATCGGCGCAACTCGCCCATAGGGCGAACCACAATGGATCGAAAATCAACAACTTACAGTTGCGGAATCAATGCAGTGGCTGGCGCGTCTGCCCAGGATCGCGGATTGCGCGGCGGCCAGCCGGGCGACCGGAACGCGGAACGGAGAGCAGGACACGTAATCCACGCCCGCCGCATGGCAGAAGGCGATGGATTCGGGATTGCCGCCATGCTCGCCGCAAACGCTGATGGTGATGCCCGGAAACTGTTCCCGTGCCCGCTGGACGCCGATCAGCACCAGTTCGCCCACTCCGTCCTGGTCCAGGACGTGAAACGGGTCTTCCGCATAAACGCCCTGACCCACATAGGTGCCCATGAACCGTCCCGCGTCGTCGCGAGACAGGCCATAGGTCATCTGCGTCAGGTCGTTCGTGCCAAAGGACAGAAAGGCGGAATGGGCCGCGATGTCGCCCGCCCGCAAGGCCGCGCGCGGCGTTTCCACCATGACCCCCAGCCGATAGGTGAAATCGACCCGGCGCTCGTTCCGGACGGCGGCCGCGACCGAGTCGATGCGGTTCTTGACCAGTTCCACCTCGCGCATGGCGCTGACCAGGGGGATCATGATCTCGGGCACCACGGGGTCGCCCTTGTGGCTGGCATCGACCGTCGCCTCGAAGATGGCGCGGGCCTGCATGTCATAGATCTCGGGGACAGTGATTCCCAGCCGCACCCCGCGCATGCCCAGCATCGGGTTGAACTCGCTCAAGGCCTCCACGCGGCGGGTCACATCCGAAAGCGGCAGGTCCAGCGACGAGGCCAGTTCCCGCAACCCGTCGCGGTCATGGGGCAGGAATTCGTGCAAGGGGGGGTCGAACAGGCGGATCGTGACGGGCAGGCCCGCCATGATCTCGAACAGGCGGGTAAAGTCGGTGCGCTGCATCGGCAGGATGCGTTCAAGCGACAGGCGCCGGTCTTCGGGGCGGTCGGCAAAGATCATCTCGCGCATGGCCGGCAGGCGCTCGTCGTCAAAGAACATGTGCTCGGTCCGGCACAGGCCGATGCCCTGCGCCTGAAAACGGCGGGCCGCCAGCGCATCCTCGGGCGTGTCGGCATTGGCGCGGATCCCCAGCCCGCCCGCCGCGGCGGCCCAGTCCATCAGCTGCGTGAAGGCGTCGTCCAGCGCCGGCGGCAGCAGCGCCGCGGCACCGGCCAGCACCTCGCCCGAACTGCCGTCGATGGTGATCTCGTCCCCTTCATGCAGAAGGATATCGCCCACGCGCAGAGTGCGCGCGCGGGCATCGATGCCGATGCCGTTGGCGCCCACGATGCAGGGCAGACCTAGACCGCGCGCGATCACCGCCGCATGGCTGCTGGTCCCGCCCCGCTCGGTCAGCACCCCGACCGAGGCATGCATGCCGCGAATATCCTCGGGCGCCGTTTCCCGGCGCACCAGGATGCAGGGCTCGTCCCGCGAATGGCTGGCCTGGGCGGCGGCCGACGAAAAGACGATGCGGCCCGTGGCGGCTCCGGGGCTGGCATCGATGCCGCGTGCGATCACGTTGCGAGGCGCACGGGGATCGACCTGGTGATGCAACAGGTCAGCCAGGGCGCGGGGCTCGACCCGCATCAGCGCTTCCTCGTGGGGAATGACGCCGTCGCGTGCCAGGCTGACGGCGATGCGCACGCTTGCGCGCGAACTGCGCGCCACCCGGACCGCGTCGATGATCGAGATGCGGCCGTCGGTCACCACGAACTCGATCTGCATTTCCTCGCGCAGGCGCTCCCGGGCGGCGATGCCAAAGCGGACCAGATCGGCAAAGATCTCGGGCGCGGTGTCTTCCAAGGAAGGGCCGCGCTCGTCCCGGGTCAGGAACAGCGTCTCGGCCCCGGCGCCCACGGCGGCGCCATGGCGCTGGCCACGGAACCGGCCCGTGACGCGGGGGGACCCGGTCACCGGGTCGATGAACTGGATTGTTCCCGATCCGCACAATCCGGGACCCAGCGCCAGAGCCATGTCCTGCACGACCAGTCCCAGGGGGGCATCGGCAGGGGCCCCCTTGGCCTGGCGCAACAGCCGCGCCGTCGGCCCGTCCCAGGCACGCGCCATGCTGCGCAACACTTCCGACAACTGCACCGCCGGGTCCTGGGGAAAATCCTCGTCCATCTCGTCGCGGTAACAGCGCAAGGCTTGGGCCAGTGCGTCGGGTCCGTCCTGCGTGAACATGTCGGGATCCAGCCGGGCAATGTGGATCGCATAGCTTTGCACAAAGGACAGATAGACTGCATCGGCATTGCCGCGTCCCACGATGCCGGTCAGCCGGTCGTGCAGCGCATCGTTGATGCCCACGTTCAGAACCGTTCCCGGACCGCCCCAGTCGGGCATCACGGCCGAAGGACGCACGCTGACCAGCCCGGTCCGGGCAAAGACCGAATGGAGCGCCTCGGGGCGCATGTTGCGGCCTTGCGCGATCATGCGAACGGTGTCGGCGGAAATGGCAAAGCTGCGCGGCACCGGCAACTGCATCCGGATCAGGCGTTGCAGGCATTTGGCCCGCCAGCCATGGCTGGCGCGGTCGATTGGACCCGAAGGGGTGATCTCGGTCGCTTCCGAGAAATCATGTGCGTTCATGAGGCGAGAGCATGATCGCGCACGCGTCGCCTCGCAAGGGTGAAAAAGGGGGCCGCAGCCCCCTTGATCCTGTCCGACTGTCGCAGGCTCAGGCGTCGTCGCCCGCGGCCTCGCCTTCGGGCGTTCCGGCCGGGGCATCGCCCGGGGCCGCAATGGTGACGTTCAGCATGTAGTCGGGTTCGGCAACCGAGCCATTGGCTGCGGCATCGCCCTTCTTGATGCCGTCCAGAACGTCCCAACCTTCGATCAGCTGACCCACGACGGTGTATTCGCCGTCAAGAAAGGGTGCGGGCGCCAGATCGATGAAGAACTGGCTGTTGGCGCTGTTGGGGTCCATGGCACGGGCCATGCCGACGGTGCCGCGGTCAAAGGTCGTGTCGCTGAACTCGGCCTCCAGGTCGGGCAGGTCGGAACCGCCCATGCCGGCCATGGCGGTGTCGCCATCCTGGCGGCCATGCTCGACATCGCCCGTCTGGGCCATGAAGCCCTCGATCACGCGGTGAAAGACGACGCCGTTGTACGCGCCCTGTGCGGTCAGTTCGACCAAACGGGCCACGTGGTTGGGCGCCAGGTCCTCGCGCAGGTCCAGCACGATCGTGCCCTTGGAATTGCCTTCGGCATCGGCCACCTCGATGACCATGTTCGGGCCATCGGTATCCTCGACCTGCGGGTTGGCGACCTGTGCAAGGGCCGCACCGGTGCCCAGGGCCAGGATGGCGGGGATCAGGGCGATCTTACGCATCGGCAGCCACCTTGACCGAGATCATGCGGTCCGGGTTCGCAGGCGGCTCGCCGCGCTGGATCTTGTCCACATGCTCCATCCCCTCGATCACGCGGCCATAGACCGTATATTGACCGTTCAGGAAATGGTTGTCGCCAAAGTTGATGAAGAACTGGCTGTTGGCGCTGTTGGGGTTCTGCGAGCGCGCCGCACCCAGGGTGCCGCGGTCATGGGGCAGCTTGGAGAATTCCGCCGGCAGGTCCGGCATGTCTGATCCGCCCGTGCCGGCACGGCCCGCGTTATAGCCTTTTTCCATGTTGGCATGGGCCACGTCGCCGGTCTGCGCCATGAAACCTTCGATGACGCGGTGGAAGGCCACGTTGTCATACGCGCCGGCGCGGGCCAGTTCTTTCATCCGCTCGGCATGCTTGGGGGCAACGTCGGGCAGCAGCTCGATGACGACGCGGCCGTCCTTCAGCTCGACGATGATGGTGTTTTCCGGGTCCTTGATCTCGGCCATCTGGCCCTCCTGTGGCTTGTTCGACCCCTGATCT
>NZ_JBKGUN010000208.1:0-5106 GCF_046462195.1 Paracoccus sp. (in: a-proteobacteria) | reverse complement strand
CCGGAACAGCGGTCCAGTCCAGCAGGCGATAGGTGCCGTCCTTGCAGCGATACCGGTTCTCGAATGCTAGGGTCGAGGCACCAAGCGACAGGTTGCCCACTTCAGCCTGGGTGACTCCCACATCATCGGGATGCAGGAACCGGGTCAGCGGCTGGCCCAGCATCTCGCTCTCGCTCCATCCCAGAAGATGCTGCGCCGAGGGATTGATGGCCGTGATGATGCCGCCAAAGTCGCAGACCAGCATCAGGTCCTGCGACAGGTTCCACAGGCGGTCACGGTCCTGCGTGGATTCCGTTTCGGCCTGCTTTTGGTCATGGATGTCGGTATTGGTCCCGATCCAGAGGGTGATGCTGCCCTCGTCATTGCGCAATGGAAGGGCACGGACCAGATGCCAGCGATACTGACCGTCGTATCGCAGGATCCGCAGTTCGCTTTCGTAACGCTGACCGCTGGCGCAGGCATCCGACCACCGGTCCAGCGCCTCATCGCGATCCTCGGGATGAATGAGGTCGAACGAGCGCTTGTCCTGCAAGGCCTCCATCCCGAGGCCGCAATACTGGAGCATGCGCTCATTGACCCAGTCCGGAACGCCATCCGATGATGCCGTCCAGACATGATGCGGCATGGTTTCCGCAAAGGTCCGGAACCGGGCCTCGCGTTCCCGGATGGTTTCCTGCGCCAGAACACGTTCCGTCACGTCAACGCCGTTGACGAAGATGCCTGTCACTTCGTGACGCGCATTGGTCAAGGGCTGATAGACGAAATCCAGATACCGGCGCCTGACCGGCCCTCCCGGCGTCAGCGGCACATCATAAGGGGCCGCATCCATGTGATGCGGCGTGCCACTGGTATAAACCTTGTTCAGCAGGTCCAGATACCCCTGCTCGACCGCTTCCGTCAGGGTTTCCGCCACGGTCCTTCCCAGGATGTCGCGCTGCCCGATCATCTTGTGATAGGCGGGATTGATGAGCGTGAAGCGGTGATCCGGCCCTTCCAGCAGCGCCATCAGGGTTGGCGACTGGTCGTACATCTGCTGCAGCCGCACCCGCTGGTCCTGCAACTGGCGATCCGCCAGCACACGCTCTGTTGTTTCGACCACGATGGCGATCACGCCCAACCGGGTACCGTCATCATCCAGAACCGGGGAAAAATCGAGGTTCATCCAGACCGGAGCAGGCACATCGCCCCGGAGCAGAGTCAGTTCCTGATCCTTGAACGAAAGAGTCTCGCCGCGACCATAAACGGCCCCGACCACGTGATCATTGAACGCCGCAACTTCGGGCCAACCCTGCCGCACATTCATGCCCAGAACCTTTGGATGGCGTGCTCCGGCCAACAAGGAATAGGCGTCGTTGTAGATCAGAATGCCGTCCTCACCCCACAGGGTTGCCATCGGCAACGGCGAGCGGAGGATCATCGCGATCGTCGTGCGCATCGCGGCGGGCCATTGCTGCATGGGCCCCAAGGTCGTGGACGACCAGTCATGGTTCCTGATCAATGCAGACACCTCGCTTGTTTCGACAAGAAAGGTGGCGCAGCCCGTCATCTCGTTCATTGCGGATCCTCAGTGCGACCGCAGCCAGTATTGGGCCGAGCACCTGCCCCTTGGCAAGGTGCGGCGCGGTCACAAAGTCTTTCCGGAAGCGAAGACAGCATTGATATTTATCAGAAGATTACGTAGCGGCAAGTACTCTTGGCAAGCTCAGGTCAGGTGATCCTGACGGGCGGCCAAATGCCTGGACATTGCCTTGAGGTGGAGGGTGGCAAAGCTGCGCTACGGCAGCATCCTTCGGGCAAGGTCCGGGCAGCCCGCACGCTCGATGAGCGGGCTGCCCGACACTGCAAGATTTCAGAGGGTTTCCAGTTCGGCAATCGCCGCGCTGCAGGCTTCCTCGTCACCGGCAGCCAGGGCGGTTCGGGCACGTTCGATAACGGCATCGCGGTCTGCGCCGCTGCCGGACGTGTCACTGCTGCCGCTGCTTGCCGCCATGTCGCTGCTGGCCGTGCCAGTGGTGCTCATGTCGCTTCCCGAACCCATGTTGGCCGAGGCTGCACTGTCCGTACTGGTGCTTTCCATGGCTTGTTCGGCTTCGGCTGCAGCGGTCGGCTTACCCTCTTGCTGCGCCTGAACATCCTGACCCGACATGGCCGTCGTGCTCATGTCCTGACCCGACTGGCCCTCCAGCGGCGCCAGCGAGCCGTCCTTTGAGATCCCCTCGGTGCTGCCGCCGCCCGAAGCAGTCGTGTCGCTGCTGCCGGTCGTGGTGCTGTCCGCTGCCATGTCACTGCTGCCGGTCGCGGTGGCGCTGTCACTCATGGTCGATGATGTCGTTGACGACCCGGCGTCCGTGGTCGTGCCGCCTGCGGCGCTCGAAATGGCCCCGGACGCATCGGCGGCTCCCGACTCGCCCGTCAGGCGTGCCAGATCAGCAGCGCAGTCGGCTTGCGCGGAAACAGCCATAAAGGCGAAAGCGCAGCTGGCCATCAATGTGGTGTAAAGTTTCATCCTGTCCTCCCAGACATACCTCTCCCATGAGGCAGACGGGGAACCATCGACTTGGACCAATTGTTCCAGCGCCTCATCCTTTTGGATGAGGCGCAAGATCGGACAAGATTGTCATCCGCCCCGGAAGCACGCAAGCCGCCGCGCATGCCTCCCTGCCTGCTGCGGCAAGGCTGCCAGGGCACGGCAATGTCAGCCGCGCAGGGTCCCGCCGGTGGCTTTCTGCACCTTGTCGATGATCTTGGCACTCACGGCCTCGATTTCCGCATCCGTCAGCGTCTTGTCGCGCGGCTGCATCCGGACCGAGATCGCGACGGACTTCCGCCCGTCCTCCAGTCCCGAGAACTGGTCAAAGACCGTCACCTGCGTGATCAGTGCCTTGTCCGCACCCGTGGCCGCATTGACCAGCGTCAGCGCCTCGATCTGCGGGTCGACCACAAAGGCAAAGTCGCGCTCGACCGCCTGCAGTTCGGACAGTGCCAGCGCCGGGCGTGTCGGAGTCCTGACCTTCGGGAAAGGCACGGCGGTCAGCTGGATGGTGAAGCCCACCGCCGATCCCTTGACATCCATCTGGCGCAGCACCTTGGGATGGATCTCGCCGAAGCTTGCCAGGACGTTCGGGCCAAGCGCCATGTTGCCCGCCCGGCCCGGATGCCACCAACCGTCCAGCTTGCGGTTGATCTGCACCTTGGCGGGCGCACCGATGGCCTGCAGGATCGCCTCGGCATCGGCCTTGGCGTCATACAGGTCCACCTTGCGCCGGCTGCCGAAGGGATCGCGTGGCGCAATCTGTCCGACCAGAAGCCCGCTGATCCGCACCGCCTGCTCGCCCGGCTCGCCGCCCGAAAAGACGGGCCCCAGTTCGAACAGCGCCAGATCGGCAAAGCCGCGTGCCTGGTTGCGCGCCGCCGCAGCCAGAAGACCGGGCAGCAGGTCGGGACGCAGATGCGACATCTCGCTGCTGATCGGGTTCTCGACCCGCACGGCATCGCTGCCGCCACCGAACAGCGTGGCCGACACCTGGTCGATGAAGCTGTAGGTCACGCATTCATTGTAGCCCAAGGCCGCCGCCATCCGCCGCGCCGCCCTTTCACGCATCTGCAGCGGCGTCAGAACCGGCTGCGGGACACCCGGACGCGGACGCGGCAGCGGCTTGCCCTGCAGTTTGGTCAGGCTGGCGATGCGGGCGATCTCTTCAACCAGGTCGGCCTCGCCCAGAACGTCAGGGCGCCAACTGGGCACATGCGCCATGTCGCCGTCCAGCCGGAAACCCAAGACTTCCAGCGTGGCGCGCTGATCAGCCTCCGGGATGTCCATGCCGACCAGGCTGGTCGTGCGGGACGGGTCAAGGCGATAGGCGCGGCCAGCGTCTGGCAGGGCGCCTGCGGTCACGACTTCGGAGGCCTCTCCGCCGCAAAGGTCCATGATCATGCGGGTCGCCAGTTCCAGCCCCGGCAGGGTGAAGGTGGGGTCGATGCCCCGCTCGAAGCGATAGCGGGCGTCGCTGTTGATCTTCAGCGCGCGACCGGTGGCGGCGGTGCTGATCGGATCAAAGTAAGCCGCCTCGACAAAGACCTCGGTGGTGTCTTCGGACGCGCCCGAGGCTGCGCCGCCCATGACACCCGCAATGCTTTCCGGACCCTGATCGTCACAGATCACCACCGCGCCTTCCGGCAGCGCATAGGTCTTGTCATCCAGCGCCACCAGTTCCTCCCCCGCCCTCGCCCCGCGCAGGACCAGGTTGCCCGTGACCTTGGCGGCGTCAAAAACGTGCAGCGGCCGGTTCAGGTCAAAGGTGAAGAAGTTGGTGATGTCCACCAGCGCGTTGATCGGGCGCAGGCCGATGGCCCGAAGACGCTTCTGCAGCCATTCGGGCGACGGACCGTTGGTCACGCCGCGCAGCACGCGACCCGCAAAGAACGGAGCCTTGGCGGCCACGTCACCGTCGATCGTGACACTGATCGTGCAGGGAAAGATTGGATCGATCTGCGGCACGGTGACGGGCTTCAGCGTTCCCAGTCCCCGCGCCGCCAGATCGCGCGCGATGCCATGGACGCCCAAGGCATCGGGACGGTTCGGCGTGATCTTGATATGGATCATCGGGTCGATCTTGTCCGGCGCGTTCTGCGCCAGCCAGTCGACAAAACGCTGGCCGACCTCGCCCGAGGGCAGCTCGATGATCCCGTCATGTTCCTCGGACAACTCCAGCTCGCGTTCGGAGGCCATCATGCCGTGGCTTTCGACGCCGCGGATCTTGCCCACCCCCAGCGTCGTGTCGATGCCGGGCACATAATCGCCGGGCTTGGCCAGAACCACGGTGATTCCCGCACGCGCGTTGGGTGCGCCGCAGACGATCTGCTTTTCGCCCTCGTCCGTCATGACGCGGCAGACGCGCAGGCGGTCGGCATCGGGATGCTGCTCGGCATGGTCGATCCGCGCCAGCGTGAAGGTGCCCAACCTGGCGGCGGGGTCCGCGATCTCCTCGACCTCCAGCCCCAGATCGGTCAGCGCCTCGGCGATCTGGTCGAGGGTCGCAGTGGTGTCGAGATGCTCCTTGAGCCAGGAGAGGGTGAACTTCATGGCGCGTGCTTTCCGGGTCCGGT
>NZ_JBKGUN010000207.1:0-3309 GCF_046462195.1 Paracoccus sp. (in: a-proteobacteria) | reverse complement strand
CAGCCCGGTAGCTCGTCAGGCTCATAACCTGAAGGCCGCAGGT
The DNA here is from genome assembly GCF_046462195.1 of Paracoccus sp. (in: a-proteobacteria). Taxonomy (GTDB): domain Bacteria; phylum Pseudomonadota; class Alphaproteobacteria; order Rhodobacterales; family Rhodobacteraceae; genus Paracoccus. The sequence continues at coordinate 3,266 of NZ_JBKGUN010000207.1, read as the reverse complement.
TCAAATCCTGCCCCCGCAACCAATGTTCCCGACCCGACATCAGCCCTCGCCATTCGCGAGGGCTTTGTCATGTCCGCATCCCCCAGAGCCAAAATTCCCGCCAGCTCGCCCACGAGCTCAATGCAGTGTCCGCCGGGTGCGGAATGGTCCGGGATCATCCGGATCTCCGAGATCAGGCTGCGCAGCGCCTCGATGGCCTGCAGCTTGACGGACGGGTCCGACAGGGCGGCAGTGAGGTCGGTGATCTTCGCGAGGTAGAGATCTGTCAGGCTGGGGTGCAGGCGCAGGGACGGGGGCTCCGGGTTCTCGGCCAGCTCCTCCTGCAGGTGGGACCTCAAGCCTTCCAGCTCCTGCATCTTGGCCTTCATGGACGGGTGGTACAGGCCGTCCTCGATGGCCTGCAGGAGGCCCGCGATCTTCTTCTCCGTTTGCGCCAGTTCGCGCTGTGTCTTGGCGCGTCCGGCGCTGGCGCCAGCCTGCGCCTCGTTCCAAGCGCGGCGGTACTCGGCAACAAAGGCCGTAACAAGGTCCGGATGGAGGAGCCGCGCTCTCAGGCCCTCTAGGACGCGCGTCTCGACTTCCTCCCGCAGGATAGTGGCGCGGTTGTGCTGACGGCGGCGCCCTTGTCGCGGGCCGCCGCGCAGCCATGGCGGGACTTGTTGACCAGGGTGTACCCGGCTCCGCAGCAGCCGCAGGCGAAAAGACCGGAGAACAGGTAGACCGGTCGCCTTGCCCGCTCCGGGCGCCGCGCCGCGCCCTGGATGCCGGCCGCGTTCATCTCCTTGCGGATGGCGTCCTGCCGCTCCTTTACCCGTTGCCAGAGCGCGTCCTCGACAATGCGCAGCTCCGGCACCTCCTCGATGACCCAGGCCTCGGGCGGGTTCAGGCGCGCCTGCCGCTTGCCTGTCTGCGGGTCCTTCACGAAACGCTGGCGGTTCCAGACCAGCCGGCCGATGTAGAGGTCGTTGTTCAGGATGCCGGTGCCGCGGATGCGGTGTGTGCCCTACACCTCGCCCTGCCGCGCGAGGCGGCTCAGAAGCCTGTTCCGATCGTGGTGCAAGCCTATGGCGGATACGGGATGTCTGTCCCTGCTCATTACCTAAGAGGTGACGGCCCGGCATTTCTCGAGAACGGGATCGGCGTGGCGGTTGCGCATATCCGGGGCGGCGGTGAGTTTGGCCACACTGGCACAAGCAGGCGATGGGGTCGAACCGCCCCAAGTCTTTCGAGGACTGTGTGGCGGTGGCCCGGGATCTGGTGGCTCAGGGCATTGCACCTCCGGGAGGCGTCGGGTTTGTCGGCGGCTCGAACGGTGGACTGCTCGCCGCCGTCATGGCAACGCGCTACCCACAAGACTGGAGCGCGATCAAGGCCGACGTGCCGGTGACGGACATGCTGCGCTTTCACCGCTACGAAGCAGGCGCCGCTTGGATCGAGGAATATGGTGATCCCGACAAGGAGGAGAATTCCACCTATCTGCGTGCATACTCACCTCTCCATCAGGTCCGGCTGCGGGCAGAGGTTGCCTATCCGCCGATCCTGATCGACGCGCCTGCCCACGACGATCGCGTCGATCCCGCACATGCCCGCCGTTTCGCGCAGAGGCTCAGTGAGGCGGGGCAGGACGTCATGCTGCGCACCAGCGAAACCGGCGGCCATGGTGGCGGCGAGACAAGTGACCGCATGGCCACTGACATCGCCCTCGCGGCAACCTTCTTCCGGAAGATGCTCCTGCGGCCATACAAGGTCTAAGTCCCTCTGATGGCCTTCCTTACCCGCCTCGCGAGGCGATCAGCATCAAGGCCAAGACGTCTGGCGCATGCTTTTGAAGCCGTCGTCGCCCCTCAACAGCGCGGCTCGATCCGCAGGACAACCGGGTTTCGGGGGCGCAGAGTGATCCGGTGGAGCGGTTCCGGTGGCGTGTCGTCATGGAGGCGGAAGCGAGTCGCTGCGAGCATGGTTGCAAGCCCCGCCACCATTTCCATCATGGCGAAGCTGGCTCCAATGCAGATCCTCGGGCCGGCGCCGAACGGTAGGTATGCACAGCGTGGCCGTGTCGCCTGAGCCTCGCTCCGAAAGCGCATCGGATCAAAGCAATCCGGGTTCGACCAGAGTGCCTCATGCCGATGAATTGCATAAATGGGAATGAAGATGAGTGTCGTTGGCTCAATGGTCTTTCCGGCCACCTCGCTGGAGTGCAGCGCGTGGCGGCTCATCAATGGCACCGGCGGGAGCAGGCGCATCGTCTCCTCGATGAAGTGGGTTACATCCGGCAAGGCTTCCAGATGAGACGCCTCCACCGGGCCAGCGCCAACGACCGTCCGGACATGATCTGCGAGCGCCTCCTGCTGGTCGGGCTGGGCCGCAAGGCAGTAGAGTGCCCAGGTCAGCGCATTGGCAGAGGTTTCGTGTCCGGCCGCGATCAGGGTGAGGAACATGCTGACGAGGTCGTCGTCACTCAGCACTCGCCCCGTCTCAGGATCATGTGCGTCCATCAGGATCTGGGCAAGGTCGGGCAGATCTTGCCGCTCCCTTCGCCGGCGTGTCACGAAGTTTCTCACCAGCTGCCGCCCTTCGCCCGCCGCTCGCTCCATCTTGCGGTGGCCCGGGTGTGGCATCCACTTGGGCAGCCCCAGCGATTCGTACGCGATGGGCCAGCTGCTGGGCCCGAGGTAGCTCTCGATTGCGCGTGAGATCCGGCTGGCGTCAAGTTGGTCAAAATCCGAGAAGAACGTTCGGCAGATGACGGCGATCGTCGCCGCTGTCATGGCGTCATCGACCCGTTGCAGTCCCGGGTTCTTCTTCCAGCGCTCCACCAGTTCTTCAAAAGGGCTGCGCATGACAGGCAGGTAGTTCGAAAGCGCGGCTGCACGAAAGGCGGGCGCGGCCAGCCGCCGCTGCCACCGCCAGGTTTCGCCCTCCGCAGTCAGAAGACCATTTCCGAGGATCGGATTGAGCAGGCGACTGTAAAGGCGAGACTTCACGAACTCCGCATGCCTCCGCACGAGAAGGCTCTCAACAATCGCCGGATCGGTCGGAAACAGCATTGTCTGCCCGCCTGCCTGCAGAGTAGCGTGCGGCTCTTGGTAGGCTGCCGGCGGAACTGCCGCTACGGGATTGCGGACCATCACGCGCAGCAGAGAGAAAGACGAGAGCGCCCCATGAGCCATCTCGATCTTTGGAGGCTTGAAAACGCATGGCCCAGATGAAGCTTCTCGATCCATGGCTCGCTCCCTGGTAAGGGTTGAGCAATGGTAGCACAGGAT
>NZ_JBKGUN010000206.1:0-24944 GCF_046462195.1 Paracoccus sp. (in: a-proteobacteria) | reverse complement strand
GCCCGACAGCACGGCTTCGACACCACCGACCCGAACGTGCGCCTGGAATGCCTGGCTGTCTTTCAGTTCGGGGAACCCGGCGAGGACGGTGATGCAGCCGCCAAATCCTTTCTGGCCAACCGGCTCCTGACGAATGGGCAGACGGTTTCCGGGCTGATTTCCCGTTTCGCGGGTGCTTATGCGGCACGGCTGACGACCAAGCTGGGCGCGCAGGCGGTTCCGGTGCTGGGTGCAGCCACGGGGGCGGCCATCAACTATGCCTTTGTCGATTATTACGAACGCGTGGCGCAAGTCCACTTCCGCCTGCTGCGCCTGGCCGAAGAACATCCCGACATGGACATCGACGCGGAATATGCCGCGGCCCTCAGCCGCGCCCGCCGTTCCCCCCGGGGATTGGCCGCGCGGCTGCGGCGCGATCAGAAAGGCACGTCATCCCCGCCATCCGCGGGCTGAACATAGGCGGCCTTGATGTTCTTGAAGCCGCCTTCGAACTGGACGGTCAACGTGTCCTCGGCAATGCCCATGATCTGACCTTCGCCGAACTTGGCATGAGTCACGCGGTCACCCACGGTGAAGCGTGCCGCGGGCGCCGCATTGATCGTGATGGGCGCGCGGTGCACCGGCCCCCGCCGCTCGCTTGCGCGTTCCTGCATGCGCTTCCAGCCGGGCGAGTTGTACACGTCGGCCTTGGCCACCCGCTCGTCCATGCGGGTCGTTCCGGCCGAGGCCATCGCCGCCCCGTATCCGCCGCCGTAAAGTCCTGGCGGCGTCAGCACCTCCACATGCTCTTCGGGCAGTTCGTCGACAAATCGTGACGGCAGGGCACTTTGCCATTGCCCATAGAGTCGCCGGTTGCCGGCAAAGCTGATGGTTGCCAGACGTTCGGCCCGGGTGATGCCGACATAGGCCAGGCGGCGCTCCTCCTCGAGGCCCTTGGTGCCGTTTTCATCCATCGCGCGCTGGTTGGGAAACAGGCCGTCCTCCCATCCCGGCAGAAACACGACCGGAAATTCCAGCCCCTTGGCGCCGTGCAGGGTCATGATGCTGACCTGTTCGGCCTGATCACCGTCGTCGCGATCCATGACCAGCGCCACATGCTCCAGAAAACCCTGAAGGTTCTCGAATTCCTCCAAAGCCTTCACAAGTTCCTTGAGGTTGTCCAGCCGCCCCGGCGCATCGGGCGACTTGTCGTTCTGCCACATGGCCGTATAGCCGGATTCGTCCAGCAGGCGTTCAGCCAGGGCGATATGGCCGCTGCCCGCGAGCACGTCGCCATGGCTGCGCCCGATCAGCGACACGAAGGCGCGCAGGTTGGCCGCGCCCTTGCCGCCCAGGTGCCCTTCGTCGACGACGATCTTGGCCCCTTCCAGCAGGCTCACGCCATTCTGCCGTGCCGCCACCTGGATCGTCTGCAGCGCCTTGTCTCCCAAACCGCGCTTCGGCGTGTTCACGATCCGCTCGAAGGCCAAATCATCTTCGGGTGACACAACCAAGCGGAAATAGGCCATCGCGTCACGGATTTCCTGACGCTCGTAAAAGCGCGGGCCGCCGATCACGCGATAAGGCAACCCGATGGTCATGAAACGGTCCTCGAATGCCCGCATCTGATGCGAGGCACGAACCAGAATGGCGATGTCATTCAGGCTGACACGGCCGATGCTTGCACGGTGTCCGCCTTGGAACGCCTCGATCTCCTCTCCGATCCAGCGCGCCTCGGCCTCGCTGTCCCAATGACCGATCAGGCGCACCTTTTCGCCCTCTTCGGCATCGGTCCACAGCGTCTTGCCCAGCCGCCCGCGATTTGCGGCGATCAGCCGGGACGCCGCACCCAGTATCTGCGGGGTCGACCGATAGTTCTGCTCCAGCCGGATCACCTCGGCGCCCGGAAAATCCTTTTCAAAGCGCAGGATGTTGCCCACCTCGGCGCCACGCCAGCCATAGATGGACTGGTCGTCGTCACCCACGCAACAGATGTTCCGATGCGCCTGTGCCAGAAGCCGCAGCCACATGTACTGGGCGACGTTCGTATCCTGGTATTCGTCCACCAGGATATAACGGAACCGCTCCTGCCATTGCCGCAGCACATCCGGATGCGCCTGAAACAGGGTGACGCAATGCATCAGCAGGTCACCGAAATCGACCGCGTTCAGCGTCAGCAACCGGTCCTGATAGGCCGCATAAAGCTTGCCGCCATAACTGTCGAAGGCCTCGCCTTCGCCGCGTGGCAGGTTTGCGGGCGTCAGGCAGCGGTTTTTCCAGCCGTCGATCAGATGGGCCAGCTGGCGGGCGGGCCAGCGCTTTTCGTCAATGTTTTCGGCCGCGATCAGCTGCTTGAGCAGGCGGATCTGGTCGTCCGTGTCCAGGATCGTGAAGCTGGGTTTGAGATGCAGACCATCGCGACCGATCAGTTCCGCATGCCGCCGCAGGATCTTGACGCTGATCGAATGGAAGGTGCCCAGCCAAGGCATCCCTTCCACCGCGTCGCCCAACAGCCGGGCGATCCGGTCCTTCATCTCGCGCGCAGCCTTGTTGGTGAAGGTCACTGCCAGCAACTGCCCCGGCCGCGCCTTGCCCAGCATCAGCAGATGCGCGATGCGCGTCGTCAGAGCCCGCGTCTTGCCGGTTCCCGCGCCGGCCAGCATCAGCACCGGGCCGTCCAGCGTCTCGACAGCCGCGCGCTGTGCCGCGTTCAGCCCGTCAAGGTAAGGTGCAGGCCGCGCGGCCACGGCTCTTTGCGACAAGGGCACAGCGGCCCGATCGTCGGAATCGTCAAAATGCTCCATGCGTCCCAACATAAGCGTTCGTCATGCGCAAGGAAAGCGCACGTTCACGTTTGGTTCTAAAGTCTGAAAAACAAACCCTGCGCTTTTGTTTCAGACCAACGGCAGTTGGAAGGCATGAGCCCTCGTCCTTGGCTGACAGGATGGTCAGGCGCGCAGCGCCGCAAATGTCGCCGGATCGAGAGAGCTTTGCGCAAAGGTCGGCCCGCTGGTCAGCAGGCTGACCGCGTCATGCGAATGCAGCGACTCCTGATGGCTGGCCACGACCCGGAAATCGCCGATCCGCGGGTCCGCCTGCAGTTGCGCGGCAAAGGCACGCACCGCATCCTCCACAAAGATCGGGTTGGCGGCGTTCAGTTCGGCAAAGGCTTGTTCGTCCTCGCGCTTGACCATCACCTGCGTTTCGGTCGGAACGGCGCGGCGGCACAGCTCGATCACATCCTCGAACCACAAGCGTTCCGGCCCTTCCATCACCATCGAGATCCGCGCGACCGAGCGTTGCGAATGCGGCGTGGCAAGACGGCCGCGCGTTTCCCGCGCATGTTCGGACAGTTCCAGAGAACAGGGGCAAGTCGAGGAATAAACGTAATCCACGTGCATCACCCGCAGCCGGCTGCCCTGCCGTTCGATCACCTCTTGCGCAATATCGTAATATTGCCAGCCCGACAGTCCCGACCGCAGCGAGTCGACCTTCATCGGATAGCTGAAGCGCATCTGGATCCTCGCATCCAATGCATCCAGGTGGGATTTGTAATCCTCCAGCGCCGCTTCCATCACGGACAGGCTGAACTCATGTTCTGAATGCCCGTAAAAGGACCGCATGATGCGGGACATGTTGATGCCCTTGCGGTCCGCCTCAAGGCTGACGGTCCCGGTCACGCTGGTTTCCAGCGTGATCTGGCCGCCGTCGCGGGTCAGATAGCGGATCGGAAGGCGAAAGTTCGAGATGCCGACATGCTGGATCGGGGCGCGGGCGCCCACGATCAGGCTGGCCGGTCCGTTCTGCAGGTCCGGCAAGCCATCCTTGTAAGCCTCGTCAACGCGGAAATCTGCATCGTACTTGCGGATCAGCGCGGGATAGGCAGGGGTCAGGGGACGAATTTCGGTCATGGTCGCTCCGGCTCGGACGCCGCTGATATAGCTGGCCCTGATGCGAATGTCAGCCCGGGATGCGTCCCCTTGTGTGCGGGTTGCGACCCGTGAGGCCTCAGTCCGCCAGCGCGGTTAGCAGATCGGCGGTCAGATCGCCCGCATCCTCCAGGCCGACCGACAGCCGCAGCAGGCCCGGCGTGATCCCCAGATGGGCCTTGTCGGCATCCGACAGGCGCTGGTGGGTGGTGGTTGCAGGATGGGTCACGATCGACTTGGCATCGCCCAGGTTGTTCGAGATCTTGATGATCTCCAACCTGTCCAGCAGACTGAAGGCCGGCTCCTTTCCGCCCTTCACGTCAAAGGCGATCATCGTGCCGCCAGAACCCATCTGCCGCATGGCCAGATCGTGCTGCGGATGATCAGAAAGGCCCGGATAGATCACGCGGTCGAGCGCGGGATGGCCATGCAGCGCCGCGGCAATGGACGCGGCCGCATCGGCCTGTGCCCGCACGCGCAGGTCCATCGTCTGCAACCCGTTCAGCATGATCCACGCATGGAACGGGCTGATCGCGCCGCCCGTGTGCTTCAGATAAGGCTCGGCCACCTCTCGCACGAAGTGCCGCGTGCCGCAGATGACACCGGCCAGCGCGCGACCGCCGCCGTCGATATGCTTGGTTGCCGAATAAACGACCACGTCGGCCCCCTGCTCGACGGCCTTGGAAAAGACCGGCGTGGCGAAGACGTTGTCCACCACAACCGTCGCACCGGCCGCATGGGCCAGATCGGCCACGGCCTTCAAGTCGATCACCTCCAGCGTCGGGTTCGAAACGCTTTCGAAAAAGACAGCGCGCGTGCCGGGCCGGACGGCGGCGGCCCATTGGTCAAGATCGGTACCGTCGACATAGGTCACCTCGACCCCGAATCGCGCCAACAGGTCCAGCACGTAGAGGCAGGAACCGAAAAGGGCGCGGGCGGCGACGACATGGTCACCCGGCTTGCACATCGCGAACATCGCACCGTTGACTGCAGCCATGCCGCTGGCCGTGGCAAAGGCGTCTTCGGTCCCCTCCAGCGCGGCAATCCGGTCCTCGAACATGCGGCTGGTCGGGTTGCCATAGCGGGCATAGATGAACTCGTCGGGGCCGGTGCCCTGAAAGCGCGCTTCCGCCTGCTGAGCGCTGTCATAAACAAAGCCCTGAGTCAGAAAGATCGCTTCGGCCATTTCGCCGTACTGGCTGCGACGGCTGCCGTGATGCACGGCCTGCGTGCGGGGGTGAAACTTCTTGTCGGACGAAACGCTCATGCTGACTGCCTTTCGATGCTTCCTGCGGGGTAATCCCCAGCGCGTGCTTTCGCAAGGGTCAGGCGTCCGACAGCGCCGTTGTGTCGGGTTACTGACATATAGCGCAAGATTGCATTTAATCTTGAACTCTCAAGGTAGTAGCAACCTGACCTGTCGTTTTGTACAATTGAAAAACGAAAGGCGACTGGATAGAACAGAGATACGGCTGCAGCAGCTTCCGAAACCTCGTGCGGCAAAGGCAGTCGGTCAACAGTGTCAGCGGGTCCAGCCACTGGCGGTCAAAAAATGCGGGCGCAGCAGAAAGCTTCGTTCAGTTCATGTTACCAGTTTTCCGCGTCTTGCGGGTCAGTCTTTCTGCAAGTTCAGGTTCTGCGACAAGTTTTTACCAGTTAGAATTTTAAATCGTTTTCTGCAGAACAGTCATATGCTGGGGACAGCGCGAGCTGTCCCCGGTTTTTCATGGCGCAGGACCCGAATGGCCCTGCGCCGTTGCCCTTACAGATAGTCGCCGCGCTGCAGCCCGTACTTCGCCATCTTCTCGTTCAAGGTGCGGCGCGGCAGGCACAGTTCCTCCATGACGCTGGCGATGCTGCCCTTGTGGCGGCGCATGGTGTTGTCGATCAGCATCTTCTCGAAGCTTTCGACATATTCCTTCAGCGGCTTGCCTTCGGTCGTGGTGGCCTGCTGGTTGTCCTCGCCATCGGCCATCAGCAGCGAGGCGATCGAGCCCGATCCCCGCCGGTTCTGCAGCACCGCCCGTTCCGACACGTTGATCAGCTGGCGGATGTTTCCCGGCCATGGCGCCTGCAGCAGCTGCGCCGCCTCCTGCGCGCTGACCTGCGGAGGTTCGCAACCGTATTCCTCGGAAAACTGCTCGGTCATGCGGGCGAACAGCGACAGGATATCCTCGCCCCGCGCACGCAGCGGCGGCAGCGTGATCTTCAGCGCGGACAGGCGATAGAACAGGTCGGGGCGCAACGAATCCTCGGCCCTGCGCCCTTCGCCACGCGCATTCGAGATGGCGATGATCCGGGTCTCGGCAGGGGTACCCTGTTCGCTGATGAAGGCCAGCAACCGCGCCTGCAGGGGCTCGGACAGGGCCTCGATATCCTCGAGGCAGAGCGTGCCGCCCCTCGCCTCCTCGACGGCGGGCAGACCATCCTCCAGGGGGCCGAAAAGGCGGGCGGCCAGCGTCTCGTCGTTGTATGCGGCGCAGGACACCGGCACGAACTTCTTCGACGCCCGCGGTCCGACCGCATGCAGCGCATGGGCGACCAGCGTCTTGCCGGTACCTGTTTCACCGTCGATCAGGACATGCCCGTCGGCCTGACCCAGATCGAGGATATCCTCGCGCAAACGCTCCATCACGGGGCTGGCGCCGATCAGCTTGGACATGACCTGCTGACCTTCCGACAGGTCCCGGCGCAGCGCGCGGTTGTCCAGCGTCATGCGCCGCATCTGCGTGGCCTTCTTGGCCAACTGGGTCATGCGGTCCGGGTTGAAGGGCTTTTCCATGAAGTCCATGGCCCCGATCCGCATCGCCTCGACCGCCATGGGCACATCGCCATGACCGGTGATCATGATGACCGGCAGACCCGAATCCAGACCCATCAGCCGCTTGAGGAAGGCCATGCCATCCATGCCGGGCATCCGGATGTCGCTGACCACCACGCCGGGCCAATCAGGACCGATGACCTTCAGCGCTTCTTCCGCGCTGGCAAAGGCCTCGGTCTCGAAGCCGGACAGGACCAGCCACTGGCTGATCGATTCCCGCATGTCCGGTTCGTCATCCACAATCGCGATCTTCAGCTTGCGGGACATTTTCTGATCCTCTCGTCATTCTTCATTCGGCGGCCATCGACTGGCGCGGCTGGCCGGGGCGATGCAGGGGCAATTCGACCCGGAAGACGGCGCCGCCCTCGAGTTCGTTATGCGCCGTCAGGCGGCCACCGAAATCGGCCACGATCGTGGACGAGATCGCCAGCCCCAGCCCGGTGCCCTCACCAGGCTTCTTGGTCGTCCAGAAGGGTTCAAACAGCTTTTCCAGGTCCGAAACACCCGGTCCGTTATCGCGAACGGACACATAGGCGTGAGCCCCGGTCTCGACGGTGATTTCGATCGCCGCCTCGCGGCGCTCACGGACGGCATCGACCGCATTGCGCAGCAGGTTGATCAGCACCTGCTCCAACCGGATCCGGTCCGCCAAGACCATCACCCGGTCCCGCGGGACCGAACGGATGATGCGAATGGTACGAGAGCGCAGTTGTGGCTCCATCATGGTCAGGGCGCTGCTGACAGCGGCACGCAGATCGACCGGCTCGACAGCCTCGCCGCCTTTTCGGGCATAGGATTTCAGCTGTCGGGTGATGGCGCCCATGCGATCGATCAGGTCATCAATGCGCTGAAAGCTGGACAGCGCCTCTTCGGGGCGGGCCCGCTGCAGCAGCAGGCGCGCCCCGGCCAGATAGGTTTTCATCGCAGCCAGAGGCTGGTTCAACTCGTGGCTGACACCGGCCGACATCTCGCCCAAGGCGGCCAGCTTGGAGGATTGCTGCATCGTCTGCTCGGCCACGCGCAGTTCCTTCTGCACGCGCTCCCGCTCGGCGATCTCGCGCGTCAGGCGGGCGTTCAACGCGCGCAGGTCGGCTGATTCGCGCATATAGGCCTGCGACTGCATCCGGGCCCGCCGCGACAGCAGCCAGAAAGCCCCCGCAAGCAGGATCGCGAAGCCCATGATCTGCAATGCCAGGATGGCGTTCACCCGCTCGCGCACGCTGCTGTAGGCGGTAAAACTGATCATCCGCCAGCCCCGGAACGGAACCCGCGCCTCGGACTGCATCACCGCGCGGCCCTGCACATAAGCATCGGCCGGGGACGAGGTCCAATCGGCGGTCACTTGGAAGGCACGCTGGATTGCCGAAGGAGCGGATCTGACACTCAGGGCTTCGGTCACCGTCAATCCGCGCCACAGCGGCTCGGTCGACAGAATGATCTGCCCTTCGCTGTCCGTGACGGCCACCGCGTCGGAAATCCCGGCCCAGGACCGCTCGAGCCGGGTCAGGTCGGCGCCGACGACAATGACGCCAAGGGTCCGGCCTTCTGACAGGATGGCCCGTGAATAGGAAAACTCGTGGGCGCCGGAAGGCGCCTCTGCCACGGTGAAGACCGTGTCGCGCGACCGCAAGGCCTCGACAAAGGCGGGGGTGGCGACGCTGTTGGTGCCAAGCTGGTAACGGTCGGTCGAGCCCACGACCCGTCCCGACGCATCCAGAAGCCGGATCCAGGCTGCTCCGATCTCTTTCTGCGCAGTCATCAGACGCGCGGAAGTGGTCGAGAAGTCGTTCCCGTTCAACGCGTTGATCAAGGCAGGATCGCGGGCCAGCAGCAGCGGCACGACCGAATTGCGCTGCAGTTCGGACAACAGGTTGCCCGTGTACAGTGCCAACCGCAGTTCGGCCCGCACCCGCGTGTTTTCCGAAAAGCGGTCCGTCAACCAGGCGTTCGTGGTCCAGATCGTTCCAAGAGCCGTCAGAAAGATCAGGACAACAGTGGCGCGCAGCCACCACGGATTGAACAGCAGCGTCCCCCTGACGCGCCGCCGATCCGCCCTGCCCTCGATATCCTCGTCACCGTCCAATCACGGGTCCGCCCACTGGATTTGCCCATCGCAATCTAGAGCGAACGCCGTCCCGGCTCAAGTCAGGCATGCGCGAGGGCATCGACAAGCCCTCGGAACAGGGCCGCGCCATCCGTTCCGCCCGTTGCCGGATCAGTCGCGCGTTCGGGATGAGGCATCATGCCCAGAACCCGGCGGTTTTCCGAAAGCACACCCGCGATGTCGCCGACCGAGCCATTGATCCCCGGTCCATAAGTAAAGGCGATGCGGTCCTGATCCTTCAGGCGAGCCAATCCCTCGTCCTCGATCTGGTAGTTCCCGTCATGATGGGCCACCGGAACGCTGATCATTTGCCCAGCCTTGTAGCCCGTGGTGAAGGCACTGTCGGATGTCGCGACCCGCAGTGCGGCGGGCTTGCACAGGAATGTCAGCCCCGTGTTGCGCATCAGGGCGCCGGGCAGCAGGCCCAGTTCGGTCAGGACCTGAAACCCGTTGCAGATGCCTAGGACATAGCCGCCCCGCGCCGCATGCGCCTTGAGCGCAGCCGAAATGGGCGACTGGGCCGCAATGGCGCCACAGCGCAGGTAGTCCCCAAAGGAAAACCCTCCCGGAACGGCCACGAGATCCAATCCTTCGGGCAGGGACTGGTCCTTGTGCCAGACCCGGGTCACCCGGGCCCCGGCCTGTTCCAGCGCAACCGCCAGGTCACGATCGCAATTCGATCCGGGGAAGGTAACGACGGCGGCTTTCATCGCGATGCTCCTGGCTGGGGATGGCATGGCACATAGCGCAGGTTCGGCCCCAAAGAAAGGGGGGGCGCTGCCGCAGCCGCCGCAAAGGGCCTTTCAAGAAAAAGGGCCGGGCAGATGCCCGGCCCTCTGGTGCCGCAAGAAGCGGCTCAGTTCAGCGCCTTGTTCAGGTACTCGTCCACCTTCTCCAGGTAGCCCATCGTGGTCAGCCACTTCTGGTCCGGACCGACCAGCAGCGCCAGATCCTTGGTCATGTGGCCATCCTCGACCGCCTGCACGGTGACCTGTTCCAAGGTCTGGGCAAAGTTCAGCAGGGCCGCGTTGTCGTCCAGCTTGGCACGGTGCTTGAGGCCCCCTGTCCAAGCAAAGATCGACGCGATCGAGTTGGTCGAGGTCGCGTTGCCCTTCTGGTGCTCGCGGTAATGGCGCGTCACGGTACCGTGGGCGGCTTCCGATTCCACGATCTTCCCGTCCGGCGTCATCAGGACAGAGGTCATCAGGCCCAGCGAGCCAAAGCCCTGCGCAACAGTGTCCGACTGCACGTCGCCGTCATAGTTCTTGCAGGCCCAGACATAGCCGCCCGACCATTTCATCGCCGAGGCGACCATGTCATCGATCAGGCGGTGCTCGTAATGGATGCCGGCCTTCTTGAACTGGTCCTCGAACTCGGCCTCGTAAACTTCCTGGAAGATGTCCTTGAAGCGGCCGTCATAGGCCTTGAGGATGGTGTTCTTGGTCGACAGATAGACCGGGTAGCCGCGCGACAGGCCATAGTTCATCGACGCGCGCGCAAAGTCGCGGATCGAGTCGTCTAGGTTGTACATCGCCATGGTCACGCCCGAGGACGGGGCGTTGAAGACCTCGTGCTCGATCGTCTCGCCGTCGTCGCCGACGAACTTGATCGTCAGCTTGCCCTTGCCGGGGAAACGGAAGTCGGTGGCGCGATACTGGTCGCCGAACGCATGGCGGCCGACGATGATCGGCTGCGTCCAGCCCGGAACCAGCCGCGGGACGTTCTTTGCAATGATCGGCTCGCGGAAGATCACGCCGCCCAGGATGTTCCGGATCGTGCCGTTCGGGCTGCGCCACATCTTCTTCAGGCCGAATTCCTCGACCCGCGCCTCGTCCGGAGTGATGGTGGCGCATTTGACGCCCACGCCGTACTGCTTGATGGCCTCGGCCGCGTCCACGGTGATCTGGTCGTCGGTGCGATCACGCTCCTCGATCCCCAGATCGTAATACTTCAGATCCACATCCAGATAGGGCAGGATCAGTTTCTGCTTGATGAAATCCCAGATGATGCGCGTCATCTCGTCGCCGTCGAGCTCGACGACGGGATTGGCGACCTTGATCTTTGACATGTGACACCCCCTCAGGCGTTGGATTGGCTTCGCCGGACGCTATAGCGTCAATCGCACCGGATGCAAAGTTTGTATGCAATGGCATGCCGAATTTCGAATATCGGCGCGACATAAAGACAAAGGCTCCGGGACAATACCCGGAGCCTGAAGTTCTGTTCCCGAGAAAGAATTAGCTGGCCAGCCCGGCTTCTTGACAGTCGGCCAAGGTAATGGCCTGCAGATTGACCAGACCCACATTGTCATCGGCATCGGCATTGCCCGTCTGCGGCTGGGGGTCCGTCGGCGCCGGAGTGGCTGCGACATCGGCCAGCTCGCCCTCGGGCAGATTGTCCTCGGCCTCGATGTTGCCCGAGTTGCCGTCGACCTCCTCAGTCGCCGACATGTCCATCGCCTGCTCTTCCGGCACATTGTCCTCGGCGTCCACATTGCCGGAGTTGGCATGTGTCTCAGTCGCACTTGTCGGTGCTTGTCCTGCCAGCATGGCGCAATGCTCGGTCACCGAAGGCAGCGAGCCCTGGTTCACTTCCTGACCGCCGACCATGGTCTGGCCGAATGCGGCAGAGCTCAGCGACAGAACGGCAGCGGCGGTAAGGGCGATCGGCGATGTAAGGGCCTTGTAGGTCATGTCGAACCTCCTGGGGTTTCGCGTGATTCACATATGCCGGGACAACACGTCAGCCGCAGGGTTGTTCCCCCGAGGACCCGTACCGACAGGGATTGGCCCCCGTCCTCATGCGAAATGTGATCGCAGGCGCTCCTCCAGCCAAGCCCACAGAGCGGGGGCTCCGCGCTCGACCTTGACCCCCACCCGGGTCACGACATGGTCGAATGTCACTTGGTACTCACGCCATCCGGCGCCACCGGAACAAAGGTTCTGTATGGCCGGCTGGCACCGGTCCAGCGCCTTGGCAAAGATCGCATCCGCCGTTTCGGCTGCCTCGAACTCTGTCCACAAGGCCAGCAGCTCCGAGGCCTGCGCCGTGGGCAGCAGGCCAAAGATCCGGCGTGCCGCGGCTGCTTCGGCCTCCTGCACGGCGGCCGATCCATGCGCCTGCCCCGCCGCCGAATGCAGCGGAACGTCCCCCACATCGATTTCGACCAGATCATGGATCAGCAGCATCCGGATGACACGCCCCAGAGACACATCCGCCCCTGCGCAGTTGCCCAGTGCCAGCGCATAAAGGGCCAGGTGCCAGCTGTGCTCGGCACTGTTTTCGCGCCGCGATCCGTCAATCAGCGTGTTTGCGCGCTGCACTGTCTTGAGCCCATCCGCCTCGGCCAGAAAGGCCAGCCGACGACCCAGATCGTCCTGCGGCATCGCACCGCCCGCCAGCAGGGTTCTGGCGGCCCCCACGGCCTCGGGCCATTCCGCTGTCAGGCGCGCAGCACGCCCGCGCGCCAGATTGTCCTGCACGATCACCACATGATCGGGCAGCGGCTCCCTTGCCTGCAGGACCTGGAACAGCGGCTGAACATGATCCATGCGCTTGGCCATGACCGCATCCGGTGTCGCCGACGCCTCGAACTCGGTCCAAAGGGCAGCCATCGCGGGACCGTCGGGTATCAGGCCAAAGATGCGGCGCGCGGCCTCGGCCTCGGCCAATGCCAAGGCGGCCGCATTATGGTTCAGGTGGATCGGCTGATCGCCGGTGTCGATCTCGACCAGATCATGCAGCAGAAGCATCGCGATGGCCCGGTCGCTGGCTCCGAAGACCATGGCGTACAGGGCCACATGCCAGCTGTGCTCGGCGCTGTTCTCGGGGCGCGACAGATCCATCAGCACGTTGGAACGGGTGACGGACTTCAACCGGTCCGCTTCGCAAAGAAACGCGATCCGCCTGTCTATTTCGGAAAGGGTTTTCATGGGAGGGCCGCATCATACTGGGTCCGGGGCGCGCGCCACGCACCCCGGAGCGTTTCGTTCAGCGCGTGCTCTCGGTCAGGCGCCGGCGGACATAGGTTTGCACCAGGTTGATCATCGGCTTCATATGCGCCTCGTCGTCGCGGAAGAAGTGATCCGCGCCCTCGATCTCTTCATGCGTGATCGTGATGCCCTTCTGCTCGCGCAGCTTCGAAACCAGCGTGTTCGTGTCCTTGGGCGGCGCCACGCGGTCGGCCGTGCCGTTCACGATCAGACCCGAAGAAGGACACGGTGCCAGAAAGCTGAAGTCATACATGTTCGCCGGGGGCGCCACGCTGATGAAGCCGGTGATTTCGGGGCGCCGCATCAGAAGCTGCATCCCGATCCAGGCGCCAAAGCTGAAGCCCGCGACCCAGCAATGCTTGGAATTCGGGTTCATCGCCTGCAGGTAATCCAGCGCGGATGCGGCATCCGACAATTCGCCGATGCCCTGGTCGAACTCTCCCTGGCTGCGACCCACGCCCCGGAAGTTGAAACGCATCACCGTGAAGCCCATCTTGTGGAACGCGTAATGCAGGTTATAGACGACCCGGTTGTTCATCGTCCCGCCATATTGCGGATGCGGATGCAGCACGATGGCGATGGGGGCGTCGGGCTTGCCGGGCTGGGGATGATAGCGGCCTTCGAGGCGGCCTTCGGGGCCGGGGAAAATCAGCTCTGGCATGGTTGTCCTTCACAGGGCTTGTCGGGTTTCTTGACGCGTGCGCGCGTGGCTTCTAGACGGAATATCTGGGCAGCCGGCGCCAGCTTGGCAAGAAACATGCTGGCCGGGCATAACGCGCGATGACGCCGCCCGTCAATGCAAGGCAAGGGTCTGCGATGCGGATCGGGGAGGACGGGCCATGAAATTGTCCACAAAGGGCCGCTATGCGATCATCGCACTGGTGGATCTCGCCATCGCCAAGGGGGATGACCTGACCTCGCTGGCCGAAATCTCGAAACGGCAGGACATCTCCCTGCCCTATCTGGAACAGCTGTTCGTGCGGCTGAGGCGCGCGGGGCTGGTGAGCTCGGTGCGCGGTCCGGGGGGAGGTTATCGTCTGGCACGGACGCCCGAAACCATCCGCGTGGCCGAGATTCTGGAAGCCGTGGACGAGACGGTCAGCGCCATGCATATCGGCGCGGGCGCTTCGGGCGGGATCTCCGGCTCGCGGGCGCAGACGCTGTCGAACCGGTTGTGGGAAAGCCTGTCGGCGCATGTTTATGTCTTCCTGCACAACCACACCCTGGCCGACGTGGCGCGCAACCAGCTTCTGCCCTGTCCCGCCCTGCCCAAGATCCTCAGCGTCGTTGACGAATAAGGATCGTCAGGCGTCCGCCAGCAGATCGCGGACTCGGTTTTGCGGGACGGCGCGCCGCCGGGACCGATAGACCGGCCGCTCGATTGGCAGGGGGTGGCCAGCCATCGCGGAAATCAACGCGCCCTCCAGCGCCGGGTTTGCAAGCTTCAGCGCGTCATGGGGTTTTCCGTTGCGGCGCAGCAGCCCTCGCGTCGATCCCCAGATGCGGCAGGGCTTGGGCGACCTCGGCCCGGAACGGCGGGTCCTGCCCGTCATCGCGCGCCGTCACCTTGCCCCGCAACTCGGCCAAGGCATGGCGCGAGCGCGAGCAGGTCGACCTGTGCCAGATCCCACAGGTTGCCATGGGCACCTCCCTTGCCGGAAACGGGTGCTAGCGCGCGGCGTCGGGGATGGGAAGCGCACTGGTGGCCTTGATCTCCTCCATCGACAGAAGTGCGGTGACGTTGTGGATCTTCACCTCCCCGATCAGCGACTGGTAGAAGCGGTCATAGGCGCGCGCATTCCGCACCTGCACCTTGAGGATGTAGTCGATGTCGCCTGCCAGCCGGTGCGCCTCGACCACCTCGGGCCGCTCGCGCAGCGCCTTCAGAAAGCGGGCGGCCCAGTCCTTGTCATGTTCGCTGGTGCGGATCAGCACAAAGAAACAGGCCTCGAGCCCCAACGCGTCCGGATCCAGGATCGCGACCTGGCGGCGGATCACCCCGGCCTCGCGCAGCTTGCGGATGCGGTTCCAGACAGGCGTCTTGGACGCGCCCACCCGTTCGGCGATCTGGTCCAGCGACAGGCTGGCGTCCTGTTGCAGCAAGGACAGGATTTTGCGATCCACCTCGTCCAGCCGGACAGATGTTTGTCCTGTCGCCATATCGGCGGGAACGGGTTCCTGCATCACTTGCTCCTTGCTCAGATTATCCTTATTTCGCCTGACCACTCGTCAGAATCCAGAACGAAATTCTATATTGAGTGTATCAAGAACGAGGTCCGCAGACATGAGCAAAGCCTTTACCCCGACCGCCGCCAGACCGGGTGTCATCACCGCCAACGATCTGCGTGAAGGCCATAACGTCTGGATGTGCGGCGACGGCTGGACGGCCGACCCCCGGCAGGCCACCGTTTTCGAGGACGAGGCGATTGCCGAACTGGCGCTGCTGCAGGCCATCGGCCAGGCGGATCTGGTCGTCGGCCCTTATCTGGTCGAGGCAAGACGCGGCCCCGATGGCCCCGAGCCCACGCATTTCCGCGAAGCCTTCCGCCAGCGCGGACCCTCGAACTATTTCCACGGCATCCAGGTCGATCGGCAAGCCGAAACCCCCAAGACGGAAACCGCTCATGTTTGATGTCCGCCCTGTCGAGACCGATTACGTACGCCACCGTGCGGCCCAGTTCCGCGCCCAGGTCGAACGACGCCTGGACGGCAGCCTGACGGAAGAAGAATTCCGCCCCCTGCGCCTGATGAACGGTGTTTATCTGCAGTTGCACGCCTACATGCTGCGGGTGGCAATCCCTTACGGCACGATCAGCCCCGACCAGATGCGCACGCTGGCCCTGCTGGCCCAGAAATGGGACAAGGGCTATGGCCATTTCACCACGCGTCAGAACATCCAGTACAACTGGCCCAAGCTGGTGGACATTCCGGACATGCTTGATGCGCTGGCCGAAGTCGGCATGCATGCCATCCAGACCAGCGGCAACACGATCCGCAACGTGACCACCGACGCCTTTGCAGGCGCGGCCTTTGACGAGGTTGCGGACCCTCGCCCCTATGCCGAACTGCTGCGCAGCTGGTCCACCGACCATGCCGAGTTCCAGTTCCTGCCGCGCAAGTTCAAGATCGCCATTTCCAGCGGCAAGAAGGATCGTGCCGTCATCGCCGCCCATGACATCGGCCTGCGCCTGGTCGAGCGTGACGGCAAGACCGGTTTCGAGGTCTGGATCGGCGGCGGCCTGGGTCGCACGCCCCTGCTGGGCCAGGTGGTCCGCGACTTCCTGCCCGAGGAAGACCTGCTGCCCTATGTCGAGGCGATCATCGCGACCTACAACCTGTCGGGCCGCCGCGACAACAAGTACAAGGCACGCATCAAGATCACCGTGATGGAGCGCGGTCTGGACACCATGCGCGCCGAGATCGAGGAAGAGTTCAAGGCACGCCGCCGCGACTTCCACGGAGCGGACCGGGATGCCCTGTCGGTGTTCAAGGACCGCTTCCGCGCGCCCTCGTTCCGCAATGCACCCGTGGATGGCTATGAGGCCGAGCGTGCCGCGAATGCCCCCTTCCGCAGCTGGACGGACACGAACCTGCATTCCCACCGCATCGACGGCTATGCCAGTGTCATCGTGACGCTGAAGGCACCAGGCCAGACACCGGGCGATGCCAGTGCGGAACAGATGCGCCTGCTGGCCGATCTGGCCGAGCGTTACGGCCATCACGACCTGCGGATCATGCACGACCAGAACGTGGCCCTGCCGCATGTCCACAAATCCGATTTGCCCGCGCTCTATGCCGCCTTGCGCGAGGCCAATCTCGCCACCGCCAATGCCGGTCTGACCAGCGACATCATCGCCTGCCCCGGCATGGACTATTGCGCCTTGGCCACCGCCCGCTCGATCCCCATTGCCGAGGAAATCGCCGACCACTTCCGCGCGGTCGGGCTGGAGGAGGAGATCGGCAACCTGAACATCCGCATCTCGGGCTGCATCAATGCCTGCGGTCATCACCACCTGGGCCATATCGGCATTCTGGGCCTGGACCGTGCGGGCGTCGAGAATTACCAGATCACGCTGGGCGGCGATGCCTATGACATCCCGGCCATTGGCGAGCGTGCAGGTGCGGGCTTTCCGGCCGAAGAGGTCGTTCCCGCCATCGACCGCTTGCTGCGCGCCTATCTGGAAGTCCGCGAGGACGCGTCCGAACGCTTCATCGATGCCTACCGCCGCCTTGGCCCCGCGCCTTTCAAGGCCGCGCTCTATCCGGCCCCTGCCCATGCTTGACGGCAACCTCGACACGCGCGCGGAGCGGTTGAACGACCGCTATCGCCACCATGCAGCCATCGAGGTGCTGCGTCGGGCGGTCAGCGACCCCGATCTGGGCCAGGTGGCGCTGGTGTCGTCCTTTGGCGCGGAATCCGTCGTGCTGCTGCACATGGTCAGCAAGGTGGCGGCCGGCCTGCCGGTGCTGTTCATCGACACGCAGATGCTGTTTCCGGAAACGATGGCCTATCAGCGCGAGGTCTCCGTCAGGCTGGGCCTGACCAATGTCCAGGTCATCACGGCCAGCGAGGACGAGGTCGCGGCCCACGATCCGGACGGCAAGCTGCACAAGGCGAACCCCGACGCTTGCTGCGATTTTCGCAAGACGGTGCCGCTGGAGCGCGTGCTGTCGGGCTATGACGCCTGGATCACCGGCCGCAAGCGATTCCAGAACGGCCAGCGCGCCGCGCTGGAGTTTTTCGAGCCCGAGCCGCCCGCGCGCCTGCGCGTGAACCCCTTGGCCCATTGGCGCCCCGAGGACGTGCAGGACTACATGATCGAGAACAACCTGCCCCGGCATCCGCTGGTGGCGCAGGGATACCCCTCGATCGGCTGCGCGCCCTGCACCTCGCCGGTCGCACCGGGCGAGGATCCCCGCTCGGGCCGCTGGCGCGGGCAGGACAAGTCCGAATGCGGCATCCACTTCATCGGCGGGCGTATGGTCCGCGGAAAGGTTTCGGCATGAGCACCGACCCCCAGATCGCCACACAGCCCGTCCTGGCCCGCGACGACGGCTTTCATCCCGTCACCGACGAACCCTCGATTACGCTGGCGCCCGACACCGCCCTGGCCACCCTGCAGGAGCACATGGACCTGCCGCTGGTCGCCATCGACTTTCCGTCCTTCAGCGACGGGCGCGGCTTTTCGCTGGCCCGCCGGTTGCGGGAACTGGGCTACAAGGGCCGCCTGCGCGCCACCGGCCGCCTGATCGCGGACCAATACGCCATGGCCCGCCGCGTGGGCTTTGACGAGGTTCAGGTCGCCGCCGACATCGCGGCGCGCCAGCCCGAAGATCAGTGGCGCGCCCGCGCCGACTGGAAGGACTGGGACCATCGGGCGCAGCTTGTGGGCTGACCCTTTCGCCTGCCCGCCCTATCGACTAGAAGACCGAGGATTATTCCCATGACGCTGGACATGCCCGTGACCGAGGCCGCCAAGAAGACTCTTCCCGACGCCCAGACCGTGACCGCGGTCAAGCACTGGAGCGACAGCCTGTTCTCGTTCCGCGTGACGCGGCCAGCCTCGCTGCGCTTCCGCTCGGGCGAATTCGTGATGATCGGCCTGCCGGGCGACAACGGCAAGCCGATCCTGCGCGCTTATTCCATCGCCTCTCCCAACTGGGACGATGAACTGGAATTCTATTCGATCAAGGTCCAGGACGGCCCGCTGACTTCGCGCCTGCAGCACATCAAGCCGGGTGACGAGATCATCCTGCGCCCCAAGCCTGTGGGCACGCTGGTCCTCGACGCGCTGCTGCCCGGCAAGCGGCTGTGGTTCCTGGCCACCGGCACCGGCCTCGCGCCCTTTGCCAGCCTGATGCGCGACCCCGAAACCTATGAGCGTTTCGAACAGGTCATCATGATGCATACCTGCCGGACCGCCGAGGAACTGGTCTATGGCGCCGAACTGGTCGACAACCTGCGCCACGACCCCCTTCTGGGTGAGATCTACGGCGAGGATTTCGCCAAGCGGCTGATGTATTACCCCACCACCACGCGAGAGCCGTCGCCCTTCATGGGTCGGATCACCGATAACCTGTCTTCGGGTAAGGTGCTGACCGATCTGAACCTGCCCCCGATTTCCCCTGAAACCGACCGTGCGATGATCTGCGGCAGCTTGGCCTTCAACGTGGATGTGAAAGCCGTGTTGGAAGGCATGGGCCTGCACGAAGGGGCAAATTCCGAACCTCGTGAGTTTGTTGTCGAGAAAGCGTTCGTGGGCGAGGGCGTCTGATCCGCTCGTTCTGCGTATCGATTAACGGGATGAAAGGGGGCAGGTTTCTGCCCCCTTTCTCATGGCAGCCCCCTGCCAATTAACCTTGATGCCCAGATCACGAAGCGGTCACGCCCTTTTGGGGAACCGCCGGGTTCCACTCCTGTTATTTTGCCAAGAAGATCAGACGATCACGCATAAAGGAGTGTCCCATGCGCCGGATCATCCACAACACGACTGCGCTGGCGGCCTGTTTGTCGCTGTTGGCCCCGCAACTGGCCACCGCACAGCCGACGCTTCCCGCCCGATGGGGTGGAGACCTGTCCCCTCGGCCACTGCTGCTGGCGCAGGCCGAAACCCCTGCTGCCGACCCCCTGCTGCAACCCCAGACAGACACCCAGACTGAAACGCCAGAAGCGGACGCACAACCGGCGCAGGAAGACCCTGACGCAGAAGCAGCCGTCAGCGACCTCGAAGCCGCGTTGGCCGCCGAGGAGGCCGCCTCCGAAAGCGAGAGCGAAGGCGACGGCAATGCCGCTGGCGACGCGGCCCCCGACGATGCCGAGGCGGTCGAAGCCGATCCCGCGACCGAAGCCGAGGACGCTTCGGCTGCAACCGAAGAAGGCGGTGCCGACCCTGTTGATGAGCCCGCTGCCGCAAACGGCGAGACGGCACCCGAAGCCGAGGCGGAGGCAGCACCACAGGCTGAGGTGGAGACCGAAACAGAGGTGGAGGCAGCATCCGAGGAGGCAGCACCAGAGACCGCAACCCCTGCGAAGGCGCCGGAGGCCGGACAGGATGGGGCCGCCGTGGAAGCTCCTCTCGCCGCGCAAAGTAAAGCAGAGCCGGAGGCTGCGTCGGCTGAACCTGCGGCCGATGATGTCGCCGCGACACCAGACGCTTCCGCCGCTCCGCAAGCGCAGGCTGACACACAGGCCCCTACGGCCGGCGCAGGTCAGGCTGAACCCGAACAAGAGCTGCAAAGTCTGGAAGAAGCCTTGGGCGGCGCCATGGAGCAAAACGCCCCGGACGCCGTGGAAGCACAGGCTCAGACCGACGCCACTGCCCAAGCCTCTTCCAATGGTTCGGTAAGCTTGGCACGCGGCGACACCCAGCAGACGCGTGCGGGTGAGATGCCGGGTCTGGCCAATGTGCTGAACGAGGAGGTTTCCGGAGGCTTGACGGCGGAATCACTGACCTGCCTGTCGGGTGGCAGCTTCCCTTGCGCCGATGGCGGTCGCGCCATGACGCCGCGTGGCGTGGTGGTCGAACCGAACGGCGCGGGTGAATTGCGTCTGGCGCCGGTCGAGGCACAGATGAACCGCGTGACCCGTTCGGGCGAGATCGTCCAGCGTGCGGCCGAGGAAGATACGCAGGAAACCGAAGCCTCCCGCGAGGCCGCAGAGGCGGCTACGCCCGCCAATGCCGCCGCGCTGGAGGCCGAGGAAGGTTCCGGCGAGGTGACGGAACAACAGATCACCGAAGAGAACACACGCTCCTCGTCAGAGGACTTTGCCACCAATCTTCGTGATGCCCTGGCCGGTGCAACCGGACAAACGCAGCAGGCACAGGAGAACACCGGTGGTAGCGACAACAACAACCTGAGCCGCGCCCTGTTGCTGGGTCTGGGCGCCGTGGCCGTCGGCTCCTACCTCAACAACAACCGTCAGGTGGCGCTCAGCACGCCGGACCGCGTGGTGGTCACCCGTCCGGACGGAAGCCAGGAGATCATCAAGGACGAGGTCGCGCTGCTGCGCCAGCCCGGCTCGACCGTGACCACCGAGAACTTCGACGATGGCTCGTCGCGCACCATCGTGACGCGTCAGGACGGCAGCCGGGTCGTGACGATCCGTGACGCCAACCTGCAGGTCCTGCGGCGCACGCTTGTTTCTGCAGACGGCACCACGACACGCCTCATCGACGAATCGGTGGACGTGCAGCCCGTCGATCTGGCGCAACTGCCCGAACCCGCGCCGGTCCAGTCCTCCACCACTGCGCTGGACGAAGACGCCCTGCGCGCAGCCCTGCAGCGCGAGGCTGATGTGGATCGCCGCTTCACCCTGTCCCAGATCCGCAACATTCCGGAAGTCCGCGCCCTTGTGGCACCGGTCAATATCGATGCGATCACCTTTGACACCGGATCCGCGGCGATCCGTCCGGATCAGGCGCAGGGGCTGCAGTCCCTGGGCCGGGTCATCCAGGACGCCATCGCCCGGAATCCGCAAGAGATCTTCATGATCGAAGGCCACACCGACACCGTGGGTGCCGACGCCTACAATCTGGCTTTGTCTGATCGCCGTGCGGAGTCGGTCGCCCTTGCCCTGACCGAGTATTTCGACGTCCCGCCGGAAAACATGGTCACGCAAGGCTATGGCGAACGCTTCCTGCGCGTGCGGTCCGAAGGCGACATCCGCGAAAACCGCCGCGCCTCGGTCCGCCGCATCACAGACCTGCTGGCGCAGTAAAGCTGCCTGAAATGCGAGAGGCCCCGGCAATGCCGGGGCCTTTTTCGGTTTCACGGCACCGCGAGCTTAGTGCGCGGCCACGTGACGTCCTTCGTCGGGCATCCCGGCGTCGGGGGCATCCGCAGCCAGAAAGCCGCCTGATTGCCGCCGCCACAGCCGGGCATAAAGCCCGCCGCGCGACAACAGCTGGTCATGAGTACCCTGCTCCACGATACGGCCACGATCCATCACGACCAGCCTGTCCATCGCCGCGATGGTGGACAAGCGGTGCGCGATGGCGATGACTGTCTTGCCCCGCATCAGCACCTCCAGCCGCGACTGGATCGCCGCCTCGACCTCGCTGTCGAGGGCGCTGGTCGCCTCGTCCAGCACAAGGATCGGTGCGTCCTTCAAAGCGACCCGCGCGATGGCAATGCGCTGGCGCTGGCCACCTGACAGCTTAACTCCACGCTCGCCCACATGGGCATCGAGACCGCGGCGGCCTTGGCTGTCCGACAGATCCGGCACAAAGCCGTCGGCCTCGGCCATCTGCAGGGCGTCGGCAATCTGGTCTTCGGACGCATCGGGACGGCCATAGGCGATATTCTCTCGCACCGACCGGTGCAGCAGGGAACTGTCCTGCGTCACCACACCGATGGCAGCCCGCAGACTGTCCTGCGTCACCCCCGAGATATCCTGGCCATCAATGGTGATGCGCCCGCCCTCGATGTCGTGAAAGCGCAGCAACAGGTTGATCAGGGTGGACTTGCCCGCCCCCGAACGGCCGACCAGCCCCACCCGCTCGCCCGGCCGCAGATGCAGGGTCAGATCGTCGAGCACGGCCATGGGCTGCGCCCCTTCCATCCCGCCATAGCGAAAGGTCACGTTGTCGAACCTGATCTCGGCCGGGCCCGGATGCAGCGGTACGGCCTGCGGGTGGTCGCGCACCTCCCGTGGCAGGGCAAGGCTGGTGATACCGTCACGGACCGTGCCGATATTTTCGAACAAGGCGGCAAATTCCCACATGATCCAGTGCGCCATGTTGTTCAGGCGCATCGCCAATGGCACCGCGATGGCCACGGCGCCCACGGCGATCTGGTCCTGCGACCAAAGCCACAAACCCAGCCCCGCCACCGAGGCGACCAGCAGGACGTTGATCAGGTTCAGCGTGATGTCCTGGATGCTGGACAGCCGCATCTGCTGGTGAACCGTGACAAGGAAACGGTCCATGCCGTCACGCATCCACCGTTCCTCACGATCGGAATGCGAAAACAGCTTGACCGTCGCGATGTTGGTGTAGCTGTCCACGATCCGCCCGGTCATGCCGCTGCGCGCATCGGCCTGTGCCTGCGCAACGCGGCCAAGACGCGGCACGATCTGCCACAGCATGACGCCATAGGCCATCGCCCAGACTAGGAAGGGCATCGCCAGCCGCCAGTCCTGGCTGGCCGCCAGGATCATCGCCCCCAGGAAATAGATCAGCACATAGCTGCCCACATCCATGATCTTCATCGCGACCTCGCGCACGGCCAGCGCCGTCTGCATCAGGCGCTGCGCAATGCGTCCCGCAAATTCGTCCTGAAAATATCCCACGGACTGGCGCAGAAGATAGCGATGGGCCTGCCAACGAATGCGCTGGGGAAAGTTTCCCATCAGCGACTGGTGCAGGATCAATGTGCTGATCAGATTCAGCAGCGGCATGACGATCACAAGCGTCACGGCCATGAACGCGATGCGCCTGCCCTCCTGCTGCCAGAACACCTGGGCGGGCGTGTCGCCCAGACGGTCGATCAATTCGCCCAGCCAGCCGAACAGCATCACCTCGATCACGGCAATCGATCCGGAGCCAAGGGCCAGCAGCACCAGCCACGGCAACGCACCGCGGCTGTAGTGCAGAACAAAGCGCCACAATGACCGCGGCGGCATGGACGGCACCTGATCGGGATAAGGGTCGATGCGTCGTTCGAACCAGGCGAACATGGGTCGGCCTTCCTGCTTGGGAACGGGATCGTGAGAGCCGAGTGCTCGCCCGCCCCCTGGCCAGAGTCAAGCCGAAG
Source organism: Paracoccus sp. (in: a-proteobacteria) (assembly GCF_046462195.1). Classification (GTDB taxonomy): domain Bacteria; phylum Pseudomonadota; class Alphaproteobacteria; order Rhodobacterales; family Rhodobacteraceae; genus Paracoccus. The sequence continues at coordinate 1,364 of NZ_JBKGUN010000206.1, read as the reverse complement.
CGTATCTTTGTCGCGGAGGCGGAACGGACCGGAGGGTTTCACGTTGACAGGCAGCACCATGAAAGCCCCAAGGAAAGGCGCAGACATGACCATCAACTCTCTCAAAGATCTTTACATCGACCAGCTGAAGGACCTGTATTCGGCTTGCAAGCAGTCGATGCCCGTCGTGACGGAAATGGGCCGCATGGCCAAGTCGCGCGAACTGGCCGAAGCGCTGATTGCTGGAAATCAGGGCATCTCGCGCGGGATGGACACCTTGGCCACGCTTTGCAACGAGCACGGTGAAGACCCGACTGGCGAACACTGCAAGGGTATGGAAGGTCTGGTGACCGAAGCCCGTAAGCATGCGCTGGAAACGGATTTCGGCGATGACGACACCCGGGATGCGGCCATCATTACCCAGTACCAGCGCCTGACGCATTACGCGATCGCAGGCTATGGCTGCGTGCGCACCTTTGCCAACCGCCTTGGGCTGGACGGCGACGGATCGGTTCTGCAGGACTGCCTTGATCACACCCGTGACGGCGACATCCACATGACGCGTATCGCCGAGGGCGGCGTCAATGCCGCTGCCGCAGAACAAGGCTGAAAAGCCGCCTCTTATGGGAAAGGCCCGGCAAGAACACTGCCGGGCCTTTGCCTGTTCCGTCACACCTGTCGTCAACGTGTACGCTGACAGCCTGCCACGCCGAGACCCTTGACGCTACCTGTAGCGCCCCCCGCGCTGAAGTACCTCTATCTCGTACCCGTCAGGGTCCTTGATGAAGAAGAAGCGCGCGATCTTCTCTCCCGCCGGTGCGAAATCGACCAGCCTTCGCGGTGAAAGCCCTTCCAATTCTAAGCGCGCATGCAGAGCATCAAGATCGTCAACGGAAAAGGCCACATGGCCATAGCCGTCTCCGATATCGTATGGCTCTGTCCGGCCCTTGTTGACCGTCAGCTCCAACTCCGTTTCGCTCTCCTTGTTGGACAGGTACAGGAGAGTGAAGGTTTCGAAATCCAGCCGTTCCGCGACATTCAGTCCGAAGCAGTTACGGTAGAACTCCACCGAGCGCGCCTCGTCCAGCACACGGATCATCGAATGGATATACTTGGCCATGAAACCTCCTTGTCTGTCATTTCAATGCGTCCTTTGCACGGGACGTGGCAGTTGGCGCAATCCTGAGGTCGCATCTTGCGTCCTGTGTCGCTGCAGGATTTCTTGTCCAGCGCCCTTTCCGTGCTTGTCATGACGCCCTTTCGAGAGGCTGGCAGCCATGAAAAAGGCCGCCCCTTGGGGCGGCCTCTTGTAGCATGGGGCGGCTGAACGGCACGGGGCCGTCCGGGCCGCGATCACTCGAGGATCTTGGACACGACGCCGGCGC
>NZ_JBKGUN010000205.1:0-2549 GCF_046462195.1 Paracoccus sp. (in: a-proteobacteria) | reverse complement strand
CCCAGAACATCGTCTGGACCACCCCCCAGGGCGGAGACGGGCCAAACTACCCGAACATGTGATGGACTTAACATTGCAGGATACAGTGAAACCTTCGCTTGCCCGGGGGTACCTTCGGACATGGACAGGCGCGGTCGCCATATCTTTCGTTGAACCTTCCTTGCCCGCCCACGCGTTGCTTCTTCGAGCCATGCGAGAGACCCTTGTTCGAGGAAGGACAACCAGATGACCCATGCCATTCTGACATTTGAAGGCCATGCTCCCATAGAAGGAACGATCGAGGCCGGCGGCGACTATATCAAGTTCCGCACCCAAGCAGAGCTGAGTGAAAACGACATGGGCTCGATGCGGAACGGAACGATCGAGATCGAGGGCAAGAGCGAAACCGTGCTGCTGGAAAGTGCGCATCCGCATCGCGCCGTTTCGGGAATCGAACCGGATGAGGATTGCCTGCAACTGACCCTGCGCCGGCACTCGCCTCCCATTTCCTGACCAGTCCTGCAAGGGCAAGGCTGAACCTGATCCCGGATCAGGCGCAGCCTCCTGCTCGACCTCCGACCAGTGTGGCAATGCAGACGCTGTTCCAATACGCTGCCGGCGTCAGAATGATTGAAAGCCTGTGCTGATTTTAAGAACCAGCCCATACCGGTTGGGCAGGTACTGACGTCCGGGCGAAAGACACATCATCCGTCAATCACCACCCTTGCACATTGGAAAAGCGCCGCCCGCAAAAGATGCGGGCGGCGCCGGTATTTTGTTCCAGATCTGGTCGCCGCCTATTCGGCGGCTTCGCGATGGGTTTCGGGCAGTTGACCTGCCAGAACCTCTTCGGCCTTGGCCTGCCTGTTCTTGACGGAACTGGTCCACTGGCCCCAGACCGCTGCGTCGATCTGATCGCCATTGTTGCCCAAGTTCTGCAGGCGCCGCTGATCCTCGTCGGTCAGCACCTGGTCAGGCAGCGGACCCATGTTGCGGACATCATCGGCCGTGACACCGATGATCTCGCCCACGCGCCGGCCATAGTCGTCATGGACCATCAGCAGGTGCCAGACCATCCGCTCCTGCACGTCGCGTTCACACTGGGACAGCATGTCGCCCATGGTCTTGATCAGGTCGTCGCGTTCCCAGTCCATCATCGTGCAGAAACGCCCACGGGCCTGCACATAATCGTTGCGGCGTTCCAGCACGCTTTGCGTCAGGCGGCCGCTGATCTCGGGCGGGTTGTTCGGCTTGCGTTCGGCCTCGCGCAGTCCCTTATGGATCGACGGTTCATAGTTGACCGACGGGTTCTGCCCCGGCGCCTTGTCGCGATAGAACGACATCTGGCCGCCCGACTGGTTGGTCGCCACTGCGGCACTTTTCGGCTGGTTCACCGGCAGTTGCAGATAGTTCGGTCCGACGCGATAGCGTTGCGTGTCGGAGTAAGAGAACGTCCGCCCGACCAGCATCTTGTCATCGGAAAACTCCAGCCCGTCCACCAGCACGCCTGTGCCCATGGCGATCTGCTCGTTCTCGTTGAAGAAATCCTCGACGTTGCGGTTCAGCGTCATGGTGCCGACATGGCGCAGCGGGAAATCCTTTTCCGGCCAGATCTTGGTGTCGTCCAGCGGATCCCAGTCCAGTTCGGGATGATCGTGATCCTCCATGATCTGCACATACATGTCCCACTGGGGGAAATTGCCCATCTCGATGGCGGTGAACAGGTCCTTGGAGGCCGAGCCCAGATCCTGACCCTGCACCTTGGCGGCCTCTTCGCCGGTCAGGCTGGCCACGCCCTGACGCGGGTGGAAGTGGTACTTGACCAGCACCGTATCGCCATTCGCGTTCACCATCTTGTAGGTGTTGACGCCAAAGCCCTCCATGTGACGATAGCTGGCCGGAATGCCGCGCGGGCTGAACAGGTGCGTCAGCATGTGCATCGCTTCGGGCGTCTGGCTCATGAAGTCGAAGATGCGGTTGGGTTCCTGGCGGAAGGTCACGGGATCGGGCTTGAGCGAGTGGATCACGTCGGGAAACTTGATCGCATCACGGATGAAGAACACGGCCAAGTTGTTGCCTACCAGATCCCAGTTACCGTCCTCGGTATAGAACTTGACGGCAAAGCCGCGCGGGTCACGGGCGGCTTCGGAACTGTCGCGCCCGCCGATCACGGTCGAGAAGCGGATGGCCAGCGGCGTCTTCTTGCCCTTGTCCTGGAACAGCTTTGCGCGGGTATATGTCGAAGCCGGCTCGTCGCCGATCATGCCTGTCGCCTCGAACTCGCCATAGCACACGAAGCCGCGTGCATGAACGACCCGCTCGGGAATGCGTTCGCGGTCGAAGTGAGAGATCTTTTCCAGGAACTGGTAATTTTCCAGCGTCGCCGGACCGCGTGATCCGACCGTGCGCTGGGATTGGTTGTTTGACACGGGATGGCCCTGCCGGGTGGTCAGAACCCGGTCCTCTCGCGCCTGCGGGCGCATGGTGTCGTCCTTGCGTTCGGTCATGTCTGGTAATCCCCCTCGATCGATTGGACCCATAACAAGGGCGCAACCGGTCAGGAAGTTCCC
>NZ_JBKGUN010000204.1:0-32556 GCF_046462195.1 Paracoccus sp. (in: a-proteobacteria) | reverse complement strand
CGCGCCAGAACCGTCGTGGGCGCGGCCACCACGACCTGACGCCCTGACAAGGCGGCGGCTGCGGCGGCGCGCAGGGCCACTTCGGTCTTGCCAAAGCCGACATCCCCGATGACCAGCCGGTCCATCGGATATCCCGATGCCATGTCCGCCAGCGCCGCACGCACCGCCTGCACCTGGTCGGGCGTGGCGGGATACGGAAAGCGGCTGACGAACCGCTCGTAATCGCGCGCGGGCGGCACCAGCTTTGGCGCCTCCGTCCGCCCGCGCGCGTCGGTCAGCGCCACCAGGTCGGCCGCCAGCCGGTCCAACGCCTCCCGCGTCGTCTGACGCCGCTTTAGCCAGGCGGCGCCCCGCAGTCGGTCCAGCCTGATCCCGGCATCGCCGGACCCATAGCGCCAGATCCGGCCCGCCTCGGACGAGGGGACCAGCAGGCGTTCGTCATTGGCATAAACAAGCCGTATCGCCTCGGGTCCCGGGGCGGAACCGTCCAGCGGCTCCATCCCTTCCAGCCGGCCCAGCCCGTGATCCTCGTGAATGACCAGATCGCCCAGTTCCAGTCCGGTCGCCTGGACCTGCCCCGGCAAGCTCAGCTTGAACAGATCATCAGGCTGTTCCGCCCGGCTGCCGAACAGATCTGCGGCCGTGACAACGGCCAGGTCACCCGTCACGAAACCGCGGTCCAGATCGGCCACCAGCACGGCATTTCCTGCTTCCGCGGCGGCGGCCCAGGCTGCCGCGGGCTGCGGTTCGTTCGCGCCCGCCTGCCGCACCATGCGCTGCAGGCGCGCCTGCTCTGCCTTTGAATGCGCGGTAAAGATCAGCCGGCGCCCTTCCTCGGCCTGTGCCGCAAGAAACCGGGCAAGGAAGGCGCGCGGGCGTCTTTCGGTGGCAAAGGCCGGAACCGGCTGCCATTCGACAAAGGGCAGCGTCTGCGCCTGCTGGGCAAGCGTCATCCACTCCCCTTTGTTCAGATAAAGCGCATCCGCAGCCGGCGTATCGGCTCTGCCCTCTGACGCATCCTTTCGGGCCTCGTCGATGCGCGCCAGCAGGTCGTCCGCGGCTGCAAGCGCCGCAGCGGATATTGTCAGCCGCGCGTCCGGCAGATGGTCGCTCAGGATGGAAAGTCGGTCATAAGCCTTGGGCAGATGATGCTCGCCACCGCGGGGACGGGCTTCGTCCGAAGGCGGCAGTTCGGTCACCGGCACCAGGACGATCTCCTCGACCTCGGAAAGAGAACGCTGCGACACCGGGTCAAACCGCCGGATGACGCTTACGCGGCCGTCGGCCAGTTCCAGACGGCATGGCAGCGGATCACCGGCGGGAAAAAGTTCGATCGTGCCACCATGAAAGGCCATCTCGCCCGGCTCGTCGATGCGTTCATCATGGTCATAGCCGGCCTTCTCGCAGAACCGTTGCAGCGCCTCGCTGTCCAGGATTTCGCCCGTCCGGATGGCATGGCTGTGCACGGCTTCCCTAGGCGGAAGCCGCTGCAGCATGGCCTGCAGGGGGACGATCACGATGCAACCGGCATCGGCGTCCTGCAGCCGGCGCAACACGGCCATTCGCCGCCCCATGGCCGCCGGCGTTGGAGAAGCGCTGTCAAAGGGCAGGCAATCCCAAGGCGGGAAGTATTCCACCGACCGGTCAGGCAAGGCGGCCGACAGGAAGCGCGCCAGCGCCTCGGCCCCCCGTTCGCTGCGGGTGATGTGAATGACCGGCTCCGAGGATTCAAGCTGCCGTATCAGTTCAAGAGCTTCCACGCCGGTCGGCAATTGGTCGAGCATGCACACCTCTGATCCACATTCGGGCAGAGGGCTCCGCCACGGGAATAATTGCCGCATTGAATGCGCAGAACGTGCAATTGTTCCCGTGGGTGGTGCTCAGGCGGCGGCGCCTCCGTAAAGGCGCGCGGCCTCGCGGAACGAGACCAGCCGGCGCTGCTTTTCGTCCCACAGGTGCAGGTTCACCGAACGGAGGCTTTCCCTGAGGGTCAGGCGCTGCGCCGACGCAAGCTCCTGATGTTCGCGCAGGATTTCGGGCAGGCGATAAAAGGGGATGCGGCTGTAGAGATGGTGGACATGATGGATGCCGATATTGGCCGACAACCAGCGCAGGGGCTGGGGCAGGATGTAATGCGACGACCCTGCCAAGGCCGCATGATGCAGCTGCCATTCCTCGTCCTTGGCCCAGTGCGTTTCCTCGAACTGGTGCTGGACATAGAACAGCCAGACCCCCAGTGTCCCCGCCACGATCGTGGTCGGCAGGAAGATCAGCAACACCGGCATCGGCCCGCCCAGCCAGATCATCACGCCCAGCACCGCCGCCAAGACCGCATTCGTTCCCAAGGCCGAGATCCAGAAGCGCGACCCCGAACGCATCAACCCGAAGGGCAGACGGTTCTGCAGGATGAAAAGATAGCTGGGGCCCAGCACGAACAGCACGAAGGGATGGCGATACAACCTGTACATCAGCCGCCCGCCCCACCCGCGCGCGCGATATTCCTCGACGGTCAGCGTCATGACATCGCCGATGCCGCGCTGGTCCAGGTTGCCGTGCTGGGCATGGTGCAGCGAATGTGTCCGCCGCCAGACGTCATAGGGCGTCAGCGTCAGAACACCCAGGCAGCGGCCGATCCAGTCCTGCACCCGGCGGTTCTTGAAAAAGGACGCATGCCCGCAATCGTGCTGGATGCAGAAGATCCGCACCAGAAACAGCCCGTTGATCATCGCGATGACCAGCGCCAGCCAGTAACTGACCGACAGAGACGCCCATGCCAGCGCCCAGAGCGCCAAGAACGGAACCAGTGTGACCGCCAGCTCGAGGATACTGCGGCGTGTGGACGGATCGCGGTATTTCGCCAGGATCCTCAACCACTCCTTGGCCTCGCGAGGAGCGGTATTGTCCGAATTGATCATCATCAGCGCCCTTACGCATGCCAGCTGCAGAACGGGCCTTATCATGGACAGGCCCCAGAGCCTACGCACTGTGACGTGTTCGAATGCCGCAGACCCATACTTCCGTTACGTCGCCCACAACGATGCGAAAGCCCGTTCCCTGTCGCTTGGAACGCGCGCTTTGTCCAGCATTGCTTGACAGCGATTTCGCCCGCCCATAGGAAGCCCGCTTTTGTTGGATGGGGGTTTTCGCACATGGCCCGACACAGCCTCGGCCTTGGCATCGACTTTGGCACCTCGAACTCCGCGGCAGGCTATCTGTGCGACGGCAAGCCCCGGCTGATCCGGATGGCGCCCGGCCAGTCGACCCTGCCCACGACCTTCTTCTTCGACTTCGAGGCGCGTCGGACCCTGATGGGCGAGCCGGCCAACCAGGCCCTGCTGGACGGGGTCGAGGGGCGCTTCATGCGCGCCCTCAAGCGCGTTCTGGGTACGACGCTGATGCATGAAAAGCGCCAGATCCTGAACGAACGCGTCACTTTCGTCGATATCATCGCCCGCTTCCTGCGCCAGATCAAGCAGCAGGGCGAAGCCGAGGCCGGCATGACCTTCGACCGCGTCCTGTCGGGTCGGCCCGTGGTCTTTCACGGATCCGACGACCCGCGCGAGGCGCAGGCCGAGGAAGACCTGCGCCGCTGCTATCTGGCGGCAGGCTTCCAGGAGGTCGCGTTCATGGCCGAGCCCGAAGCTGCCGCCATTGCCAGCGGTGCGCTGGAACAATCGGGCGCGGTGGGGCTGATCGTCGATGTGGGTGGCGGCACTTCGGACTTTTCGCTGTTCCGGTCGGGCAGCAATGGCGTGGACATCCTGGCCAACCACGGCGTCCGCATCGGTGGCACGGATTTCGACAAGGCCATCAACCTCGACTGGGCCATGCCGCTGCTGGGCAAGGGAACCGAGTTGCGCAAGGCGATGGGTCCCGGCACGTCCCCCACGCCCAATGCCATCTTCAACGATCTGGCGACCTGGGAAAAGATTCCTTTCGTTTACACGCCCCAGAACCGCCGGATGATCGCCGAGATGTTGCGGCTGGCGGAAGAGCCCGTGAAACTTTCCCGTCTTGCCAGGGTGGTGGAGGACCAGCTTGGCCATGACCTGGCCTTCGCGGTCGAGCGCGGCAAGATCATGGCCAACGGCGGAACAGGACAGGCCCATATCCTGCTGGACCAGATCGAGCCGGGCCTTTCGGCACCGCTTCCCTTAGGGGCATTGACGGACAGCCTTGCCCGTCATTCGCAGATGCTGCGCGACGGCGCCCGGCAAACGCTCCAGTTTGCGGGTCTGTCGGTGCGGGATGTCGAGCAGGTCATCTATGTCGGAGGATCAAGCCTGATGTCCGTCGTCTCGGACAGCATGAAAGACCAGTTTCCTGCAGCACGGCATTCCTTCAGCGAGGTGTTCACCGCTGTCACTGACGGACTGGCGATCGCCGCGGCGCGGAAGAACTGAACCAATGAAAGCACTGCGGCGGCTCTTGCATGACGCCAGAGCCGTTCTGCCTTGTCTCGGCAAGAATCAGGACAGCCTCGTCCGTCGACAGGTCGCTTTGTCCATGGAGATTGAGGTGGTGCCCGGAGACGGATTTGAACCGCCGACACGCGGATTTTCAATCCGCTGCTCTACCAACTGAGCTATCCGGGCCCCTGTTGCGCCGCTTCCGGCGCTGGGTGAGGGGTGTTTACGAGGCAGCGCGCGCTGTGTCCAGACCCAAACTGACGATTTTTTCTCCGCTTGAGGAAAGGTTGTCAGTCAGGCTCCTTGTCCTCGGACGGAAGGTCGTCCAGAGGCGGGCCGGGGATGACATAATCCCCGCGCAACCATTTGGCCAGATCGACATCCGCGCAACGCTTCGAGCAGAACGGCCGATAGCGGGGCTCGCTTTCCTTGCCGCAGATCGGACAAGCCATCACGCGCCTCCGCTTGCTGCCGACAGCCGCGCAAGCGGAACACGGTCGCGCTTGCGGTTCAGTTCGTAAAGCCCCATTGCGGTCCAGCCGACCAGAGTGACCTCGCTGGCCGCATGCCGGAAGGCCGCCTGCAGCACCTGGTCCAGCGTGGCGCGATCGCGCTTGGGCATGGGGGCGAAATCGATCACGATCTGGCCGCCCATGCCGCGCAGCATCAGCTGACGGGGCAGGTCACGGGCAAGGGCGATGTTGACCTTCAACCCCGCCGCGGGCGACGTATCGTTTCCCGTATTCACATCGATCGCCACCAGTGCACGAGTCTGCTCGATATGGGCATCCGCTCCACCGGAAAGGGTCATGAGCGGCGACAGGAGCCCGTCCACGGCCTCCAGGACACCGCAGCGCTCGAAACTGTCCGACCCTTCTTCGACTGCGTCGGGGGCGGGTTCCGCCCAATCCATCCAGGCCTGCTCCCACGGGGAAGCGGCGTCCAGAAGCAACTCGGGGCCGCCTTCGGTTTCGGCACAGATCCGGTCTGCCAGCTCCAGCAGTTCGGCCAGTTCGGCCGCAATGTCGTCGTCCTCGGCTTCGGCGGCGGCACTGCGCAGGATCAACCCATGCGACCCGGTACCCAACAGTTTCCGGCCCAATGCCTCCAGTTCCTCGCGCCGCTCCTCGTTCCGGATCTGTCGCGAAACGTTGACCCCCGGTGCCCCCGGCGTCACCAGCGCATGGCGCCCCCGGAACAGCAGGCGGGTCGACACGGGCAGGGCCTTGCCTTCTTCAGCGACGCCCGCGACCTGAACCAGCATGGGCTTGCCTTCGGACACGCCCTTGCGGTCGCGGAGATACCCCATTTGCCCATTGGGCAGACGCAGGAAGACCCCGCCCTGCCCTTTCATGAAGCGATCGGTCTGTGCACGGCAGATGGCGCCCGGCGCCAGCGGGGTCAGAACGTCAGGCGTGACCAGCAGGTCGATCAGCTGACCGTCCTGCATCAGGGCCGCGGCCTCTTGTCCGAACAGAAATCCCAGAACGACCTGACGCCCTTTCATCGGGACTCTCCTTTTGCAGCCGGATGAATGCCGATCGCCGACAGCATGGCCGCCGTTTCGGACAGGGGCAGGCCGACAACGGCGGAAAACGACCCCTCGATCCAGGGAATAAAAGCTGCGGCAGCACCTTGGATGGCATAAGCACCCGCCTTGCCCTGCCAGTCACCGGCATCCAGATAAGCTTCGAGCGATGCAGTGTCGATCGACCGCATCCGCACCTTGGTTTCCACCAAACGCAGCGCGGTCCGCGAACCGTGCCGCAGGGCCATGGCTGTCAGCACGACGTGGCGACGCCCGGACATCAGCCGCATGAAGGCCGCCGCTTCTGCACGGTCCGTGGGCTTGCCCAGAATGCGGCGCCCGACGGCGACGGTGGTGTCCGCGGTCAGAACAGCCTCGTGCGGGGCCATCTCCAGCGCCTGGGCCTTTTCCAGCGCCATGCGGCGGACGTAATCGCGCGGGGTCTCGCCCCGGTGCGGCGTTTCGTCGATGTCGGCAGGGCGCAAGGCATCGGGAACGATCCCGATCTGGGCCAGCAGTTCCAGCCGACGCGGGCTGGCGGACCCGAGGATCAGTCTTGGCGGTGCGGCGTCAGGCATGGCGTGGCCTCCGTCGCTGTCGGCTGTCGCAGGCAACAGCTTACTTGAAGCGGTAATTGATACGCCCCTTGGTCAGGTCATAGGTGTTCATTTCCACCTGTACCTTGTCGCCTGCCAGAACGCGGATGCGGTTCTTGCGCATCTTTCCTGCCATATGTGCAATGATCTCATGGCCGTTTTCAAGCTCGACCCGGAATGTCGCATTGGGCAGGAGTTCCTTCACGACGCCGGGGAATTCGAGCATTTCTTCCTTGGCCATGGTCACTCCATCATAATCATCCCGCAGGATTCGGGACCGCTGTTACATGCGTCCGGAGCGTGCGGAATTCAAGGAAAAAGCGTCACATCACAAGGGTGACTGCCCGAAAGCCACTATCGGAAGGGCATCGTCCATGCGAAAATCGTCCGGACCGGACAGATCGGCAGGGGCATGTGCGGCCATCAGGGCGGCATTGGGGTCAAAGGCGCGGGCCGGCATCTGCTGGGGCGCGGCACCCTCCTGCAGCGGGATGGCAGGGTCCCGCAGCCGGATGGCGTGACATCCTTCGGCCTCGCCGAACTTGCCGATGCCCAGCAGTTGTCCGCCCATGGTTTCCAGCCGCGCCTCGGCAAGACAGGTCTTGGGGAGCGACAGCAGCTTGCCTGTCGTCAGGCTCCGCAGCTCCGCCAACGAAATCTTCTTGCGGCACAGGATGGCAGCGACCTCGATCGGCGCCTCCTTCACCACATCGCGCAGCGGAACGCGCGGCTTTTCCAGCGCCGGGACGGGCGGCTGCGCGGGTGCGCCCACGGACAGGTCGGATGGCATGCGCGGGGCACGGACAGGCACCTCCTCGGCACCTGCCTGAGGCAGCGCCAGAAGGAGCCGGCCCTGACGCGTCTCGCTTCCGCCCAGCCGCATCTCGAAGGACAGGCTGCGGAGCGGACGGTCCTCCAGCATCAGCACCAGTGGACGCGCATCCTCCAGATGGGTCAGGAAACGATAGCCGCCGATGGCCTCGAACCCTTCAATCCCATCCATCTCCACCGGCAATTCCGTCAGCAGGGCGTCGATGAACTCGGCACAGAGCATCGCGTCGCTGCGGGTGGGGCGGCGGCGTTCCAGCGCCCGAGCCGTCACCCGGCCCAGTGCCTGCACCTCGACCAGGGCCGCCACGGTCTGGGGACAAAGAATGATCGTGCCCAGATGGTCACCGGGCCCCTGCAGCACCGCGACCAGCGGCAGGTCGGGCAGCAGTTCAGGCAGTTCGGCCAGCGTCACCGCCCCCGGAACCACGGAGAAAGGCTGCAGCGGCAGGCCATAAAGCCGGTCAGCCGCGCGGCCGATGGCGGTGGCGGCGGCGCGCGCAGGAGTCGGGGCGGGAACCGAAGGCAGCTGCGGCGCGCAACCCTGCCCCAGCCTCGCCTGGTTTTTCGCCAGCAGGATCCGACGCAGAACGCCCTGTCCCCGGTGCGGATCCGGATTGCCATGGAGTGGATCTGCAATGGTCATGTCATGCCCGAATCGGTCTGTCGTTAACCGCATTCTGGCCCGATGAGCCTGAAGAAACGGTTAACCCGTCCTTGCGCCTTCGTTGATCGGGGGCCGCTGCGGCAGGATGATCTGAAAGGCCGCGCCGCCCTGCCCCGGCAGATAACTGATGTCGCCGCCCAAGGTCAGCATGATCTCTCGACAGATGGCCAAGCCCAGGCCTGCGCCTCCTGCGCGCGCCGGGTCGTTCAGGCGGGCGAATTTTTCAAAGATCAGCGACTGGCGCCCGGTGTCGATGCCGCTGCCATTGTCCACGATGTCGATGATCGTGCCCCCCGATGCAGGCTGGCGTGTGCGGATGATCAGCACCGGATGGGCGGCATCGCAATACTTGCGCGCGTTGCTGATGACGTTGATCAGCACCTGCAGCAACCGGTCGGCATCGGTGATGACCGCCAGATGTTCGGCCGGCAGGTCGCGGTCGATCAGAAAGCCCCGCTCGGGCCGGGTGGCCGAGGCGGCGGCCAGCGCGCGGCTGATCAGGTCGTGAAGGTTCACAACCGTGACAGACAACTGCGCATGCCCGCTTTCCAGAACCGACAGGTCCAGCAGGTCATCCAGCAGCCGCGTCAGCCGACCCGCCTCGTCATGGATGATTCCGGCAAATCGCGACCGTTCGTCCTCGGTCAGGGACGGATCCTTGAGAATTTCCGAGAATGCCCGAACCGAGGTCATGGGCGTCCGCAGTTCGTGGCTGATCTGTCCCAGGAACGCGTCCTTCTGGACCGACAGGGCGGTCAGCTTGTCATTGGCCTCGCGCAGTTGACGCGCGGTGCGGGTCAACTGCGCCTGCGCCGCTTCCAGCCGCTGCGTTTCCTCCTTGGCACGCTGCGCCTCGTCGGCAACCTGCAAGAGGTCGGCGACGGTCAGGGCGACGCCGCCTGCCACGCGGTCGATCATCGCATGGGCGGTGGCCGACCCGATGGACCCTGCCAGCCGACGCTCCAGCCGGGTCAGGAAACGCGGCGTCAGGTCGGGCAGGTAACCGGACTTGCCCTGCGCCCGCGCCTCGGCCTGGAAATAGCGAAGGGCAGCGTCCGCCCCCCAGACCCGGCGCGCCATCGCCAGCAACGGCTCGGCCCGGTCGCCTTCGCGCATCATCCGGCTGTGGCGGATCGGCTCGACCGCAGACACAAAGGACAGGCCCTGCAGGCGCTCGACCGGATCGGGAAAGCCGAAGATCGAAACGCCGACAAAAGCCAGCGTGTTCAGCGCCAGCGCCGTCAGAACCGCAGCGGCCCACGGATCCATGTCAGCGGGCACCGGCAGATCGCCTCCGATTCCAACCGAAGGCAGAAACAGCAGCGCCATCCACAGCACGAAACCCGTGCCGATCCCCGCATAAGCGCCCTTGCGGTTCGCGCCCCGCCACAACAGCCCCCCGAGCATCGCCGGCAGCACCTGTGCCATGCCCGTAAACGCCACCAGGCCCATCGAGGCCAGCGCCGCGGTGCCGCCCGAGGCCTCGTGATACACCCAGCCCGCAGCCACGACCGCGAGGATCGCCAGGCGACGCGCGTTCAGAACGAAACCCCGCAGGTCATCGGTCTCATCACCGGCAGGGATCTGCCGCAAGGCCAGCCAGGCCGGCACCAGCCAGTGGTTCGACACCATCGTGGCCACGGCGATCGCACAAACCACGACCATTGAGGTCGCAGCCGAGAATCCGCCCAGAAACACTAGCAGCGCCAATACGTTCTGCCCCGCCGCCGCGGGCAGCGTCAGCACGTAAAGATCGGGATTGGCAGATGGGGGCAGCAGTTCGCGCCCCATGACGGCGATGGGCAGCACGAACAGCGACATGGCCAGAAGATAGGCTGGAAAGGCCCAGCCTGCGACATGCAGACGCTCTTCGTCGGCGGCCTCGACCACCATGACCTGGAACATGCGCGGCAGTGTCAGGATGGCCGCGCCAGAAACCAGGATCAGCACCGTCCAGCGGTCGGGCTGCAGCAGCCAGCCCTGCGCGACCGGCGGATCGGCGGCCGCCCGCGCGATGCGGTCCAGCATGTCGGCGGGCCCATCGGCCAGGCCCCAGACGACGAAAAACCCAAGCGCCACAAAGGCCAGCAGCTTGACAACCGCTTCAAGCGCAATGGCCGTGACCACGCCGTGATGCCGCTCATCCGCCGCGAGGTTGCGGGTGCCGAAGAGGATGGTGAAGACCGCAAGTCCCGCAGCCACCCACAGCGCCGTGCCGCCCAGTGCGCCCTCGTCGGGCCCGTTGGGGGCATTAATGGCAAAAACCTCGAAGGAAAGGCGCACCGATTGCAATTGCAGTGCGATATAGGGCGTCGAGGCAATGACAGCGATCAGCGTCACAAGGGCCGCAAGGCGGTTCGACTTGCCGAACCGCGCCGAGATAAGGTCCGCAACCGAAGTGACGTGATGCATCCGCGCCACGCGCACCAAGCGGCGCAGGCCCCACCACGCACCGGTAAAGACGATAGTCGGCCCCAGATAGATCGTCAGAAACTCCAACCCCGATCGCGAGGCATAGCCAACCGCACCATAAAAGGTCCAGGCCGAACAATAGACCGACAACGACAGCGTATAGACAAGCGGGTGATCCAGCCAGCGGACATGTCCGCGCGCGGCTGCCCGATCCGCGGCATAGGCCACCCCGAACATCAGCGCGACATAGGCAAGACAGCTGACCAGCAGCGCCTCAAAGGGCATGGCGGTCGTTCTCGGTGGCAGGGGATGCGGCCTCGCTGGCGCGGATCGTGGCCGCCTCGGCGCGCAGGAGGGCGCGGTGCAGCGCCCAGACCGCCACGATCAGCACGGCCCACAGGCCAAAGATCCAGACCGCGCCTGCGGCAAAGCTGACGCTGCGCGGAAGCCACCAAACCGGAACCAAAATCAGCAGCGTGGCCAAGACCGGCAGCACCCGCGCCGCATCACCCAGCCTCCGGCGGTGAAAGGAGGCGCGTTCGAGGAAAAGGGGACGGTCGGGCATCGGTCCCTCGCCGGATCAGGTCAGCATCTGGCGAACGAGAAGGCGCAGCTCGCCATTGTCGAATGGCTTGGCCAGAACCGCATCGGCCTGGGCCGCGGCCTCGACGGCCTGCCCCCGCGCCGTCAGCATCAGGACAGGCGTGGCAGCCAGCGCCGCATCCGGTGCGGCGCGCAGGTCGGCCAAGATTTCAGCCCCCGAGCGGTTGGGCAGCATCAGGTCCAGAATCACCAGGCGCGGCCGCGTCCCGGCAATGGCCTCCAGCGCACCGGTGCCATCGGAATGCAGATCGACCTGCCAGCCTTCCCGCATCAGGATGAAGCGCACCGCTTCGGCGATGTTGGGTTCATCCTCGATCATCAGGATGTCCATCGTCATCCGGTTGCGCCCTCCCCGGCCAACAAGAGCGGATAATGGGACAGATCACGGGTCCGTGTCAAAGGGCTGATGCCACGAGGCGGGCGTCAGGGGGCCGCCGTCACAGGACCGGATCATCCAAGCCGAAACCTCGGGCCGGGTCAGGCATCAGGATCGACGGCTCGCGACGCGCCGGGCAATGTTGGCGCGGGCAGACGCGACAAGCGGAACCGACCGGCACGGCATCTGCCGGCACTGCGCCTTCCTGCGGCGTCAGCAGCATGAAGGCAGCGGTCAGCATCGGCCCCTCCAGACCCTGCGGCTGACTTCGCGTGGCAAAGCTGATCGCGCGAAAGGCCCGGCCCTCGGGCGTGACGATGACATGGGACAAGGCCACCTGCGGCATCGCCAGCGCCTGATAGAGCGGCCACAGCGGGCAACTGTCGCCGGGCCGCGGCAGGGTGAACCCAGCCACTGCACGCCGCAATGTCAGCGTCCCCGAAGCGTCGCAAACCAGAAGCCCCACATTTTCGAACGCCGGCGGCTGCAACTCGGCCAGCCGGCGCATCACCAGATCCAGCGGCACCGCCAGTTGCACCGCCAGCCGGGCCGGGTCCGCCGGCCGATCGGCACCGGCCAGCGCATCGGCCAGCACGCCGTCCGGCAGCGCCACACGATCCGCCAGCATCATGCGATGCAGCCGGCCGGCCATGACGCGGGCCGCGTCCGACACAAGCTGGCTGGTATCCCCATGGACAGCGGCCTCGGAGGTCAGCCAAACCTCGACCTCCTCCTGCGGCGTGACAGGACTTTCCTTTGTCTCGAAACTGTCCAGATACGCCACAAGGGCCTGAGCCGTCAGAGACAGGCGCTGACTGTCTCCATGCAGATTGGCGTGAAAACGCTGCCGCCACTCGGGCGCGATCTCGCTTTCCTCGACAAGGATCGCGGCCGTGGAGCGAACGGCCGTGACCGCCGACAGGACCTCGTGCAGCGTGGTCAGCAGGTAAGGATCATGCGTCATCCGGTCCGACAGATCGACCAGTTGCCGTTCCAGCCTGCCGGCGCGGCGCGCATGGTCGATCAGCAGGCCCGCCCAGCCCGGAAATCGTGCCAGAAGCTGGGCCGCCTGCTCAAGCTCGGGCGCCGTGGCTGCGGCCGCGGGATGGGCTGCGGCCTCGCGGAGGGCGGCGATGCGGGCCTCTTCCCTGCCCTCGGCCAGTTCAAGGGCCGGGATGTCCAGCGCTTCGGCCAATTTGGCAATTAGGGCGTCGCCCACAGGGCGACGATTATGCTCGATCAGGTTCAGATAGGCCGGGGAAATACCTGCCGCACGCGCCACATCCGCTTGCCGCAGCGACAAGGTCAGGCGCCGTTCGCGAATCCGGGTGCCGGTCAGTACAGATGGACGCTGGCGCTGGCTCATGTGCAGGCGGGGCACCGGCGGCTGCCAGCGGGCAGTCGCAAAAGGAGCCTAAACTGCCAATCCATGGCGTCCGGCGAGATCGGTGAAGAACTGCCACGCCACACGGCCGGAGCGGGCGCCCCGCGTGGCCTGCCATTCGATCGCTTCGGCGCGCAGCGCCTCCGGCGGCACATCAAGGTCATGGGCGGCGCAATAGCCTTCGATCATCTGCAGGAACTGGTCCTGATCGCAGGGATGAAAGCCGAGCCACAGCCCGAAACGGTCCGACAAGGACACCTTTTCCTCGACCGCCTCGCCAGGGTGAATCGCGGTGGCACGTTCGTTGTCGATCATGTCGCGCGGCATCAGGTGCCGCCGGTTGGATGTCGCATAAAGGATCACGTTCGAAGGCCGCCCGCTGATCCCGCCATCCAGCACCGCCTTGAGCGACTTGTACTGGGTGTCGTCATGGCTGAAGGACAGATCATCGGAAAACAGCAGAAAACGCCGGGTCGTCGCGCGTCCCAGAATGGCCAGCAGACGTGAAACACTGGCCAGTTCGTCGCGCGCGATCTCGACCAGGACCAGCGGCAGTTCGCGGGCCACGGCCTCGGCATGAACCGCCTTGACCAGGGAAGACTTGCCCATGCCCCGCGCGCCCCACAACAGCGCGTTGTTCGCCCCAAAGCCGCGGGCAAACTGAAGGGTGTTGTCCAGCAACGTCTGCTTGGCCCGGTCGATCCCGATCAGCCGGTCCAGTGACACGCCGTCAACCCGCTCGACCGGCTCCAGCCTGTCGGGATCGGGATGCCACACATAGGCGGTGGCGCGAGAAAAGTCGGGCGCGGGAACGGGCGGCGGGGCCAGGCGCTCCAGCGCATCGGCGATGCGATCAAGAGGATCGCGAGTCACCGGGCCGCTCCCTCGTCCTCATCCTCGACCCAAAGGCCCTGAGCGCGCAGATCGGCCTCCCGCTTTTTCTCGATGCGGCGGACCAGCTGGATCGAGACTTCGTAAAGGCCGTAGATGACCGTGAAAAGCACGACTTGAGAGATGACATCAGGGGGTGTCGCGATGGCCGCCAGCACAAGAATGGCCAGCACCGCATAACGCCGCACCGATCCCAGCCCCGCGGCCGAGACCAATCCCGCCCGACCCATCAGCGTCAGCAGCACCGGCAACTGGAAGCTGAGCCCGAAGGCCAGGATGAACTTGGTGGTCAGCGACAGGTACTCGTCCACCGATCCCTGGAACACGATGGCAGCCAAGGGATTCTCCGCCGCCAGCGTCCCGGTCGCGACATCATCGGGCAGCTGCAGCGGCCCCTGCTGGAACCCCAGGAAGAAGTCATAGGCCATCGGCAGGATGACGTAAAAGGCAAAGGCCGCGCCAATGAAGAACATCACCGGCGATGCGATCAGGAACGGCAGGAAGGCCGCCTTTTCGTTGCGGTAAAGACCCGGCGCCACGAAGCGCCACATCTGGTAGGCAATGACCGGAAAGGCCAGCACGAAGCCGCCCAGCAAAGAGATGCGGACCGCCACGAAGAATCCTTCCTGCAGCTTGAGCAGGATCAGGCCGCATTCCTGGCCGCGGTCTTCCAGCGCATGGCAGATCGGCTGGGTCAGGACGTTGTAGATCGGATTCCAGACCGTGTAGCTCAGGACCATCGCCCCGATGAAGGCGACCATGGACCAGATGATCCGGGTGCGCAGTTCGGTCAGGTGTTCGATCAACGGGGCCGAACTGTCGTCCAGATCCTCGTCCTTCTGGGTCTTGCTGGCCAATTCAGTCGTCTTTCATGTCAGAACGCCGCACCGCATGCAGCCGCCGACCCGAAGGGGCCGCAACCGTCGCGGTCGGCACATTGGCCGCCGCCGGCGCGACATCGGGCGCCGCCGCCACGGTTGTCGGCACGGGGGCCGCCGGGTCCGGCTTGACGACCGGAGGGCGCGGGGTCGGCAGCTTCGGGTCCCATTTCTCGAACCGTTCCGTCGCGCGGTCCAGCGCGTCCAGACCCAGCGACTTTTTCGAGGTCAGGTTCTTCATCTCGCGCAACGAACCCGCAGCCTCGTCGAGGCCCGAGCCCTTGGCCGCATCCTCCATGGCCGAGCTGAATTCCCGGGCCATGCTGCGCGCACGGGCCGTGATCCGACCCAGAGAGTGGAACAGGTGCGGCAGGTCCTTGGGACCGACCACGATCAGCGCGACGACGCCGATCAACAGCAGTTCGGTCCAGCCGATGTCCAGCATGGGACGTGCCTTTCCGGGATCAGCCGCGGTCGGTCGTGCGCGGACCGGTGGCGGTGGTGCCGGCGGGGGTGGTGTGCGGCGTCACGTCGCGGGCGCGTTCACCCGGAAGATCGCGCGTCAGGTCGCGGGGCGTGTCCTGCGGCTCGCGAGCCGCGGTGTCGATTTCGTCGGTGCCATCCTTGACGCCCCTTTTGAAGGCGGTGATGCCCTTGCCGACCTCGCCCATCAGGGACGAGACCTTGCCGCGCCCGAACATGACCAACACGACAACGGCGATCAGAAGAAGGCCCGGAAGGCCGATATTGTTCAGCATGAGAGACTCCCTTGCCAGGCGGTCCAACCGCCCGCAGGCGATATTTATGCCTTCGCGCCGCGGAATGCAAAGCCCTTTCCCGTGAGTGCCGGCACCCGGCAGGGGCTTGCCGTTTTCGCAGGCGCTTGGCACGGCGGCACGGGCGGGCAATAAGGGCCGGATGGACATGGCCACCTATATCACCGCCTTCGTGACGCTGTTCGTGGTCATCGACCCGATCGGCCTGACTCCGATCTTCATTGCGCTGACGCCGGACCAATCGGGGGCCGAGCGCCGCCAGATCGGACTGCGCGCATTGGTCATCGCCGCCATCCTGCTGACCTTGTTCGGCCTTGCCGGCGAAGCCATCCTGAGGGGAATCGGCATCTCGATCTCGGCCTTTCGGATCGCGGGCGGGCTTCTGCTGTTCCTGACCGCGCTGGATATGCTGTTCGAACGGCGGACCGAGCGCCGCGAAGGCCAGGCCGAGGGCGAGGATCCCGGCCAGGACCCATCGGTCTTTCCCCTGGCGATGCCGCTGCTGGCCGGCCCGGGGGCGTTGGCCACGATGATCCTGCTGGTCGGAGAGAATCAGGGCCCGGGCCACGTGGTGATGGTTCACTTGGTGATGCTGGCCGTGTTGGCCATTGCCATGGTGCTGTTCGTGCTGGCCACGCCGCTGGCGCGCGCGCTGGGGCGAACGGGCACGATGGTCGTCACGCGGCTTCTGGGAATGTTGCTGGCCGCGCTGTCGGTTCAGTTCGTGATCGACGGGCTGCAGGGATCGGGGCTCTTTTCATGATGGATCAGGACTGGGGCCGGCTGGCCTATTACATCCTGCTGCTGGTGGTCATCGGCGGTGCCATGTTGTTCGAGCTGTCGGGCCGCGGCGGCCGCGCGTTGCGTCAGCTGCTGTTGTGGATCGTGATCCTTGCGGGTGTGGGGCTGGCGGCGGAATGGTGGATGACGGCCACAGCCCCCCGGCAGGAGGTGACGGAAGGAGGCGACAGGATCGAGGTTCCTCTGGGGCGCGGCGGGCATTTTCACCTGACGGCCGTGCTGAATGGCACGCCGGTCGAGTTCATCATCGACACGGGCGCGACCAGCATCGCGCTCAGCCGCGATGATGCCGCGCTGATCGGCCTTGACCCGGACAACCTGCGTTATACGGGGCAGGCGGTGACGGCCAACGGCCGCGTGGGGACCGCCCCCGTCACCATTTCCGAATTCGCCATCGGCGGGGCCGTGGATCGTGATGTCCGCGCCGTGGTCATTGACAGCGAATTGCAGGATTCGCTGCTGGGCATGTCCTATCTGCGCCGCTTTGCCCGCGTCAGCTTCGAAGGCGACCTGCTGGTGCTGGAACGTTAACCCGTCGCCTGCGCCCCGGCCATCTGGCGGATCGTGGCAAAGATCACGTCGATCCCGCGCGCCAGTTGCGCATAATCCGTCCATTCCTCGGGGGCATGGGAAATCCCGCCGCGGCTTGGCACAAAGATCAGGCCGGTGGGTGCGATTCCCGCCATGATCATCGCGTCGTGCCCTGCACCGCTGACCATGACGCGATGAGACAGGCCCAAGGCGTCGGCCTGACCGGTCAGGGCCGCATGGATCTGCCCCGACAAGGGTGTCGGCGGGGCATAAAGCTGATGCTCGATGCTGGCCTCCAGGCCGTTGCCCGTGGTGCGCCGGACCACAGCCTGCGTCATGTCGATCATCTGCAGCACATCCGCCTCGTCAGGAGCCCGGAGATCGACGCTGAAGCTGACAACGTCCGGGATCACGTTGGCGCCGCCCGGCAGCACCTCCATCTTGCCCACCGTCAGCACCGCATCGCGCCCCACGGCCCGTGCCAGATCGGGCAGTTGCGACAGGATCGCCACCGCCCCCACCAGTGCGTCCCGGCGCGCGTTCATCGGCGTCGTGCCGGCGTGGCCCGCCTGCCCCCGCACGGTCACCTTCAGCTGGGCCAATCCCACGATCCGGTCCACGATCGCGATATCGCGGCCTTCGGCCTCCAGCACGGGTCCCTGCTCGATATGCAGTTCCAGAAAGGCGTGGATCGCGCCCGGCTCCAGCACGGCCTTGCCCGCCTGCGCCGGGTCCAGACCGTAACCCTTCATCGCCTGCGCGGCCGAAATGCCGTCGTCGTCGCGCAATTCGTCCAAAATGGCCGGGTCCAGCTGACCCGTCAGCAGGCGCGAGCCGAACAGCCCCCCGCCGAACCGCGCGCCCTCTTCCTCGATCAAGGCTACGACCTCGATCGGCCGCTCGGGTCGCAGGCCCAGTTCGCGGAACAGGAAGGCCGTCTCGATTCCCGCAACGACCCCCGCCGGACCGTCGAAACGTCCGCCATTCGGGACCGAATCGAGGTGCGACCCCACCAGGATGGGGGCCAGTTCCGGACGCGACCCTTCGATCCGGCCGAAAATGTTGCCGACCGCATCCTCCCGGACGGACAGGCCGGCATTGGTCATCTGCGCCGCCACGAAGTCGCGCGCCTGCTTGTACTGGAGGCTGTAGGTCAGGCGCGTCGTGCCCTGCCCCGGTGTCGCGTTGAAGCGGTCGATCCCCTCGATCAGCGTTTCGATCCGCCGAATGTCAGCATAACCCGTCATGCAATCAGTCCCACAAAGAGGCCGGCCAGAACGACCGAGACCATGGTCACGGTCACGAAACCCGCCACCAGCATCGGTGGCAGCAGATGCGCAGTCAGCACCTCGCGCTCGGCCGCATCATCGGTCAGCGTGTCGATCACGTCCTTGGTGATGATGTAATCGGCTGGAAAGCCGTAAAGCGCCGTCAGCGAACAGGCAAAGGCCATGGCAGGCGTCAGCCCAAGCAGCCGCCCCATGATGAACGAGGCCACATACATGCCGACCAGTCCGATCGCGATGATCGCCAGCAGGGGCACGGCCAGTTCGGTCAGCATCTCGGGCGTGGCGCGCTTGAGGCCGTCGAAGATGAAGACCATCAGGATCAGCACGGTAAAGCCGAAGGCGTTCGATTTGCGAAGGGGCTCGCGCTCCAGAAACCCGGCCGATGTCGCAATGACGCCGAAGATCAGGCACAGCACGAAAGGGCTGATCGTGACAAGGGGCGCGGCCAGTTGCGACACGCCCCAAGCGGCGAAGGCAACGGCGCCAAGGCGGAACAGCTTGAAATATGCCGTGTCATAGGCTGCGGGCAGAGCCGCGAACAGCCGCGGCGGCAAGGGTGCGTCGACCGTCTCGGCGGCAACGGCTGCAGCGGTCCAACGTCCTTCGCGCTGCAGGGACAGCACGCGCCGTCCTTCCCGCTTCAGCATGTTGGCTGTCAGCGGATAGCCCGCGAATCCTTGCATCACATAGATCAGGATCGCCAGCACCGACAGCGACTGCAGCCCCGCGTCCGCCGCCGCCTGCGACATGATCAGCGAGGCCACGACCCCGCCCACTAGCGGCGGCGTGCCCACGACCACGGTCTGCCAGTCGAGGATTAGCAGCCCCCCCGTGAACAGGACCGCCACGATGCCTGCAATGCCCGACAGGGCGACGACCACGGTGCGCCATTGGCGCGTCAGTTCCTCGATGGACAGCAACGTGCCCATGTTGGTGATCAGCAGATACATGGCCAGAAAGACGATCGGCGTCTCGAATCCGGCGATCTGGACGATGTCAGCGGGAAAGAAGGTCCAGTATCCGGCCAGGAACAGGATAGCGCAGACAAAGACCGAGGGCAGCCAGGAACGCGTGCGGGTCGAGACAAGGTCACCGATCCACAAGATCAGTGCCAGAAGCGAAAAGGCCAGCAATTGCGGCATGAGTCCAAGCCTTTCGGATATGTCGAAGCAGCGGAACGGCCGGCAGGATAGGTCCTGCCGGAACCGCTGCGCTGCATTTCTGATCCAAACGGCCCGCCTTCACAATGTGCAATTTCGGGTTCTGCTCCGAAACGTTGTGCCGCAGTGGGTCAGGCCAACCTGACCGGGATTGCCTTGGTCGCGGGCGTGTCCGACAACTGGTCCCGCCGGGACAAGGGCGACAGCGGGTTGAGTTCGGGAAAATAGCCTGCGATGCAGCCTCGCGGAAGATCATAGGGCAGCACCCGCAACCCGTCGACCTGACGCGAGATGCCGTCATCCAGCCCGCCGGTCAGGCTGATGCGTTGTTCGGGCCTCAACCCTTCGGCCTCCATGTCTTCGGGCGACATCATGATCAGCATCCGGTCGCCCTCGATGCCCCGCAAACGGTCGGACATGCCATAGATGGTCGTGTTGAACTGGTCGTTGGACCGCAACGTGATCAGCCGGTAAAGGCCCGCCTTGTCCTCCAGGCCGCTGGCGTCCAGATCGGCGGGCACGGTGAATTCGGCCTTGCCGCTGTCGGTCTTCCAGACCCGTTCGCGTGCGGCATTGCCGCGATAAAAGCCGCCCGGCTGGTTCATTCGTTGTTCGAAATCCTCGAACTTGTCGGGATAAACCGCTTCGATCTGCGCGCGGATCAGGCTGTAGTCGTCCATCCAGGCCGTCCAGGGCAGTCGCGGGTTCGGTGCCAGCGTCGCCTCGGCCAGGGCCGCCACGATCTCGACCTCGGATTTCAGGTGGCGTCCTGCGGGAATGCGCTTGCCGATCGAGCCATAGATGTGGCTGAAGCTGTCCTCGATCGTGACCTGCTGGTTTTCGCCCGACTTCATGTCCTCCTCGGCCCGCACAAGGCAGGGCAGGATCCACGAGGACTTCCCCGGCAGCAGATGCGTGTGGTTCAGACGCGTCGCGACGTGAACCGTCAGTTCCAGCCGGGGCCAGGCCTCGGCCACGCGAACCTGGTCGGGCACGGCGCGGGCCAGGTTGCCGCCCAATCCCACATAGGCCTTGGCACTGCCATCCAGCAGCGCCTCCAAGAAGGCATGGGTGTTCCAGCCCTCCTCCATCGGCGGCTCGATCCCGTAAAGGGTACGCAGTGTATCGTTGGGTACAAGTTCGGGCTTTTCGGTGATTCCCACGGTGCGCTGCCCCTGCACGTTCGAATGACCGCGCACGGGCGAACAGCCGGCCCCTTCGCGTCCGATATTGCCGCGCAACAGCAGCAGGTTGACCAGCGCGCCGATGGCGCCCGAGCCGTGGACATGCTGCGTCACGCCCATGCCATAGATGCCCATGACCGCCTTGGCCTTGGCATACATCGAGCCGATGGCCTGCATCTCGGACCGGCGCAGGCCGCTGACCTGCTCCAGCCTGTCCCAAGGGGTCGCCTCGACCCAATCCATCCATTCCTGCAGGCCGGCGCAATGTTCGCGCAGGAAGTCGTGGTCCAGGATCCCGCCTTCGGTCTTTTCCAGCGCCAGCACATGCTTGGCGATGCCGGTCAGCGCAGCAATGTCGCCCCCTGCCCGGACCTGCAGATAACAGTCCGAGATTTCGGTCGGCGCGCCCACTGTCATCTCCCACGGGCTTTGCGGATTCGTGAACTCCAGCAGGCCCTTTTCCCGCAACGGGTTGATGGCCACGATGCAGCAACCCCGCTTTGCGGCCTTTTGCAGCGGATGCAGGATGCGCGGGCTGTTGGTTCCCGGATTCTGGCCGACATGCAGGATCATGTCGCAATGTTCGAAATCATCCAGAACACAGGTGCCGACCGAGCTGCCGATCACCTTCTTCAGCCCGACCGAGGTCGTTTCGTGGCACATGTTCGAACTGTCCGGCAGGTTCGTGTGCCCATAGGCCCGGGCGAAAAGCCCGTAAAGGAAGGATGCTTCCAGCGCTGCCTTGCCGGATGCGTAAAAGCAGGTCGACTTCGGGTCCAAGGCCTTCAGCTTGGCCCCGATGGCGACGAAAGCCTCGTCCCAATCCGTCTCGACATAACAGTCGCTGGCGGCATCATAGCGCAACGGGCGGGTCAGGCGCCCCTGTACCTCCAGTTCGTGATCCGACCAGTTCCGCAACTCGGAGACGGTATGCGCCTGGAAGAAGTCGGGACCGCAGCGGGCCGTTGTGAGGTCCCAAATCGTCGCCTTGGCACCGTTCTCGCAGAACTCGGCGGTGTGCGGGCTGGGCGGTTTGGCCCAAGCACATGAGGAACACATCAGTCCGCCGGGCTTGTTCTGGCGGGCCAGCGTTTCCATCACCCCTGGTGTGGGGCGCGCGGTCCGCGCCACCGCGGCGATGCCACGCGCCGATCCCCACCCCCCTACCGGACCGTCATAGCCCATTTCGGTCATTTCATTCGACAGGTCATCGGCCATGGCAGATCTCCTTAAAGTTCGTGGTTGGGGCAACAGCCGAGGGCTGAGCCAGAAGATTGGGGCCGCGCTGACTGACAGGGTGGCCGGCACGATTCACGTTGCCAAGGGGACGATGTGCCGCGCCGCTCCGAGGGCTGCAGCGCATGGTCCGGCAGATCCTGTTGGGACAAAGGGGGCTTCTTGGGTCCAGCCCCTTGGGAGGGCCGACTAGGATCGTATCGCTGCGTGGTGGAATGACGGGACTTTTGTCGGGTTGAGAGGTCCGCGCCTTTCGGCTGTCGAACGCCCGGTACCCCTGTTGCGTTAGGGTCTTGCAGATGATGCGCTTGGACGCGTCGGGATACATGGTGAAAAACGGCTGCACCGTCTCATGGCGGGACGCAGCAGATTGACGGAACGGCGCTGCATGGCTGCCAGGAGTGGCAGAGGGAGCGCCATATCCAGCAGGAAAGGCCTCGGCACCGCCCCGCGGCAGGCTCGCGGTGCTGCTCGGTGCGGGTACGGCAAGAGCCACTGCTTGTGGCAGACCACCCTTTTCTTGCACTGGTGTGCGAGCCGAAAGCGAGGGGGGCACGAAAACTTCAGAAAGGTACGTGCGAGGAGGCACTCGTCTGGTGATTGTCACAGAACGGATGACATATACTGCGGCCGCAACTCGCCTTTCGCACACGCAATTATCGGCTGCCATGCCCCTTGGGAAAGACACCGCAGCGAACGTGGAGTACGCGAGCCAGAGGTGTCTCCCTCGATAGGCAAAGCTTTTGCCCCAATCCGGTGACCGATCCGACCATACCGTTGGTTGCTCTTCCGCATGAACAAGTTTGACCACGTGATGATGATCTCTGCTGGTCGTGACCAGAACCGGATTTTGGCCCCCTTCCAGCCGCTGCCGTGCCTTGGCCTCGTCTGCCTTGACAGTGCCGAGGTTGCCGCAAGACAGCGCCAGTGGAGGCAGCCCCAGCATTAGGTTCCCCGGGGTGGAACGGGTCCGAACGGATCGGGCAGATGTGGCAGCAACTGGTCAGGCGTCATTGGGAAATGGCGCAGGCGGACGCCGCAGGCATTATAGATGGCGTTCGCGATTGCCCCTGCTGCACCACAGATCCCCAACTCGCCCACACCCTTGGCCTGAAGGGGCGATGCGGCGGCGTCCCGTTCTTCCAGAAGGATCACCTCCATCTCGGGGATGTCGCGATGCACCGGCACATGATATTCGGCCAGATCATGGTTCACGACATGGCCGTCGCGGCTGTCAAAGGACAGATCCTCGGTCAGGGCACTGCCGATGCCCCAGACCATGCCGCCCAGGCACTGGGATCGCGCCGTCTTGGCATTCAGCACGCGGCCAAAGCCAAAGGCACCCGTCATGCGGCGCAGGCGCGTTTCGCCCGTAAAGGCATTCACCGCCACCTCGCAGAAAAAGGCGCCATAGGTGGCCTGGTTGAACTGCTTGGCCGTTTCACCGGGCTCGATGCGCCCGGTCCGGACCAGATCGCCGGTCAACAGCGCCGCGACCGGCTGCGGCTCCTGCCCTTCGACCCAGATGAGGCCGTCCTTCATCAGCAGATCGTCGGCCTCGACCCCCAGCCTGTCGGCCAGAACGGCGCGGATCGCCTCGCAAGCGCGGAAGACGGCCGAACCGGTCGAGCTTGCGCCCCAGCTGCCGCCCGATCCGGCACCCGCGGGCAGGATGCTGTCGCCCAGGCGCACTTCGGTCCGTTCGATCGTTTGTCCCAGCATCTCGGCCGCGATCTGGCCCAGGATGGCATAGCTTCCGGTGCCGATGTCGGTTTGATCGCTTTCCACCAGAAGGGATCCGTCCGCGCGCAAGGTGACCCGCGCCTCGGCCTTTGACAGGATGTTCACGCGTGCGGCCGAGGCCATGCCCATGCCGATCCACCATTCGCCTTCACGGCGCTGGCAGGGCAAGGGAAGACGCTTGTCCCAGCCAAAGGCCTGCGCGCCGGCATCCAGCGCCTCCACCAGGCGGCGGGTGGAATAGGGCGTCCCCTGCCCCGGCACTTCGGCGGGCAGGTTGCGCTTGCGCAAGGTCACGGGGTCGATGTGCAGCTTGACGGCCAGTTCGTCCATCGCGCCTTCCAGGACCTGCATGCCCACCGCTTCGCCCGGCGCACGGACCGAACCGGCAGTCAGTCGGCAGATGCGCGACATCTTGATGGCCAGCCGGCGGTTTTCACCGGCATAAAGAAACTCGCTGGCCTGGGTCACCGGTTCGGAAAACGACTCCTCGGGCAGGTTCGACACCAGCGCCTCGTGGGCAAAGGCCGACAGACGCCCCTGGGCATCGCAGCCAAGCCGCACGCGCTGCGTCGTCTCGCTGCGACGCATGATGGCCTGGAACACCTGCTGGCGGCTCATCACGACGCGGACCGGGCGTCCCAGTTCGCGCGATGCCACCGCCGCCGCCACCGCCTCGTGAGAAATGCCCAGCTTGGAGCCAAACCCCCCGCCGACATAGGGCGAGATGATGCGCACGTTCTCGGGGTCCGTGCCGATGCTGTCGGCCAGTTCCTTCACGTTGAAGGCGACCAGTTGCAGGCTGCCGTGCAGCGTGACCTTGCCGCCGTCCCATTGCGCAACCGCCGCATGCGGTTCCATGGCGGCGCTGGCATGACAGGGGGTCGTGTAGGTGACATCAAGGACATGGGCCGCGTCGCGCAGTGCGCCTTCCAGATCGCCCGCCTCCACAGGGTCCTTGGCGTCCTCGGCATCGACGGCCGAGGGCATGAAGCGCGCCGTGTCGGACTGGTCGTCATAATCGATGCGCAGGGCCTTGGCGGCCGTCGTGGCCTGTTCGAAGGTTTCTGCAACAACCAGTGCAACCGGCTGATAGAAAAAGTCGATCTTGCCGACGTCCTGCATCGGGGCTTCGCCCGCGCCGCCCTGTGCCGCACGGCGCAACATCTCGTCCGTGGCGATCACGGCCAGCACGCCCGGCATGGCCAGAACCGCGTCGCGGTGGATGGCGGTCACACGGCCCTTGCTGATCGTGGCGCCGACCAGCACGCCTTCGGCGCAATCGGGGCGATTGTATTCGGCGGCATAAGGGGCGCGCCCGGTGACCTTCAGCGGTCCTTCGGGGCGGTCCAGTGGCTGGCCGATCACGCCTTGGCGCATCTTGTCCAGCATGTTGCGCTGGTCGGGGCGGTCATAGGTCACGGTCATCGGCTCATTCTCCCGTGGCTTCGGCCAGGACGGCGGCCAGGGTGCGGCGCGCCAAGGGTATCTTGAAATCGTTGCCGCCATAGCCCTGCGCCGTTTCCAGCAGCAGGTCCGCAGCCTCGTCGAACAATCGGGGCGAAGGTGCGGCGCCGATCAGCAGCGCCTCGATCCGCGGATCGGTCCAAGGCTTGTGGGCGACGCTGCCAAAGGCCAGTTGCGCATGGGCGATGCGGCCTTCTTCCATCCGGATGACGGCGGCCACGGACACCAGCGCGAAGGCATAGGACGCACGATCCCGCACCTTGCGGTACAGGTGCCGTCCTTTCACCGGGGCAGGCAGGATGACGGCCGTGATGACTTCGCCCGGTTCCAGCACATTGTCCTGGGACGGATCGTCCCCGGGAAGGCGATGAAAATCGCGCACGGGAACGGCACGGGTGCCTGCAGGACCCTTGATCTCGACCGTTGCGTCCAATGCGGCCATGGCCACCGCCATGTCGCCCGGATAGGTCGCGATGCAGGCCTCGGATGTGCCAAGAATGGCGTGATTTCGGTTCACACCGCTCAGTGCGCCGCAGCCGGAGCCCGGCTCGCGCTTGTTGCAGGGCGAATGATTGTCCATGAAATAACCGCAGCGCGTGCGCTGGCACAGGTTGCCGCCCGTGGTCGCCTTGTTGCGCAGTTGCGGGCTGGCCCCCGACAGGATCGCACGGGACAGCACGGGCCAGTGTTGCCGCACGCGGTCGTCGGCGGCGCAGTCGGAATTCGACACCAGTGCCCCGATGCGCAGGCCGTTTTCCGGATTGCCGTCCTGCTCCTCGATCCGGTTCATCTCGGTTCGCGTCACGTCCAGCAATGCCGAAGGCGTCTCGACCTCCAGTTTCATCAGGTCCAGCAGGTTGGTACCGCCGGCGATCAGCCGCGCGGCACTGCCCACCGCATCCTCGACCGAACCGGCGCGGGAGTAGTCGAAGCTTTTCACGACGTCACCTCGGCTTCCATGGCTGAGCGGATGGCCGCGATGATGTTGGCGTAAGCGCCGCAGCGGCACAGGTTGCCGCTCATCCGTTCGCGCAGTTCATCCTCGTCGATCCGGGGATGACCCGCCATTTCGGTTGTCATCACGCTGGGCCAACCTGCACGCAGTTCCTCGATCATCGCCGTCGCGGAACAGATTTGCCCCGGCGTGCAATAGCCGCACTGATAGCCGTCATGGGACACGAAGGCCTGCTGCAGCGCCGACAGATTGTCAGGTGTGCCGAGGCCTTCGATGGTCTGCACCTCGTCACCATCATGCATGACGGCCAAGGTCAGGCAGGCATTGATGCGGTGTCCATTGACAATCACCGTGCAGGCGCCGCACTGGCCGTGGTCGCATCCTTTCTTGGTGCCGGTCAGCCCAAGGTCCATGCGGAGAAAGTCCAGCAGACTGCGCCGTGGATCGCCGGTAAATTCGTGGGATTGACCATTGACGGACAACCTGGCTGCGGGGGTTTGCGCCATCGGGGGCTCCTTGAACCGCTTGTGCTGGGTGCCCTGTTAACGTGACCCGCAGCCAAGGGTTCCTTGTTCCCCTCCAGACCGTGGTGGTGATCAGGACACCAGAGCCTCCGATGCATGGCGCCGTGCGCTGTGCTGGGCGATCATCGCGCAGACCAGCAGTTGCGCCATGTGATAAACCAGGATGGGCAGGACCGTCGCCCCCACGGTTTCAGGGGGAAACAGTGCGGCGGCGATCGGCAGTCCCGATGCCAGGCTTTTCGTCGAACCGCAGAAGAACAGCACCGCCCGGTCGGGCATCGGCAGGCGGAACAGCCGGCCCGCCCCGGCGATGGCTCCCAGAACAATCGCCAGCATCACCAGGACCACGGCGATCAGTGCGATCAGACTGGCCGGGGGGATGGCCGCCCACAGGCCCGAAACGGTGCCTGCGCTGAAGGCGGAATAGACGATCAGCAGGATCGCGCCCCGGTCCACCACCAGCGTCAGCATGCGGCGACGCTTGACGAAGTCGCCGATCCAGGGACGCAGTATATGGCCCAGAACAAAGGGCAGCAGGATCTGCGTCCCGATGCGGATGATCGCATCGATGCTGACGCCGCCGTCGCCCGCGTGCATCAGCGCCGCGACCAGCATCGGGGTCAGCGCCACGCCGATCATGTTCGACAAGGACGCAGCGCAGATCGCGGCAGGCACATTGCCGCCCGCCATGGACACGAAGGCGATCGAGCTTTGCACCGTTGAAGGCAGAACGGCCAGAAAGATCAGTCCGAGCGTGACCTCCGGACCCAGAAGATTTCCGAAAACGGCGGCAAAGCCGAGTCCCAAGGCCGGAAAGAACATATAGGTGGCGGCGAATGTCAGGCCCTGCAGACGCCAGTTCAGCAGACCCGCCTTCAGCGCGGCGGGGTCCAGCTTGGCACCGTAAAGAAAGAACAAAAGGGCCACTGCGCCGAAGGTGATGCTGCCCAGCGCCTCGGCCGCGATGCCGCGTGCCGGCAGCACGAGGCCGAGGACCACCGTCCCGAGCAGCATCAGCATATAGCTGTCGATCCCGATCCTTTTGAGGAATTTCATCATGCTTTCCTTCAGAAACCGATGGCCATGCCATCCTTGCGGCTGTCCGAGCCGCCTTCCAGCAGTCCCGTGTCGGGATGAATGCGGATGGCCTGCCCACCGCCCATGGGACCCGTCAGTCGTGTCACGCGATGGCCCCGGACCTTCAGTTCGGCGCAAAGGTCTTCGGGCAGCGTGGCCTCGACATCCAGCCGGCCCTCCGTGGCGAAGCTGCGCGGCTCGTCCATCGCAGCCTGCAGGTCCAGACCGCGGTCGATGACGGCCGACAGAAAGGCGGCATGGCCGGTGGCCTGGTATTGCCCGCCCATGACCCCGAAAGGCATGACGACCCGCCCGCCCTGCGTCACCAAGCCCGGAATGATGGTATGCATCGGGCGCTTGCGGGGGCCGATGGCGTTCGGATGTCCCGGGATCATCCGGAACGAGGCGCCCCGGCTTTGGAACAGCACGCCCGTTGCCGGGTCCAGCCGGCCCGAACCGAAGCCGTGGAAGATCGAGTTGATGAAGGAAACGGCATTGCCCTCCTGGTCCACCACGCACAGATAGATCGTGTCCTTGTGCGGCGGTTCGTCCCAAAGGGCGGGCGGCAACGCGCGGGTCATGTCGATACGGGCCCGCAAGGCCGCGCTGGCCGCGTCCGAAAGCAACTGTTCCGCAAGTCCCGCGCAATGGTCCGGATCGCCCAACAGCGCGTCGCGATGGTGATAGGCCAGCTTGGTCGCCTCGGCCTGGATATGGATGCGGTCGGCGGGCGACAGGGCCGCCATGTCGAAGCCTTCCATGATCTTCAGGATCAGCAGGGCCGCAAGGCCTTGCCCGTTGGGCGGGCACTCGTGCACCTCATAGCCGCGATAGGTGGCGCTGATCGGTGTGACCCATTCCGCGCCATCCGTGGCCTCGGCGAAATCCTGTTCCGTGTGCAGGCCGCCCAGGCGACGCAGATGGGCCACCATTCGTGCAGCCGTCTGGCCCTGGTAAAAGGCCTGTGGGCCATGGGCCGCAATCTCGGTCAGGCGGTCGGCCAGCAACGGCTGGACATGACGCGCCCCGGCACGGGGTGGCCGACCGTCCGGAAGAAAGACCGCCGCCGCGTGGGGGTCCTGACCGATCAGCGCCTGTGCCTCGGCCCAATCGCGGGCCACGCGCGGCGTGACGGGATACCCCTCGCGGGCATAGGCAATGGCGTCGCGGAACAACCGCTGCAGCGGCAGCCGGCCTGCATCCGCGTGCAGCCGGCACCAGGCCGCGATCGCCCCGGGTATCGTTATGGCATGCGGGCTGGTCTGGGGAATGACATCGCCAAGGCCGCTGGCCTGCAGGGCCTCGATCGTGGCGGCGGCGGGCGCCCGGCCCGAACCGTTCAACGCGCGCACCGGCCCTGCAGCGGGGGCATAAAGGGCAAAGCAGTCACCGCCGATCCCGGTCATCAGGGGGTCCACGACCGCCTGCACCGCACTGGCGGCAATGGCCGCATCCACGGCATTCCCGCCATCGTGAAGAACCGCCAGTCCCGCCGCGCTTGCCAAAGGGTGCGAGGTCGCGATCATCGCCCGCGCCGACAGGGTCGGGGGGCGGCGCCCAGAGAGGAAATCGAAATCGGTCATCATCAGTCCCTTGCGGAATCACGTGGCGCCAGCATTCCGACTTGTATACATATTAAGCTCACAGGAATACAATCACGGGAACCATCATGACACCTGCCCCGCGATCCGCCGATCATGTTCATGCCGCACTTTCGCGCCAAATCGTGAGTGGCACCCTGCCGCCGGGGACGCCCTTGGCTGAAGCCGCCTTGGCGTCGGAATTCGGTGTGTCGCGCACCCCGGTCCGCGAGGCGTTGCACCGGCTGGCCAGCGAAGGACTGATCGAGCGCGGCCCTCGGCGTGCCTTTGTCATCCGCCGGATGAGCCGCGAAGCCTTGGGCGACCTGTTCGAGGCCATGGGAGAACTGGAGGCGCTGTGCGCCGATCTGGCCGCACGCCGCATGACCGCCGTCGAACGCGCAGCGCTGAGGGCCATCCTGGACGAGGCCGATCTGTCCGACATATCCTATGCCCGGATCAACGCGCGGTTCCATGACGCCTTGCGGCTGGGTTGCCAGAACGAGGTTCTGGCCGCGTTGCTGGAGGATCTGAACCGCCGGTCGATGCCGTGGCGCAGCGCGCAGTTCGATATCCGCCGCAGCCGGATCGACAGTTCGCGCGCCGAACACCGTGCGATCCTGGCGGCGGTGGAGGCGCAGGATGGCCCTCGGGCCGCCGAATTGATGCGCGGGCATGTTGCCGGTTCGCTGGCCATCATCCTGGACCTGATCGAGGCTCCGGCCCCACTGCCCCCGGAGGCTCAGAGCGTCGACGAAAGGCGCGTGTAAAGATCACCCGAGGGCGCATCACCGGGGAGGCTGGCCAGCCAGTCGCGCGTTTCTGCCGCCGTTCGCCATGCCGGCCATAGGAACCCACCCGCTTCGCCCGCCACCGGATTGAAGCGATAGCGTCCCAGCCGTTCCAACATGTCGATCACCCGGACCGTGCGATCCCGGAAGGCTGGCAGATACTCGACCGACAGCATCGGCACCGACTGGCCAAGACCCTTCAGAACCTCTTCCTCGAAACCCTCGACATCGATCTTGATGTAACGCGGCAGCCCATGGGACGCGATCAGCCTGTCCAGCGTGGTCACGCGTACCTGCTGCCGCCGGTCCCAGCGGACATGGGCGAAACCCGGCGCGGCGGCGGTTGCAAAGCTGGTGCTGAGGGAGGAGACGGTGGGATGAAGCGACGAGACCGCCATCTCGGCCATGCTTTCATGCGGACCGACGGCCATCCGAACCAGGATGATGTCGCGCGGCAGGCTGCGCTGCAGGAAGGCGGCAAAAGGCTCTTGCGGTTCGCAGGCAACGACTCGCGCACCGGCGGCCCGCATGGCCCGCGCCCGGTTGCCAACATGCGCGCCGATGTCGAAGGCAAGGTCACCCGGACGCAAAAGTTGCCGATAGAACTGGCGCAGCTGCCAGGTT
Organism: Paracoccus sp. (in: a-proteobacteria); assembly: GCF_046462195.1. Lineage (GTDB taxonomy): Bacteria > Pseudomonadota > Alphaproteobacteria > Rhodobacterales > Rhodobacteraceae > Paracoccus. The sequence goes on along the minus strand of NZ_JBKGUN010000204.1, from coordinate 2,249 downwards.
CGGACGGGATTGTAATAGATCGCCAGCGACCGCATCAGTCCCAGAATGGCGTCTGGCCGCATGTTCCCTCCCGCCAGTCTGCGTGAGCAACCTTAGGACACCCTGCCTGACGGGTCCAGAAAACCCGTGTCCTGTGGAACGTGACGGGTCACGACAGTGCGTCGCATATCCGGGGCTATTCAGACAGCTCAATCCGTTACATGCTGGTGTCGATTTCGTTGCAGCCGAATCCGGGGAGGGAGAGGATGCGCAATATCCTTCCAGCCGTGTCCGGTTCTGATCGGACCGCCCGTCGCGGGTTCATGGCTCCGCGCTGCCTTGCCAATGGCCTTGCCTTGCAGGATGGGCCCGTCGTCCGGAGCATGGGATGTCCTGCCAGGCACCGTCCGGCATGACCGCAGACGCCCTGTGGTGCATCGGGTCGAACGAGGCCCGGATACGACCCGGCGCGATGGGCGAAGGCATCCTGATCCGGACCGTTTTCAGCGGCATCAGCCGCGGAACCGAACGGCTGGTCCTGTCCGGCCGCGTTCCCGCCAGCGAGCATGACCGCATGCGCGCACCGCACCAGCAGGGCGATTTTCCCTTTCCGGTCAAGTACGGCTATGCCGCTGTGGGCATGGTGGACGAGGGTACTATGAAAGGCAGCCTCGTTTTCGCTCTTTATCCTCACCAGACGGTCTTCCGCCTGCCGGAAGACGGGCTGATACCCCTGCCTGCGGGCCTGCCGGCCGAACGCGCCGTTCTGGCCGCCAACATGGAAACCGCGCTGAACATCCTGTGGGACAGCGGCGCAGGGGCGGGTGACAGTGTGGCGATCATCGGCGGCGGCCTGGTCGGGTTGCTTGTGGCCTCGCTGGCGGCACGGCTGCCGGGGTCGTGGGTAACAGTGATAGACCCCCTGCCCCAGCGGGAAGAACCGGCCCGGTCCCTTGGCTGCAACTTTGCCACGCCGCCCGACGCGCCCATGGATCAGGATGTGGTCATCCATGCCAGTGCAACCGAAGCCGGATTGAATCTGGCCATCAGGATTGCCGGCCTGCAATCCACCATCACCGAAGCCAGCTGGCACGGCGAGGGCGATATCAGCCTGTCCCTAGGAGGTGCCTTCCACAGCCGCCGCTTGCGGATCGTCAGTTCGCAGGTCGGCGCCATTCCGCCCGACCGCGCCCCTCGCTGGACCTATCGACGCCGCATGAACATGGCGCTGGAACTGTTGCTGGACAACCGGCTGGAAATCCTGATCTCGGGCGAGACCCGCTTTGCCGATCTGGCGGACGCTTACCCTGCCATTCTGGCAGATCCCGACACGCTCTGCCACCGCATCCGTTTTTGACCCCAAGGAGAGTTCATGTTCGCCGTCGAAGTCCGTGACCACATCATGATCGCCCATTCGCTGCCCTCGCCCACCTTCGGACCGGCGCAGGGGATGCATGGGGCAACCTTCACCGTCGACGCGGCCTTTTTCACGGAAGCATTGGACCACGAGGGGCTGGTTATGGACATGGGCCTTGCAACGCAGGCCTTGTCCGCGGCCCTTGCGCCCCTGCGCTACAAGAACCTGGACGAAGTGCCCGAATTCGCTGGCGCCTTCACCACGACCGAATTCCTGTGCCACCACATCTTCGGCCAACTGGCAGCCGCGGCGCGGTCCGGTGGCCTGGGTGATCCTGGGCGGTTGAAAAAGCTGCGCATCACGCTGCACGAAAGCCATATGGCACGCGCCTGGTTCGAAGGCGATCTGTAGGAATGGGGTTCACGGCTGCCTGGCTGTCGCTGCGCGAACCGGCCGACCGGGCGGCCAGGGACCAAGGGCTGATGATGCGGGCGGCAGGGGCGGCGGGGCCTGATCCGGTCATCCTGGATCTGGGCTGCGGGACCGGTTCGACCCTGCGGGCGCTGGCGCCGCACCTGCCCCCGCACGCGCAGTGGCGATTGGTGGACAACGACCCCGTCCTGCTTGACGCTGCAGGGGCCGAGGCGCCGGGCCGTACCTGTCGGCATCTGATGGACCTGCGCGATCTCGATGCCCTGCCCTTGCAGGAGGTGACGCTGGTCACGGCCTCAGCCTTGCTGGACCTGATGCCCGCATGCTGGGTCGAGGCCCTGGCCCTGCGGCTGGCCCAGGCGGGGCTGCCCTTCCACGCCACCCTGTCCTATGACGGGATCATGAAGTGGGACCCGCCGCTGCCGGGGGATCCCGACATCACGAGGGCCTTCAACCGGCATCAGCGCGGGGACAAGGGTCT
>NZ_JBKGUN010000203.1:0-19083 GCF_046462195.1 Paracoccus sp. (in: a-proteobacteria) | reverse complement strand
CCGTGGATGACGCCATAACGGGGGCCGTTGACGTTCACCACCGGAGGGCCTTCGGAACCCAGCGTCTTCCACACGACGCCGCCCCATCCGGCCTGAAAGGCGCGGCGGACGTTGTACTCCTTGTCGGTGGGCGGTGCCGAGGCCAGCCAGAAGGGGTTCGGCGACTTGATTCCGATAAAGTTGCTGCGAAGGTCTGCCATGATGCGTCCTCGAGAGTCCCGTCAGCCGGGAATTTCCATGGGACGTCCGGTCAGCCGGGCGTCGATGTCTTCAGCCGCGTCGCGACCCTGTGCCACGGCGGTTACCGTCAGGTCATCCCCGCCAAGGGCGCAGTCGCCTCCGGCCCAGACCTCTTCAAGGCTGGTGCGCCCGGCTCCGGTCACGGCAATCTTGCCGCCGACGATGTCCAGCCCTTCCGGTGCCCCGGCCAGCCGCTGCCCGATCGCTCGAAAGACCTGATCGGCCTTCAGGCGAAAGCGGTTGTCGGTCAGGGCCAGGCCAGAGGGGCCGTCCTCGGTATAGGCGAATTCCACCTCGGTGACGGCGCCATTGCCGTGAACCGAGACGGGGGCCGCGTTGCAGATGATCCGCACGCCTTGGGCGGTGGCGTGATCCTGTTCGTGACGGCTGGCGCCCATGCGGTCCTGTGGCCGGCGATACACGATGGTGACGTTTTCGGCCCCCAGCAGGCGGGCCTGCACGGCAGCATCGACCGCGGTCATGCCGCCGCCGATCACGACCACGTCACGTCCGACGGGCAGGGCGGTCAGATCGCTGGCCTGCCGCAGGTCGCGGATGAAGCTGACGGCGTCGAGCACATGACGGCGATCCTCGCCCTCGGCCCGCAGTGCGTTCACACCACCCAGACCCATGCCCAGAAACACCGCGTCGAATTCGGCCCGAAGCCCGGCGAGCGTGATCTGCTGACCCAGTTGCTGCCCGTGGCGCAGTTCGATCCCGCCGATGCCCAGCAGCCAGTCGACCTCGGCCTGGGCGAAACCGTCCACTGCCTTGTAGCTTGCAATGCCGTACTCGTTCAGCCCGCCCGGCTTGGGACGCGCCTCGAAGATGACCACGTCATGTCCCTTGGCCGCCAGGCGATGGGCGCAAGCCAATCCTGCGGGCCCCGCACCCACAACGGCGATCCGCTTGCCCGTCGGGGCCGCGCGCCGGAACGGGTGGCCGCCCTGTGCCATCAGGCCGTCGGTGGCATGGCGCTGCAGGGCGCCGATCTCGACCGGCTGGCCCTCGGCCTCCATCCGGACGCAGGCGCCTTCGCACAGCGTTTCGGTGGGACAGACCCGGCCGCACATGCCGCCAAGAATGTTGGCGTGAAAGATGGTCATCGCTGCCGCATCGGCCGTGCCGGTGGCGATCTGGCGGATGAACAGCGGAATGTCGATCGAGGTGGGGCAGGCTGTGATGCAGGGGGCATCGTGGCAGAAATAGCACCGGTCGGCGGCGATGCGCGCCTCGTGCCGGTCCAGTGGCGGGGCAACATCGACAAAGTTTGCTGCCAGCTCAGGCGGGGTCAGTCGCCCCGGCATGACGCCGGGCGACAATCTTGCTTGGGACATTTGCGTCTCCTGGCTCTCCTGTTGGTCCAATCAGGCTGGCACAGGTCCGATTTTTTATCAAATGGTAAAATATTGGTGTTGGGAGTTTGCAATAATTTCAGGCAGGCAGATCCAAGTTGGCGGCCAGCCCCCACCCCGACCGTTTCCAGCCGCAACTGGTTCTCATGCAGGGCTGCCAGATCGGCCACGATGATAAGGCCCGGTCCGTCCAGCCGCGCCCAGCGGATCAGGGCACACGGTCCCTGCGGAGGCTCAGGGCCCGGACCATCATTGTCGATCCGCAGGACGAGGCGGTCGGGCAGGACGGTGACCGTCAGTTGCAGGCGGTGACAGCTCCATTCGACCGCGTTTTCGGTCAGGTTGCCGATCATATCTTCCAAATTCTGACGCTTGTCCGGAAAGGCCGTATCGGAGGGGCAGCGACCTGCGCCTGCAGGCTCTTGTCGGCCAAGGCCGGTGCAGCACCAGCAGGATGTCGTCAATTATCGGGGCCATGGGCGTGCGCTGACCCAGTAGGCGCAGACCCGCATGACGTGCGCGGCGCAAGTGCCAGCCGATCAGCCGGCCCATGCGCGTGATCTGGGCCTGACCGGCATGGTCCTGCGGCAGCTCGTTCAGTGGCGCCGACAAGGCTGTCCTCAGCGAATGGGCCAAGTCGCCCAGATGCTGGCGCGAACTGGCCAGAAGACCAGCGTTCTGGTTCAGGGCAGCATTGATTTCGTCCGCAAAGGGCGCAGTTTGCTGACATCGGGGAGGGGGAGGGCCAAGCGGTTGGCTTCTCCGGCACGGACGCGGGTCAGATTGGCTCCGCCCGTGCGGTCTAGACTGCGCAGGCCGGTCGTCACCTGGACAACGCTGGCCGCAGCCGGGCCCAAGCCCAACACCGCCAGCGCGATGGCCAGCGGGCGGATGATCTGCGCAAGGCTTCCTCGATCTGGTCCTGCGGCGCGGTGAAGGTGACGGCTATCAGCGCGTCGCCCTTGAGAATGGCCAGCTCCCGGTGCAGGACGCGGAGCCCACTCCGCTGGCGTCTCCTCCCGACAGGCTCGTCATATTCCCAGCAGGCCCGACAGGCGTCCGTCCAACAATGAGCCAGAGCGCGCGACCGGCCCACTTGCCAGTATCAGCCCGAAATTGGCAGACCAAAGCGCAGAGTGACAGGCTCGCTATCCATTCCACCCGTACATTGCATCGACCTGCAACTGGCCGATCAGGCTGTCAACGATGGCCAAGGTTTCTTCATCAGACCAGCTGGTCACGAAGTCCTGCAGCAGGTGCCGGATCAGAAGAAAGGCCGCCAGTAGGGCCACCGACAGGCAAGGCTTCAGCCAGCAGCAGGCGCGCCCGAATGAATCCGATCCCACCGCCCTCAGGACATGGCCTTCGCCGCGCCGCGTCTCGATCACGCCGTTACCAATCTTGCGGCGCAGGTGGCCGATGACGACCTCGATCGACTTGAAGTCACGGTCGCTCTCCGCCTCGTACCGATGGTCCGACAGTTTGGTGCGGCTGACGACGCGGTCCTGGTGACGAATCAGACAGGTCAGGATGCGAGCTTCGACAGTGGTCGGCTTCGCTGCCACGCCATCGTGAGTGATCAACTTCCAACTGGTCATCCAGCTGATGGCGCACCGTCCGGATGACGGTGCCGGCATGATCGGCCTCACGGCAGATGAGCGTCTGGCGCGCCGAACGATTTTGTCCAAGCGGAAAGGCTTGACCGCATAATCATCCGCATCCCACGGAAGCCTGCGCCCTTGTCAGTCCAGTCGCCCGCGCCGTCGGGACCAGGACCGGCATGGCGATGCCCCCTCGCGCCAGCGCCTCCATCCCCGGCCACCCGGGCAGTCCCAGATCCAAGGTCGCCATATCATAGGTTCGGTTGCCGCCAAGCAATTCACCATGGGTGCCGTCGGTGGCATTGAGCAGTCAAAAATCCTGCCCGCAACATCGCACAGGTCACCTATTCGGCGAGCAGCAGGTCGTCCTCGACGACCGATGCGCGCATGGGGTCCTGTTCATTTCAGCGACGCGAAACGGGCGCGCCGCGCCTTGGCCACGGGCCGGACAGGTCGAGGACGCGGCCGTTGCGGCCGTTCAGGCGGCCGTTCAGCATGTGACGAGCGGGCGTGAGGAGGCGGAACTCGTAAACCAATTCAACGCCCGGTGCACGTTCCTCGGGTCAGGGAGGGCGTGTTTCCGTTCCCACCAATTGCCTGTCACAGCGGGCGATGACAGCCTCGGCCAGCCAGCAAAAGTGCAGGGGCGGAAGCTGGTGGCGCAGGGGGCCGGCGGCGGGGGCAGAGGCTGCGCCGCCAGCATCGGCGGCAGCGCCAGCGATGAAAGCGCAATCAGCACGGCGGGTGCGCGCTTCATCGAGCCATTTGGACGCCGGGAAAACCAGATGGAAGGCAAACGAACATTAGCCCTTTGTTTGGCTGTGGCGTGTTAAGAGCGATTGGTCCAAGACCGGCAATCTGGCTGGCCGGGAAAAGGAGAAGGTAGCTACGTTTGCTTCAGGCTCCTTGTCTCCCTCTGCCGCGATCATGGGCGCGCCTGTGGTTGCGCAAACGGCTGCTCCGGAACCGCCGTCCCTGCTTCAGGGACTGGATTTGGACCGCCTCCGGTTCGAAACCAGGCGCGACGGGCAGCGGGAAATTGAGCGCGTTCTTTCCGATGGCACGCAGATTGAGGCCAAATTCGAAACAGTGGCAACCTGATGAAGATCCAGGCCGATGATGGTGTCCTGCCGCATCCGGTCGTCCAGTAGGCACTGCCGGCAACCTTGCGCGATCATCCGGCCAAGGCGTTGTTCGGGGGCTATGAGGAGATCACGGTTCATCGACGCCATACGAAGATCGAGGGCCGCCAGCAGGAGGGCAGCAAAGTCGAGGCGTAGTTCGCCCCGACAACAGCCTGATGGGATGGAAACCGAGGACGCGCCCTCGCCGCAGCTGTTCTAAATGCGGTCCTGCCACAGGCGGTTCGCAGCAACAAGGTGATGACCCAGTTCGGCACAATCCAAGGGATCAGGACACCCGGGCCACTTCGAGGTCAATGGAGAAATTGCCGATGGCGAAGACATGCACGCGCGTTTCTATGACGTCCTTCACTTTGAACGTGACGACTATGACAAGAGCTCACGGGGGGCCGTGATGATCACGGTTCCCATCATGTCCGTGATAAGGGCCCTGACGATCTGCGCAGCGGCATGCCCCGGGGGCGACACCATGGCTGCCAATCAGTACCAGACCAAGGCGGGCTATGCCGCACTGGGCCTGCTGCGCCAGCAGGAGCCGAGTGTGCTGCTGGACGCAACAAATGCGGACGGCAAAACCGTGACGCTTCAACTGGACCGCTGTGGAGATGTCGTGTGGGAAACGGCATGCTGACCCGGCCACTGGAATGCCGGCCAATGCTGTCGCAGGGGCGGCGTCCGTGTCCGACGACCTGTCCAACAAGATGCTTTGCGTCCGGCATGGGCCGCCTTAGGCTGCCGTCAACCTGATACCCTTGGCACCCTGTCATTTTTTCGACATGCATGCTGGATAACGGGTGACGGCTGACGACATCGACAAGGAGGACCAATCGATGACACGGATCGACCGACGCGGGCTCTTGCGCGGGGCTGCGGCCACTGCCGGCGTGACGCTGGCCTCACCTTTTCTGGCGCGCCGTGCCATGGCGCAGGGCGCGGGCACGGTGAACATCTTTGCCTGGGCCGGCTATCTGAACGACGAGATTCTGGGTGCCTTTCAGCAGGCGACCGGGATCACCCCGAACTTCACCCCCTATGGCACCAATGACGAGCTGCTGAACCAGCTGCGCGCCAACAACGGTGCCGGTTTCGACCTGATCTGGCCGACGGTCGACCGCGTGCCGAACTATGTCGAATTCGGCCTGGTCCAATCCATGGACGAGTCGCGCATCGAGGTGGACCGTGTCCTGCCCAGCGCCTGGGAAAACTCGGTCGATCTTGGCGCGGTCGTGGACGGCAAGCGTTACCAGGTGCCGACCGACTGGGGCACCGAAGCCGTGGCCTTCGACACCGAGCAGATGCCGCTGGAATACGGCACGGCCTCTTATGGCGACATCTGGAACGAAGGCGCGCAGGCGACTGTGCGCGCCCATTCCGCGCTGATCGGCCTTGGCCTGTGGCTGGAGGCCGAAGGCAAGCTGCCGCGCCCGCTGCTCGACGCCTTCAAGACCCCCGAGGCACAGACAGAGATCTTTGACGTGATCCTGGCCGAGGCAACCGCCCGCAAGGGCAACATCATCCAGTTCTGGAACAACGAGAACGAGGCGCAAGGCGCGTTCCGCGTCAACGGCGCGAATATCGGCCAGACATGGGATTCAACGGCCGCCACCTTGCAGCGCGAGGGCCAGCCCATCGGTTTCATCGCGCCCAAGGAAGGCGCGTTGGCCTGGATGGAAGGGCTGTCGATCCCGACAGGCGCCGAGAACTTGGACAGCGCTTACGCCTTCATCAACTGGTTCCTGACGCCGGAAGCAGGCGCGATGTACACCAACGCGACCTCGATCAACTCGACCGCAGTGGGCTCGGACCAGCTGATATCGGACGAGGCCAAGGCGTTCTTTGCCGCCGCCTATCCCGGTGATGCGCTGGAAAAGCTGTGGTGGTGGCCGATCCAGGAAAGCTGGTACGTGACCAAGCGCAACGAATACCAGGACCGCTTCCTGTCGGCCTGACCCATCGGGGGCGCCGTCGAGGCGCCCCCAGCAAGGAGGACAAATGTCCCATTCAGTCGAACTGGCCGGGATCGGCATGACCTTCGGCACGACCCGCGCGGTCAGCGATGTCAGCTTCAAGGTTCAGGCCGGAGAGTTCTTTTCCATCCTGGGCCCTTCCGGCTGCGGCAAGACGACGATCCTGCGCATGATCGCAGGTTTCATCGAACCGACAGAAGGCCGGGTGCTGATCGGCGAGCGTGACATGAAGGGGCTGGGTCCGAACCAGCGCCCGACCGCGATGATCTTTCAGTCGCTGGCGTTGTTCCCGCTGATGTCTGTGCGCGACAACATCGCCTTCGGCCTCGAGGCGCGTGGCGTCAGCCGTGCCGAACGCCGCGCCAAGGCAGACGACCTGCTGCGCCTGATCGCGCTGGAAGGTTACGGCGACCGCATGCCGGGCGAGTTGTCAGGCGGCCAGCGCCAGCGCGTGGCGATTGCCCGTGCGCTGGCGGTCGAGCCGGGTGTCCTGCTGCTGGACGAGCCGCTGTCCGCCCTTGACCTCAAGCTGCGCCAGCACATGCGGGCCGAGCTGCGGGCGCTGCAGAAGCGGACGGGCGTGACCTTCATCTATATCACCCATGACCAGTCCGAGGCGCTGGCGATGTCGGATCGCGTGGCAGTGATGTCGAACGGCCTGCTGCAGCAGGTCGCCACCCCGCGCGAACTGTACGATAACCCTGCAACGGCTTTTGTCGCCCGTTTCGTGGGCGAGACGAATGCCATCGCTGGCCGGATCGCGGCGGTTGAGGATGGCATTGCGCGCATTGACACCGAACTGGGACCGCTGACGGGGCGGGCGGGGCCGGGTGCGACCGTGGGCGCGGCAGGCACGATCTATGTCCGGCCCGAGGCCCTGATGCCGGGCAGTGGCACGAATGCCCTGACCGCCCAGATCGAGCGGGTGGATTTCGAGGGCGCCTTTGCCCTGGTTCATGGTCGCTTCGACGGCGGTGCCGCGCTGGCAGCTTCGGTACCCTCGACACGGCTGGCGGAGGCGCCGGTGCCGGGAAGCCGCGCCAGCTTTGCCTTTGCCCCCGAACATGCGGTGGTGCTGGGCGATGGGTGATCTGAAAAACCGTTTCGGCGGGGGGCTTTCCACGATCTTCCTTGCGCTGGTCTTGCTCTGGCTGGGGGGGATGGTCCTGGCACCCAACCTGATGATGATCGACTATGCCCTGCGCCCGAACCTGCCACCGGCGGCGCTGGGCGGGCCGGACGACATCTATTCGCTGTCGAACATCCTTTATCTGGCAAACGAGCCGACGCATCGGGCGATCTTCTTCAAGACGATCTGGGCCAGCGGGCTGGTTGCGGCAATGACGTTCCTGGTCTGTTATCCGATCGCCTTCTGGATGGCGCAGCGCGCCACCGTCGGGCAGCTGTCGATCGCGCTGTTGCTGATCATCATCCCCTTCTTCATCAACGAGGTCCTGCGCACCCTGGCTTGGTTCATCATCCTAGCTTATCGCGGTCCACTGAACAGCGCGCTGATGGGCATGGGGATCATCGACGCACCGATCCGCTGGCAGGGCGATGGCGGCGTGCTGGCGGCGATGGTCTATGCCTATATCCTGTTCATGCTGCTGCCGATCTACAACGCCATCGAAAGTCTGGAAAAGGCCCAGATCGAGGCGGCCCGCGACCTGGGCGCATCGCCTTGGCGCATCCACATGCGCGTCGTGATCCCCCATGCCAAGGCGGGGATCGCGACGGGGTTCGTGTTCACCTTCATGCTGGCGGCCGGGTCCTATGTCGCGCCAGCGCTGCTGGGCAGCCCGGGCAGCCGCTGGTTCACCGAGATCATCTACAACTGGTTCTTCGAGGGCGGCGACTGGAACCGGGGGGCGGCCTATGCGCTGGTGCTGCTGGTCCTGTGCCTGTCGGTGGTGCTGGTCACGCTGAAGATCGCCCGCGTCAACCTGACGGATGTCGCGAAATGAGCGGGGCGGATCGTATCTTCCGGGCCGTGTTCGTCTTCTACCTTGGCCTGTTCATGGTCTACCTGTTCGCGCCCCTCATCATCATGGGCGCGGCTTCCTTCAATGAAAGCCGTTTTCCGACGGTGATCCCCTGGCAGGGAACGACGCTGGACTGGTTCCAGGCGATGTGGGCGGATGCGGCCATGTGGCAGTCGCTGTGGACCTCGGTTCTGGTGGCGGTTTGCGTGGTGCTGATCGTGGTGCCGGTGGGGACGGCGGCGGCGCTGGTCCTGACATCGCTGCACGCGCGGGCGCGCAGCTTTGCCTATGCGCTGATGGTGTCGCCCCTGCTGACACCGGGGGTGGTGATCGGGATCTCGACCCTGATCCTGTGGCGGCAGATGGGCGTGGGCGGCGGGATCTTCCTGATCGTGCTGGCGCAGGCGACCTTCATCATCTGCTACGTCATGCTGATGGTGATGGCACGCTTGCAGCGCTTCGACCGCACGCAGGAGGAGGCCGCCTTAGGTCTGGGCGCATCCCGCATCATGGTGTTCCGCCGTGTCCTGCTGCCGTTCCTGCGGCCGGCACTGCTGGCATCAAGCGGGCTGGCGGTGCTGCAATCGATCGAGAACTACAACACGACCCTGTTCGTGCGCGGGTTCGAGACGCCGCTGACGGTCTTTATCGCCACAAAGGTCCGCACCGGTCTGACGCCGGCCGTCAATGCGCTGGCGCTGATCATCATTGTGGCGACGGTGATCGGGGCCATCGCCTACGAGATCGCCCGCCGCCGCAACGGGACGCAAGGCTAGCCGTTCGGCAGGATCAGATCCGCAGGACGGCTTTCGCGGCAGACCAGCATCATGTTGGGCAGGTCGTTCCCCTCCAGCTTGGCCTGCGCCTGTGGGGCGGGAAGGTCGCGCCAGCGCGCGGCCAATCTGTCGCGCAGAACGGGCTCGGGCACGTCGAGCATGACGGTCAGGGCGAAATGACGGCCGAGATCCCGCCAGCCGGCATGGTCCAGCAGCAGATAATTTCCCTCGACCAGGATCAGACGCGCCTCAGGGGAAATTTCGCGCGCTCCGGCACGCGAAATTTCCAAGCTGCGGTCAAAAACAGGCACCAGCACCGGGCGCCCGTCATCGGCTGCCAGCCGTTCCAGCATCACCGACAGCCCATCCAGATCGAATGTATGCGGCGCACCCTTTCGTGCCAGATCACCCCGTGCGGCCAGCAGATCGTCATCCAGATGATACCCGTCCATCGGCAGCAGGGCGGCCGCCGGCAGGTTCTGCAACAATGCTTCGGCCACATGGCTCTTGCCGGCGCCGGGGGGACCTGCCAGCGCCACCAGATGGCGCCCGGGGCCCGTTGTCATGCCCGCAAGCCGGCGGCGCAGTTCTTCAATCTCGATCCGTTGGGTCATCGCGATCCTCTGTTTGAGCCGATCTGTCCACCAAGCCAGCCGTCTGGGCAAGGGCCAAGCAGGCTTGCCCCGGGGCGCATCGCGGGGAATGATGGGCCGGGCAAAAGGGCAGGACCGGTGTGGCGCATGTAACAGAGCCGATGGCGGCAAGGACAAGGCGCCGGAGCAGGACCACCGGCTGGTCGCTGACGCGCCGGGGACAGCGTCTGGCTGCGGTCGCCTTTCTGCTGATCGTGGGCTGGGCAATGCTGGTGCAGGGGAATGCCTGGCTGGCCAGCCGCTCCATTGCAGCCACCGTTCCGCAGGGCGAGAATATCCTGCGCCTGGCCGTGTCCGGTCTGCGGGGCGAACTGGCCCGTTACGAACGCCTGCCCGACCTGATGGCGCGGTCCCCCGTTCTGACCAGGGCGCTGGACCCGGATGTGACGCAGGCCGACATTGCGGCAGCCAATCTTTACCTGCGGCATGTCACGCAGTTGATGGGCCTGTCGGATGCTTATGTCATGATGCCCGACGGGACCACGGTGGCGGCCAGCAATTTCGACCAAGGCCTCAGCTTTGTCGGCGAGAACTTTGAATACCGCCCTTATTTCCGGGATGCGCTGTCCGGGATACCGGCGCGGTTCTTTGCCTTGGGGACGACATCGGGCAAGCGGGGTTATTACTTTGGGGCAGCAGTGCGCGACCGGGGGCGCATTCTGGGCGTTCTGGCGCTGAAGGTCGATGTCGACGCGATCGAGGACAGCTGGCGGGCGGCGGAATACGAGATGATCGTGACCGACAGCGAGGGCATCGTCTTTCTGGCCAGCCGCCGCGACTGGCAGTTCCGTTCCCTGAACCCGCTGACGCCCCAGGCGCGGGCGCGGGTCGCAGCGACCCGCCGTTATGATGACGAGCCGCTGACCGTCCTGCCGCTGCGCCCGACGGGCACTGTGGGCGCGCACCAGACACTGCGCCTGGACCTGCCCGGCGCGCATCGCGAATTCGTCGCCGTGTCCGAGACGATGCCGGAGGCGGGATGGACCGTGCAGGTTCTGCTGGACACTGCGCCTGCGCGGCGGCAGGCCCTGACGGCCGCGGTGGCGGGGCTGCTGATCATCGGGGCGGCCTTGGCAGGGCTGATGGCCTGGATGCAGCGCCGCGCCCGCCTGAGAGAGCGCCTGTCAATCCAGGCCGAGGCGCAGGCCCAGTTGGAAGGGCGTGTTGCCACCCGCACGGCCGAACTGGCCCAACTGAACGCCCGGCTGGAGGCCGAGGTGGCCGAGCGCCGCGCGACCGAGGCCGAACTGCGCCGTACGCAGCGTCATCTGGTCCAGTCGGCCAAGCTGGCGGCCCTGGGGCAGATGTCGGCCGCCTTGTCGCATGAACTGAACCAGCCCCTAGGCGCGGTGCGGAATTTTGCCGCCAATGCCGTCACCTATATCGACCGCGGTCGTGTTCCCGAGGCGCGCGACAATGTTTCGCGCATCCTGTCCCTGACCGACCGGATGACCGAGATCGGGCGCACCCTGCGCAATTTCGCCCGGAAACCCAATGCGCAACTGAGCGAGGTGGACCTGCACGATGTCCTGCGCGACGCGCTGGAGGTGATCGCCTGGCGCATCGGCAAGCGAGAGGTCGCCCTTCAGGTCGATCTGCCGCCCGGCCCCCTGATCGTGCGGGCAGGTCCGGTGCGGTTTCAGCAGGTGATCGTCAACCTCCTGTCGAACGCGCTGGACGCGCTGGAGGGGCAGCCCGACGGCACCATCCGCGTCAGCGCACAGTCTGCCCCGGACCATATCGTGCTGAGCGTCGAGGACAACGGTCCCGGCATTGCCGAAGGGCTGGAGGACCGCATCTTCGATCCCTTCTTCTCGACCAAGGGCGTGGGCAGCGGATTGGGGCTGGGGTTGTCGATCTCGTTCAACATCATCAAGGACTTTGGCGGCGAACTCCGCCTTGTGCGTCAGCCGCGCGGTGCGTGCTTTCGCATCCACCTTCCACGGATCGGAGAACCCGCATGAGTGTCGGACGCATCCTTCTGGTCGACGACGAGGCTGACATGCGCCTGTCCACCATGCAGGCGCTGGACCTTGAAGGTTTCGAGGTCGAGGATATAGCCGATCCGCAGGCCGCGCTGGAGCGGGTGGGCTTCGGCTATGACGGCGTCGTGGTGACGGATATCCGGATGCCCGGCATGGACGGCCTGACCCTGATGAGCCGCATCCGGGACATCGATGCCGATATCCCGGTCATCCTGGTCACGGGCCATGGCGATATCCAGCTGGCCGTGCGTGCCATGCGCGAAGGGGCGTATGATTTCGTCGAAAAGCCCTTTGACGGGCAGCAGCTGGCCGAGATTGCGGCACGGGCGATGGGCTATCGCCGGATCGTGCTGGAGAACCGCGTGCTGCGCGCCGCGGCGGGGCAGTCCGACGATCTGGAAACGCGGCTGGTCGGGCGTTCAAATGTGATGATCGACCTGCGCCGCCGCCTGCGCACCATCGGCCCGACCGAGGCAGATGTGCTGATCGTGGGCGAAACCGGCGTCGGCAAGGAAGTCGTGGCCCGCGCGCTGCACGATCTGTCGCCCCGTGCACGCAAGCCCTTTGTTGCCATCGACTGCGCCGCGCTGCCTGCGGCCCTCATCGAGTCCGAACTGTTCGGCCATGAGGCTGGCGCCTTTCCCGGTGCGTTGCGTCCGCGCTATGGCAAGTTCGAACATGCCCGCGGGGGGACGATCCTGCTGGACGAGATCGGCTCGATGCCGCTGGACGTGCAGGGCAAGCTGCTGCGTGTGGTGCAGGACCGGGTGATCTCGCCCCTCGGCGCCAACGAGGATCGGGTGCTGGACGTGCGCTTCATCGCGACCTCGCGCAGCCCGCTGGAGGATGAGGTCGCGGCAGGCCGCTTTCGCGCCGACCTGTTGTATCGGCTGAACGTGGTCACGCTTCATGTGCCGCCACTGTCTGCGCGGCGCGAAGACATCCAGTTGCTGTTCATCAAGCTGGTACAGGAGGCCGCGGCCCGTCACCGCCGCCCGCCGGTGGCTGTTCCTCCGCAACTGCTGGCCGAGATCGGAGAGCGCGCTTGGCCCGGCAATGTCCGTGAGTTGCGCAATGCCGCCGACCGGCACGCCCTGGGCATTGCCCTGCAACCGGCCGAGGAGCGGAGCCCTGACCAGATGCGTTTGGCGCATCGTGTTGCCGCCTTCGAGCGGGACGTGATCGTGGCCACACTGGCTGCACACGGTGGCCGTTTGAAGCCCGTCTATGAAGCGCTGGGGCTGTCGCGGAAGTCGCTTTACGAAAAGATGCAGAAATACCGGATCGACAAGACGCATTATGCCGATGCCGGTGACGAAGCGGACGGATGATGGGGAGGTTTCCACCCACCGGGAGCGGACAATGTTACCGGATCCACCCACTCGGCAGGAATAATGGCACCATTCCCGCACGCCCGTTGCATGGCGGCATTGCGTCAAGGGCATGGCTGTTCTTTAACCGTCTGCACGTCATCCGGCGACCTGAGGCTTCAGGCCGTTCAGGCCGGAAAAATGATCTGGGAGGATTGTCATGCGTTTCGTTGCTGCCGCTGTCGCGGCCACTGCCGCCTTTGCCTTGTCGCCCGCCTTTGCCCAGGAGGATCGTGCCGATTGGCCGTCCAGCCTGACCATCGGCACGGCCAGCCAGGGCGGCACCTATTTCATCTATGGCACGGGCCTTGCCGGCCTCATTTCGCAGAACCTGGACGTGAACGCCTCGGCCGAGGTGACGGGCGGTCCCGTGCAGAACGCGACGCTGGTCGAAACCGGCGATCACCAGCTCGCACTGGTCACGATGGGCCCCGCCTATGAGGCGTGGACCGGCAACAGCGAACTGGCACCGGGCGTCGAGCACAAGGCCCTTCGCGCGCTGTTCCCGATGTACCAGACGCCTTTCGAGGCGGTCGCCCTGCAGTCCTCGGGCATTGCCGACGTGACCGACATGGCCGGCAAGCGTGTGTCGGTGGGTCCGGCAGGTGGGACCGCCGCCACCTATTGGCCCCGCTTTTTCGAGGTGCTGGGGGTCGAGGCCAATATCAGCTATGCCGGTGCCAATGATGCCACCAGCCAGGTTAAGGACGGTCTGATCGACGCTTTTGCCTTTGCGGCGGGCGTGCCGATTTCAGCCTTTGCGCAGATCGCGGCGGAAAATCCGGTGAACATCTTCGGCTTTACCGGAGAACAACGGACGCAGATCCTGGAAGCGATGCCCGAAGTCGCGGCCTTTGAAGTGCCGGGTGGCATGTATCAGGGCTTTCCCGAAGGCCATGGCACCGTTGCCATGTGGAACTTTGCCGTGGCGCACCAGGACATGCCCGACAGCCTCGCCTATGAAATCACCAAGATGGTGATGGAGAACAATGAGGCGATGATGCAGATCCACGCCACCGCTGCCGAGACGCTGCCGGAAAACGCCGACAAGAACACCTTCCTGCCGTATCATCCGGGCGCGCTGCAGTATTTCGACGAAAAGGGCATCGAGATCCCCGCCGAACTGCGCGGCTGATTCCTGCCTTGCCGGGGGCCGCTCGCGGCCTCCGGTTTGCTCCTTCAACCCTTGATCGGCTTGGCCGCCCCGGCATCTGACGTGCGGCACCGTCCGACGGAGATGTCCCATGTCTTCTGATGCTGCACCCGCGGCAGGAACCGGCCCCGTCATCGCCCAGGGCGTCGACGAAGAGCCGATGGCTCCGAACCAGCGCGATCCGCAGGCGCGGACTGGCCAGCTGATCGCCATCCTGTGCGCCACCTATACCATTTTTCACCTGGTGGTGATGGTCCTGTATCCGCTGGAAACCTGGACCTATCGCATGATCCATGTCTGCGGCGGCCTGATCATCGGCTTTTTGACCTATGCGGCCCTGACGCAGCGCGGTGACGCGTCCGAGGGTCCGGCACGTCGCACGGCGCCGGAACTGGCCCTGCTTGCGGTCGCCGTTCTGGGCATCGGCTATGGCTTTGCCATCGTGGCCTATGCCTGGCTGGCCTGGTGGATTGCCGGGGTCGCGATGCCGCCCGCCTTCGGATTCCGGACCTATGGCCTTCCGCTGGCGATCGGCTCTGGGGCGGCCATCGTTGCAGGCTGGCTTTATTCTTCGCGCGACCGCAGCCGCATCTACCCCGGCGACCTGCTGCTGTGCTTTGCTTCGATCGCGGTCCTTGGCTACATCCTGTTCGTCGTAGGGGCGCTGCGGATGCGGGCCGGAACCGGCATGGCGCAGCCCGGGGACCTTTGGGCCGCTCTGACGGGGGTTTTGCTGATTTTGGAACTGACGCGCCGCCTGACCGGTCTGGCACTGGTGATCATCGTCGGAGTCTTCATCGCCTACAGCTTCCTCGGACCATGGCTGCCGGGCTTCCTGAACCATCGCGGCTATACGGCGACCCGGTTCTTCACCTATATCTTCACCGACCAAGGCGTGCTGGGCGACCCGATCGCGGTCAGTTCGACCTATATCATCCTGTTCATCGTCTTTGCCGCCTTCCTGCAGGCGTCGAGGGTGGGGGATTATTTCGTGAACTTCGCCTTTGCCTGTGCCGGTCAGGCGCGGGGCGGTCCGGCCAAGGTCGCCGTCTTTGCCAGCGGCCTGATGGGCATGATCAACGGCACATCCGCAGGCAACGTGGTGTCCACGGGATCGCTGACCATCCCACTGATGAAGAAGGTCGGCTATTCCCCCAAGTCCTCGGCCGCGATCGAGGCCACGGCATCGTCGGGTGGCCAGATCCTGCCGCCGATCATGGGTGCCGGTGCCTTTATCATGGCCGAGGTGACGGGCATTCCCTACACCGACATCGTCATTGCAGCCATCATTCCGGCACTGCTGTACTTTGTTTCCGTCTATTTCATGGTCGACCTTCAGGCGCTGAAGCTGGACATGAAGGGACTGCCCCGATCCGAGCTGCCCCGCTTTGGCGACCTGGTGAAGCAGATCTACCTGTTCCTGCCGATCATCATCCTGATCTATACGCTGTTCGCCGGATATTCGGTCATCCGGGCAGGGGCGATGGGCATGGCCTCGGCCGCAATGGTCAGCTGGCTGACGCCCCACAGGATGGGCCCCCGCCAGATCTTCCGCGCGCTGGACATGGGTGCCAGGATGTCGATCCAGCTGGTCGCCGTTTGCGCCGCCGCCGGCGTCATCGTCGGCGTCATCGCCCTGACGGGCGTGGGCGCGCGTTTCTCCTCGCTGCTGCTGACGATCGCCGATCAGAACCAGTACCTGGCGATGTTCTTTGCCATGTGCATCTCGATCGTCCTGGGGATGGGCATGCCCACGACGGCGGCCTATGCGGTGGCGGCAGCGGTCGTGGCGCCGGGGCTGATCTCGCTTGGCGTGCCGGTTCTGGTGGCGCATTTCTTCGTCTTTTATTACGCCGTCATGTCCGCCATCACGCCGCCCGTGGCGCTTGCGGCCTATGCTGGGGCCGCATTGTCGGGATCCGACCCGATGAAAACCTCGGTCGAGGCGTTCAAGCTGGGGCTTGCGGCCTTTATCGTGCCGTTCATGTTCTTCGGGTCGCATGAACTTTTGATGCAGGGCGAAACCGTTGACATTATCCACGCCACGGCGACCGCGCTTCTGGGGATGTTCCTGCTGTCGGCCGGGGTGATCGGATATTACTTCGGTCCGGCCGGAGGAGTGATCCGCCTGATCCTGATCGCAGCCGCGCTGGCGATGATCGCCGTCGGCTGGACCAGCGACGTGGTGGGTCTCGTAACGGCCTTCGCCTTGTTCCTGTGGCAGCGGAAGATGGTAAGCCCGGTGACGCTGGCCCACGGGCGCACCGACTGACGTGGCCATCCAAAGGCGGGTCCGAAAGGGATCCGCCTTTTTCAAGGCGGGTCATGATATCAGCATCCGGTGCAGGGCGCGGAAGGCTGTTCAGAAACTACCTGTTCTGCTGATAGCCCTGATTCGTCGTGTTCTGCTTGATGTTTCCCTGCCGTCCTTGTTCGTCCAGATTTCTCTGGTGAGGGTCGGGCGCAGGTGTATCGGTCGTGACACTGGCATTGCCGGCGGCTTTGGGGCCTTTGTCGCTCTGATTGTCCGGCGGGACTGGCGGAAGCTTTGACATGATGTCCTCCTTTGCTCGCTCTGAAACATCTGTTGCTGGAGGTTGTTCCAGCCAACAAAGGCAAATGCAGCAGCATGGTTTGACCCTCAAACCATGCTGCTGTCTAACGATACAGGGCTTGATCAGGCGTTGTGCCGGGACGGGCAATGCATTGCCCGGCATCAGTTGGCCTTGATGAACCGTTCTTCATGCGTTGGTTGCTTCATGGGTGTTGAGAACCTTTGAGACTTACATCCATATGATCCGGTGCATCCGCGGAATGTCCCTGACATGCAGGAGGTGGACGCCCGTTCTTTTCGACAGTTCATGAGCGCTGGCGGTATAGCGGCCGGTCGTGATGACGGCGGCCACGTGGGTGCGGTGATAAGCCTTCCCCGAATAAGCCTCCTGGACGGCCTTGTTCCCGACCGATCCGCTGTAATGCTTGCACTGGATGCCCACGCGGCGACCATGCCTCGTCGCGATGACATCGATGCCTTGGTCGCCCGATCTGCTGGTGACCACGACCTTCCAGCCCTGCCGCCGAAGACTCCGCGCGACCAGATGCTCGAAGTCATGGCCGTTTCTGGCCGCTGGCCTTGTCTTGTACCGGCGAAAAGGCAGGGCGCGCTTGCGGCGACGGAGCAGCAAGGCAGGCGCCGCCAGACTGGACAGGACCAATCCAGCCAGAACAAACGGAAATTCCGGCCGCCGCCGCACGACATCAGGCGCAAAGGCAGAGATCGCTGCGCAAGATCCTAGGAACAGGGCGAGGAGGAGCATGTAGCGGATCAGGTAAAGGAGCGTCCGGTAGAGTCTTCTGAGCGACTTCCTCATGTCAGGCCTGCGGGTCCACGTGTTGTTGTTTGGCTTGCCAGAACATCGAACAGGTGTTGTTGCGCTGCTCCATGGAATGATCCTGTTTCGTTCCGGAGGAGCGACATAGTCTGATAAGGAAAGCGCGCCAAGAGGCCATGGTTGATTCTGACAGACCTTGAGACAGGCTGTGCCTTGGCCTCGAAATTCGCCGCTGATGTGCGGATCGCTGAGAGACGAGGAGGCTGGGACCGGGAGGCACCTGTTTCTGCAAGAGGGCCTGATGGATGAGCAACCTGTTCTGGCTGACTATGGCGCAGATGGCGCGCCTTCGCCTCTTTTCTACCAAGAGCCATGGCCGCCCGCGTGTCGACGATCTGCGTTTGCCGAGCGGCATTGTCTTCATCAGCCGCAATGGCTTGCGGTGGTGCGATGCACCGAGGGAGCACGGATCGGCCGAGACCCTGTCCAATCGTTGGAAGCGCTGGAGCGATGACGGAGTCTTTGCCGGATCATGATCGGCCTGGCCGCCGAGGACACCGATCCGAAGGCGATCATGATCGATACGGCTTTTCTGGAAGCGCACCGCACGGCGTGCAGCCTGCGCGCAAACAAGGGGGCTTGGTCGCCAGATTGGTCGAACAACAGGCGGCATGAACACAAAGCTGCACGCCGTTACCGGTGCAAAGGGCCGACCTATCCGGTTCCACCTATCGTCAGGACAGAAACGGCGATTACACCCGAGCGGCGGCACTTCTGGGCAGTCTGAGGCAGGCCGATTGGCTTTTGGCCGACCGGGGATATGACGCCGACTGGCGACGAGAAACGCTCAAGGACAAAGGGATAAAGGCCTGCAGCCCCGGCCGGAAACCCCGCAAGACGACGATGAAATACGACAAACGACGTTACAAAAGGCGCAACCGCATCGAGATCATGTTCGGTCGATAGAAAGACTGGCGACAGATTGCCACGCGTTACGACAGCTGTCCGGAGACCTATTTCTCCGCAATCGCATTGGCCGCGACCGTCACCTGCCGGCTATGATCAAGAACGAGCCCTGACCTTATCAGGGCGTCAAAGTGCCTCTGGCTGTTTGTAAGGCTGATTGGGCGGGTTCGAACACTTTTCGGTTCTGAACTTGAAGGCTTTTGCAAAGTAATCAAAAAAAAATTTTACATTTCAAAGATTGGCTACAAAGCGTCATGCAGACCTGTAACAGTCGAAAAATGTCTCAAATAAAGCAAGTCGATACAGGAGTTTGATGACCGAAAGAATTGGACAGAAGCTCTTCGCTGATCCTCCAACTTGCCGCCGGATCAGTCCCCCTGAAGTTCCGATCCAGGATATGAGGGTGCTGCCGGCGGCGGCTTGCTTGTATGGTCGATTTGAGGCCATCAGTAGGCCGTGCCCTTGCAATGGGCTGTAAAAAAAGCAGTATTACACGCCCGCCTTGATGTGACTGCCTCCGAGGGCATCTGTGTGCCACGGTGGGTGTGCAAGGATCGCAGA
>NZ_JBKGUN010000202.1:0-11407 GCF_046462195.1 Paracoccus sp. (in: a-proteobacteria) | reverse complement strand
ATCCCCCAGCCCGTCCGCTGGATCGAAGGCAAGCACGGCCACCAGCCGGGCTTTCTCAATCTCTTGTCTTGAGCCGAAGCTATCAGCCTGCCGCCCTCCGCGGCGGGCCTTGCGTGGTGGCGAGCTAGACACCCCTTGATCGAGCGAAGGGAGGCGAGCCGCCTTGTGGGAAGGCCCCGCCTTGCGGGAGCGATTGTTCCTTGACAACAGTTCGATCCGACCAGCCGGCGGTCTTGGTCAGAACCACGGTTGCCGCCAGATACAGGTAGGATCGCATGATCCGATCCGAGGCATGACCTATACCGGCCGACCAACTCCCCTCCCTGGACTGCCGCACCCGGGGTGAAAGCCCGAGATATGGCCCAAGCTTGTTGGAGGAAGAAAACCGCGCCGATCATCCACGGCCGTAATGAATTTCAGAGCGACGAGATAGCCGATGCCTGAAACGGTCATGATACGTCGGGCATCCGGATCGCATTCTGCGATGTTCTTCAACTCGTCTTCATAAGCCGCGATCTGAGCGGCGAGAGCGTCATGCACCGCCAGAAGAGGGATGAGTAGGGGGCCGAACTGCGGGTTTTACTGGATGATCTCACGTACGATGGCCGGAAACCTGCGGGTCGCGGTGCTGCCCGTGAACAGGCCGAATGACTTCACGACCCACCGCATCTGATTGAGCATGTCCTTGCGGGACAGGCGTAACTGATAGCGGGCAGACAGAAGCGACCGGACATACTGGGTCTGAGGGCTGCGGACATTAGCTTCTTTGAACCACCCGATCCGCATGAGTTCCGCCAACCCTTGCGCGTCGTTCTTGTCCGTCTTGTTCCTGCGCATGGAAAGCGCACGGTTCGCATGCCGTGTATCCATGCAAATGACCGGCAATCCCCGTGCGCAACGCACGCCACAACCACGGCGGCGTCGTACCCGTTTCCATACCGACGCGCTGGCAGTTGAGCGCCTTCTCTTAAATGCTGCGGGTCAAGGCATCGGGATCCGATGCCACAGCACCCTTGAAACAGGCGCTTCCCATCCTGATCTAGGACGCAGATATGCGTCTCCGCCAGTGAGATATCGAGGCCGACATAGGTCGTGACAGGCGTCTGCTAGTCCATTCCACCCTCCATTGCGACAGGTCCACATGCACCATCCCATGGAGGCTGGGCGATGAACCGTTGTCACCCCAGATGTTCATGCGCTACTTTTTCTCGACCAGTGCAACCATCCTTTCCAGCCGCCTCATTGCCAGCCAGCCGTCGCGGATTTGCGGAGCATTATCACTCTCTCCTCTGATCTTGGCCGCTACCTCCAGGAGCAGGGCATGATACCCCTTGTGGTCTTCATTTGCAGCGGCCGTAAAGTTGGGCGTCCAGGTGAGGGTATCGGATCCTGCATCAAGGGTGGCTATGGCATCATCGGCCTTGAAGAGAGGATCGCGATGCCAGGCAACGTTGATGACATTGTCAACCTCGACGCGGTTGTGGTCACCCATGATCTGGACGAACTCCATCGGCGTCCCACGGGACTGAACGGTGCCCATGATGATGTTGCCGATGACACCGTTTTCACACTCGAAGTTCAGGTGCAGCAGCATCTTGCCTTTGGCAGGAATGCTCTTGCGCAGCTTCAGGTCAGAAAATTCGGAGTTCGCGAACCAAGGGATCAGGTCCATGTAATGGACGCAGTGATGAAGATAGAAGCCGGTGTAATCCACCTCACCTGCAAAATAGGTAGGCGCGGTCATATAGCTTCCGTGGATACCCAGAACCTGCCCAAAAGCTCCACCGTCCAGGATGTTCTTCGCGATCTTGTTGCCGGTTGAGTAACGTTTCATGAAGCCGACCGTCACCGGCACGTTGGCCTTCTCCGAGGCGCGCAAAAGCTCTTCTGCCTGCGCGGCCGTCGCTGCAGGAGGCTTCTCCATAAAGACCGGCAGCCCGCGTTTGATGGCGGCCAGAGTGGCGCGGAAGTGGATGTCTGGACCCACGGCCATCCCGATCGCATCGATATCCGCTCCCGCGATCATTTCGTTGTAGTCGGAGTAGACCGCTTTTGCTCCGAACTGTCGTGCGGCACCCCGCGCGGCCGCCCCGTCCGGGTCGCAAACAGCTGCAATCTCGAAGCCGCTGCGGGCCAGCTGCGGCATCAGCATCCAGGTGGCATGACGGCCGCAACCAATCCATCCGATCTTGATCGTCATCAGTGATTGACCTCTGCAAGTGTCAGTGCCGAGCGGATCAGTTCGAGGCCTGCGCGCAACTTGTTGTCTTCGTTTTCGTGAGGGGCGCGCCAGTGAGCGATGGGCAAGGCGACACGGTCATCATCCCGACGGAAGGGCTCGAGCGAGACCGGCCCGGCGTAGTTTGTCTCATGCAGCGCGCGCATGATGGCAGCCCAGTCCATGTTGCCTGTGCCTGGAAATCCGCGATGATTTTCGTTCGCTTGGAAATGCACCAGCCGCTGACCCGCCGCCCGGATCGCATCGGGGATTGAGCGCTCCTCCATGTTCATGTGGAAGGTGTCCAGCATTACCCCCAGTCCCGGTGAGCCCACGGCGTCGACGACCTCATTGGCCTGCACGGTGGTGTTGACGATATCGGTTTCGAACCGGTTGAGGGGTTCCAGCCCGAACACCTTGCCAGCCGAGGCCGCCAGTGGTGCTACTTCGGAAAGACCATCGACAGTTCTCCGGGCGCGGGTCGTAATCTGCTCGGAACTCCACGGCTGGGGCGGGCGTCCTGCAAAAACCAGCGGCTCGCCATAAAGCGGCCCGCCGATGATCGTCGCCCCAAGGCTGTCGGCAGCATCGATGCAGGATTTCAGGTAGTTGATGCCGCCCTGACGTGCGGCAGGGTCATCACTGGCAATGGAGCGCTGCAAATTGACCCGGGCGGCCAGCACTACCTCCAGCCCCTCTCCGCTGCAGATGCGGCGCAGTTCCGCAATATCGAGATTGTCCTCAGGCTCGGGGACCAGAAGTTCAATGAAGTCGAAGCCGAGTTCTCGTGTCTTTCTCAGGTAGGGGAGCGCGTCGTTGGTGAACGGCCGCGTGTATTGCATCGAGATGATGCCGATTGGGTTTTTCACGGAGTTTCCTTCGGGTAGAGGCTGCCGTGCCGCGACGGCAGCAGAGGATGGTTAGCCCTTTACCGCGCCTTGGGTCAGGCCGCCGACAAGCCGGCGTTGGACAATCAGGAAGAGGATGGTGGCGGGCATGGCCCCGACAATGCCGCCCGCTGTCAGCAAACCCCATTGTACTTGATATTCACCGATCATTGTCTGCACGGCGACCGTGATCGGGCGCACGTTCTGCCCACCAAGCGTTAGAGCATAGAGATACTCGTTCCAGGCGGTGATGAAGATATAGATCCCGGTCGCGATGATACCGGGCATGCACAGCGGCAGGATCACCCGGACTAATGCCTGCATGCGAGAACATCCGTCCGTCATCGCAGCCTCGTCCAAGGACTTGGGGATGCCGTTGATGTAGCTGGTCATCATCCAGACAGAGAACGGGATGGCGATGGTCGAGTTCGCGATGATTAGCGCAAAGTGGGTGTCGAGAAGCCCGAGCTGACGCATCAGTACAAAGAGCGGCAGGATCAGCAGGACCAGCGGAAACATATTGATCAGCAGGAACTGCAACAACAGCAACCGCTTGAAGCGGAACTCGAAACGGGAAAAGCTGTAGGCAGCCGTGACCGAGAGAGCCAGCCCGACGACCACCGTGCCCGAGGCTACGATGAGGCTGTCCAGCATGTTCCGCGCAAAGCCGACATTGGCGAAGAGCCTTTCGTAGTTGCTCCAGACGAGATCGAAGATCGAGGGGCCACGGGTAAACAGCTGGTCTTCGGCCGTCAGCGAGGTCAGTGCCATCCACAGGTATGGGCCCAAGGTAAACACGAGGATTGCCGCCATCGGCAGGTCTACAGTCAGGATCCGCTTGAAGAGCGACTTGCGTCCCAGAGCCATCACTGCACCGCCTTGGCTGTACGTTTCAGGTAAAGCACGACGACCCCTAGCAGGAGCAGCGTGAACGTCATCGCAAGGGCCGAGCCGTAGCCGAAGTTGAGGTTAGTACGGGCTTCGAGGAAGGCATAAAGGGGAAGAGTGTAGGTTGAATATCCGGGGCCGCCGCCGGTCATCACGAAGATGACATCCATTGAGTTGGCCACCCATATCGTGCGCAGCAGGATCGCAGTCACAAGAACACCGGATATGCCTGGTAGGGTGATGTGCCAGAACTGCCGCAGGGACGACGCTCCGTCCAGGGAGGCCGCTTCATAGTAGCTGCGCGGAATAGACTGCAGCCCGGCCAGGATCATCACGGCAAAGAAAGGGAAACCTTGCCAGGTCAGCGTCAGGATGATCGCGTAGAGGGCGGTATCGGGGTTGGCCAGCCAGGGGATCGACGTCTCAAGAATACCGATGCGCAGGAGCAGGTCATTGAGGATCCCGTAGTTTGAGTCGTAGATCCATGCCCACATCAGGGCGATCACGACCGAGGGCAGCGCCCAAGGAATGATGATCAACGCGCGTGCCAGCGGGCGCCAAGGAAAGTTCTGGTTGAGAAGCAGTGCTGTTGCCAGCCCTAGCAGGGCTTGCGCAGGCACAGTGATTGCGATCCAGAGCGTAGTCTGGCGCAGCGAGATCCAGAAGATCTCGTCTTGAAAGACGGCACGATAATTCTGGAGCCCGACCCAGTCGAAGTTCCTAGGCCGGAACAGGACGTATTCGTGGAGGCTCATCCAGGCCGTCTGGACCATCGGAAAGAAGACAATAGCAAGCGTGACCAGTACCGCCGGTGAGAGCAGGGCCAGCGGCAGAACATGACGCCAGAGCGATCCTTGCGACCTGGAGGGTCTTCCCTCCCGCTCGGAAACTTGAATGGTTGTCATCAGGCAAAACTCTATTGGCCCTGTGGAGCAGTTCACAGGCGTGTGAGTTCATGAGGCCGGGCTGAGCCCGACCTCGCAATAATCAGTTGCTGGAGAACAGCTTTGCGATCGCCTCGTTCATTTGCTCGGCTGTAATCTGGCCCAAAAGTGCACGCTGCATGTTGGCCGGCCACACTGTGTTTACAAACTCAGGCGTGTTTGAGGATGCCGGCAGTAGCTTAGCAAAGGGAAGGGACTGTTCGGTCGCCTCCACAAAGCGAGCCTCGTGCCCGCTCCAATTCGCCGTGTCAGATTTTGTTACCGGAAGCTGGCCTGTTGCCGTATTGAAGAGGGCATTGTTGCCTTCCGATGACAGGAAGGAAATCCATTTCCAGGCGGCCTCCTTGTCCGAAGCATTGGCAAAGACCCCGGTGGACTCGTCGCCAAACGTTGTCCAGCGCCCGCCAGCACATTCGGGAACCGGAACGGCTGCAACCTTGTCGCCCAATGCGGCGACCAGATCACTGGACGAGCCGACATGATGGATGGTCATTGCTGTCACCCCCGTTTTGAAGGCGCCGATGATTTCCTGAAATCCGTCATTGGGAGCCGAAGGCGGAAAAACCTTGTCTTCGCGGAAAAGGTCGACAACGAACTGGGTACCAGCAACGCCTGCCTCTGATGTCAGGCTGTCGTCTAGTTCGACCTCCGGAGAACCCAAGGTGAAAACACCCCAGTGTTCGTGTCCGGATTTCCCGCCCCGGAAGCCAAAACCATAATGGTCGATCTTGCCGTCGCCATTGGTATCCCGAGTCAGCTTGATCGCCGCATTCCGCAGTTCCTCACAAGTTTGTGGAGGTGTCAGGCCCAGTTCTTCGAACATATCGGCACGGTAGTACAAGTAGAGGGCGACGTACTGAACAGGCAGGTAGTACTGCTTCCCATCCTCCGCGCGTGTTAGGTCGAAGAGGTTCTCAAGGACGTTTTCTCGTCCGTCCCAGAAGGCAATTTGATCGTCCAGCGGCTCGAGTGCTTCCATCTCCAGCAACCGGGGCAGCGCGAACATCTTCAACATGGCAGCATCCGGGGCATTGCCGCCGACGATCGCCGTATAAAGGTTGTCGTAGTAGCTGTTCCACGGGACGTTCATCGCGTCGATCTTGATGCCAGGGTTCTCGGCTTCGAATTTCGAGACGAGGTCAGACATCGGGTTTTCAGGGTTATCGAAGTGATACCAGAAACGAACTGTGCTGTCGGCACTCGCAAGGCCAGGCGCCATAGCGGCCATGAGCGCGAGCAGGCTGATTGTCTTTTTCATTCCTTTTCTCCTCCCAAAAGAACTGGAAATTCTGCAAGTCTTGACGACCATGTTAAATCATCGCGCTAAAAGCCTCCCCCGCGCGACGATAGGCAGCCACCGACTGCGGTAGCCACAGGCTCATCTGCATGAACCCGTGCACAACGCCCGGGACCATGTCGAAGCGGTCGTTCCGCCCGAGCGAGTGCAGGCGTGCTGCGAAGCGCTCGCTGTCCGAGCGCAGAGGATCAATCTGCGCTGCGTTCAGGTACAAAGGTGGCAGGCTGGCTAGCAATGCGTCAGGTGCTCGGGCAGGGGTCAGGCACGGGTCATCAAGACGGGCAGCCTCATCTGCGTAGAAGTCCCAGTAGCGCTGCATCTTGCCTCGTGTCAGGCCAGGACCTTCCGCTACTTCTTGATAGCTTCTGGTTTCAAAATCCGCGTCGTAAACGCCATAAAAGAGCAACCCTGCCTTAGGCAGGTCCTGCCCGGGCAAACGGATCATCATGGCAACGGCAATGTTAGCGCCGGCGCTGTCTCCCGCAACCGACCACGAACGCCCCGTGAGTATTTCCTCACGACTTGCCCAGACAGCCAGGCAATCCTCAAGTCCTGCCGGATAGGGATGCTCTGGAGAAAGACGATAATCAAAGGTCACGACCGCCGTTTTGGTGGCGCTTGCAAGCTGTCGCGCTGCGCCCTCGTGAGTGGCCGCTGAACAGAAAGCCCAGCCTCCACCATGGACATAAAGGATGGCACGGTCGCCCGTGTCGTGGGGCGGGATGTAGGCATATGCCCTACGTCCATCCGATGTCTGGACAAGAAGCTCGCGTGCCATGGCGGGCTTGGGGGTGTTCCAACGCCGATTGGTGGCCTCGGCCAGTGCACGCCCCTCTGCAGGAGGCAGAGTTGTGGGGTCGGGCAGGTCATTGTCCTCACGGGCAAGCCGGTCAAGAACCGCGCTCATCTCCGGAGCGAGGGTTAAGGTCATGTTCTTGCCACTCCCGGGGCAGGCAGCACCTGGGGCCCGAAGTCGACAATGGTGGCTATGTGATGAGACAAAGCGTGCATCAGATCCTCTGGCGCTTGAGCTTCAAGCGCCTCGATGATCGAGACATGGCGATCGGCCGTTGCCAGCAAGTCCCGCTCCTGCGGCTGACTGTTCAGGATCTTGTATCGCTGCGTATGAACCAGGCAACGCAGGAGAATGGGCTCAACTGCCGGCATGGAAGCGGCTTCAAAGAGACGCAGGTGGAACAGGCAATCCTGCTCCAGCAAGGTATATTCGTCCTTTTGCAGGGCCGCCAAACGCATCGACTGAAGGAGCTTATTCAAGTTCTTCACGAGCAGGGGGCCACTACCCTCGATGATCCTGCTAGCAGCTCGACATTCAATGTCGTGTCGGATGCGCAGAAGTTCCGTTACATCGTCTGAGCTTGCTGGCGCGACATGCGTGTCACGTCGGGCCCGCCGTATGATCAGGCCTTCTTCAGACAGCCGCATCAGCGCCTCGCGTATCGTTCCTTGAGCCACGCCAAACTGTTGAGCCAAGTCAAGTTCCCTCAGTGGCTCGCCCGCAGACAAGGTGCCCAGCAGAATGTCTCGGCGAAGAGCATATTCAACCTGTTCGCTGCGGCTGCGCTGCGTTTCAGACATGAAGGCTCCTGCCACACCCATATTCGCTCCTCACTACAGATAGTATCGATAATCACATCATTATTGATAGTGTCAAGATTATTGATAGTATGACATTGGCGCCTGGAGGCGCGGGTACATCGGGAGGAGAAGCAGTTGGCGCGCATCGGCTTGGAGAGGATCGTAAAACGCTATGGAGCGGTCCAGACGATCCACGGTGTCGATCTGGAGATCGAAGACGGAGAATTCGTGACCTTTGTGGGTCCTTCGGGATGCGGAAAGTCAACGATGTTGCGTATGATAGCTGGCCTTGAGGACATCAGTGGCGGCAGCCTGCATATTGGCAACACACTGATGAACGATGTCGAGCCAAAGGGGCGGGACGTCGCGATGGTTTTTCAGGACTATGCGCTCTATCCCCATATGACAGTGGGGCAGAACATCGGCTTCGGCCTCAAGATGCGGGGTGAAGCTGAAGCCGTGATCCGCGAGAAGGTTACAGAGGCGGCGCGCATCCTGCAACTGGAAGAGTTGCTCGACCGGCGCCCGGGTCAGCTTTCTGGCGGCCAACGCCAACGAGTTGCAATGGGACGTGCGATTGTCCGAAAGCCAAAAGTTTTTCTTTTCGATGAGCCGCTCTCGAACCTTGATGCGAAGCTTCGTGTCGAGATGCGCACGCAGATCAAACGCCTTCACCGGATGCTCCGTACGACCACCGTCTATGTGACGCATGATCAGGTTGAGGCGATGACGCTGGCGGACCGGGTCGTCGTTCTTCGAAAGGGAAAAATTGTTCAGCACGGCAAGCCACTCGAGCTATACGAACGTCCAAATTGCCGTTTTGTTGCCGAGTTTATCGGCTCTCCGCAGATGAATATTCTTCCCGGAAGAACCGTTTCTTCAGATAAGGGTGTCGGCGTTGCATGCGAGGGCACTGCCATTGCTCTTCCCTCCTCGACAGTACCGGTGGGTACAACGGTTGATGTTGGTCTGCGCCCCGAGCATCTTGTGCCTTGTGCTGCGCAGGAGGCAGATTTCGTAGTGACGATAGACGTTCTGGAAGAACTTGGCTCGGACACACTAGCAATTTGCCTTTTGGGGGAGCGAGAGTTGACCGTGCGCATTCCCTCGGAGCAGGCTCGGAGCCTCGGCCAAAAACTGCCTTTGCGTTTTGAGCGGAGCAACCTGCATCTGTTTGATACAGATACTGGGCAGCGGCTGGCCGTTTCGACTGAGGAACGAAATTTCCCATAGTTTTGAATATTTGCTGTGTGTAGAGCAGCCGGAATACTAATTCCTTCCGATCCTGCAGTCAGCTTGTCGAGATGCAAGGTTTGCCTGTTGAACGTGTCCCGGCTTGCGGCTTTAAGGAATGCAGCAATTTAGGAGTGGCTCCTCCGGGAATGTTGGTTTGGTGATGTGCTCAGGCCAAGGCGGAACATGACGGAGAGTTCCATGATCGACGCCATCGGGCTCGATGCCGATGACACCTTGTGGGAGAACGAGACCTTCTTCCGGCTGACCGAAGCCGAGTTCAGCGCCCTTCTTGCCGATCATGGCGAAGCCGAGACCATCGCCGCCCGGCTTTTTGAGACCGAGCGGACAAACCTCGAGCACTATGGCTACGGAATCAAGGGCTTCATGCTGTCCATGATCCAGACCGCCATCGAGCTGACGGATGGCACAGTGGACGGTCGCACCATCGGCCGCATCTTGGAGCTGGGGCGGGAGATGCTGGCCCATCCGGTTGATCTGCTGCCCGGCGTCGAGGAGGCGCTGGACGCCTTGGCCGGACGGCAGCTGATCCTGATCACAAAGGGAGACCTGATGGACCAGGAGCGCAAGATCGCTGCCTCAGGTCTGGCGGAGCGGTTCGCGGCGGTGGAAATCCTGGCGGACAAGTCGACGGAAGCTTATGCCCGCGTTCTGCACAGGCATGGAGTTGCCGCCAAGCATTTCCTGATGGCCGGAAACTCCATGCGCAGCGACGTGCTGCCGGCGCTGGAACTGGGCGGATGGGGCGTGTTGGTGCCTCACGATCTGACTTGGGCTGCCGAGCATGCCCAGTCCCCAGATCACCCCCGCCTGCACCAGCTGAGCAGCCTTGCTGAACTGCCCGACCTGATCCTGCGCCTCGAGGAAGGAGTTCCCGCGTGACAAGCCTGTCAGACAACGGCCGGGCGGCGCTGTTCATGACCGCCTCGATGGCGATGTTTGCCATCGAGGACGCCTTTATCAAGACTTTGACCCAAGGGATGCCTGTCTGGCAGCTGCTCGCAGTAACCGGGATCCTGGCGATGACGGTTTTCTGGTTCCGCCTGGCGCGGCGGCAACAGCCGCTGTGGACGCGGGCGCTGCTGCACCCAATGGTGGTGCTGCGCAATCTGGGAGAGGTGGTGGGCGCGCTCAGCTTTGTCACCGCGTTGGCGGTTGGCGAGTTGGCCTCCACCTCGGCCATCCTGCAGATCCTGCCGCTGACGTTGGTGCTCGGCGCAGCCCTGTTTCTGGGCGAAAAGGTCGGATGGCGCCGATGGGCCTCGGTGGCTGTCGGGTTTGCCGGTGTGCTGCTGATCCTTCGGCCGGGCACGGCCGCCTTCCAGCCAGCGATGATCTGGGCACTTCTGGGCGTGGCCGGACTGACGCTGCGCGATCTGGCCACGCGGCGCATTCCGACCGGCGTCCCCTCGGACCAGCTCTCCGCCTCGGCCTATGGCGCCATGGTCCCGGGTGGGCTGGCGCTGGGGCTGGCAAACGGGCAGGCCGCGGTGGCGGTCGATCCTTGGCAACTGGGCCTGTTGGGGGGGACGGTGATCTTCGGGGTGTTGGGATATGCGACGCTGGTCGCCGCGTCTCGACTGGGCGAGGCCTCCTCCGTGGCGCCCTTCCGCTATACGCGGTTGGGCTTTGCCTTGCTGGTGGCGGCCGTGGTCTTTGGTGAACGTCCCGACCTGCCGATGCTGCTAGGTGCCGGGATGATCGCGCTGGCGGGCGGCTATGCGATGTGGCGCGAAGCCCAGGCCCGGCGGCCTCTGCCGGCCGAGCCAGTGGACGGGCTGATCCGTCCCGTCCAGCGCTGAAAGAGCTTGAAAGGCGGTAAAAGCCGGCGATGAGCCATGCCAACCATGGCGTCCTGCAACAACTGGAGGCCCTTCACAAGCAATGTCGGCCAGCTCTTGGTCGGGCCAGCTCATGCCGAAGCGCAAATCGCTGTTTCTTTAGTATTCTTTCCTGTTTTGATGGCCTTAGTTGCTTTCAAAGACCTCCGCGTATTTCGAGGGCCCGAGACGTAGCTCTTTACGAACGGGCCGCCACTGCGGAATTATCCTGTCTATCATGGCCACGATTCGCTTCCATCATGGAGCTAAGAGCGACCTATAGTACCGCAAATCGTTGGTGTAGCTTAATGTGCTTTGCACATAGCGTTCGTTACTTCCCTCACGTACCACTCTGTTCCATCCAAGCATGTGGGGAGAAATGTGGGGTAAGTGTCTCAGGCAGACTGTTTATAGAGATAAATTACACAAATTTGGTGCACCCGACAGGATTCGAACCTGTGACCTCTGCCTTCGGAGGGCAGCGCTCTATCCAGCTGAGCTAC
>NZ_JBKGUN010000201.1:0-22311 GCF_046462195.1 Paracoccus sp. (in: a-proteobacteria) | reverse complement strand
GGATCGCGGCATCTCGGTTTCAGCCTCGGCCATGTCATTCGATTTCGACGGATTTCGTTTCAATCTGGTCGATACGCCGGGTCACAGCGACTTTTCCGAGGATACCTATCGCACGCTGACCGCGGTGGACGCAGCGATCATGGTGATTGACGGAGCCAAGGGCGTTGAATCGCAGACCCGCAAGCTGTTCGAGGTGTGCCGCCTGCGCGACCTGCCGATCCTGACCTTTTGCAACAAGATGGACCGCGAATCCCGCGACACGTTCGAGATCATCGACGAGATCCAGGAGAACCTGGCCATCGACGTGGCGCCGGCCTCCTGGCCGATCGGCGTGGGGCGCGACTTTATCGGCTGCTACGACATGCTGCATGACCGGCTGGAACTGATGGACCGCGCCGACCGCAACAAGGTGGCCGAATCGATCGCCATCGAAGGGCTGGACGACCCTCGGCTGGCCGAACACGTCCCGGCCGACCTGCTGGAAAAGCTGCGCGAAGAGGTCGAGATGGCGCGCGAGCTGCTGCCCGCCTTTGACCGCAGGTCCTTTCTGGAAGGCCACATGACGCCCATCTGGTTCGGCAGCGCGATCAACAGCTTTGGCGTACGCGAGCTGATGAAGGGCATCAGCCAGTACGGGCCGCCCCCGCAGCCGCAGAACAGCGCCGGACGCGAGATCGCGCCCGAGGAAAAGACTGTCACCGGCTTTGTCTTCAAGGTCCAGGCGAACATGGACCCCAAGCACCGCGACCGCGTGGCCTTTGTGCGACTGGCTTCCGGCCATTTCGAACGGGGGATGAAGATGGTCCATGTGCGGTCGAAAAAGCCCATGGCCGTGTCGAACCCGGTCCTGTTCCTGGCGGCCGACCGCGAACTGGCCGAAGAGGCATGGGCCGGCGACATCATCGGCATCCCGAACCACGGCCAGCTGCGCATCGGCGACGCGCTGACGGAAGGCGAGGCGCTGCGCTTTACCGGCATCCCCAGTTTTGCGCCGGAACTGCTGCAAACGGTGCGCGCGACCGACCCGATGAAGGCCAAGCACCTGGAAAAGGCGCTGATGCAGTTCGCCGAAGAAGGCGCGGCCAAGGTCTTCAAGCCCGCCATCGGCTCGGGTTTCATCGTGGGCGTGGTGGGGGCGCTGCAGTTCGAGGTGCTGGCCAGCCGGATCGAGCTGGAATACGGCATTCCCGTCCGTTTCGAAGGCAGCCAGTTCTCCAGCGCGCGCTGGGTGTCAGGTCCCAAGGACAAGGTCGAGGCCTTTGCCGAGGCCAACAAGGGCCATCTGGCGCATGACCACGACGGCGATCTGGTCTATCTGACCCGGCTTCAGTGGGACATCGACCGGATCGGTCGCGACCATCCCGACCTGAAGCTGACGGCGACCAAGGAAATGATGGTCTGACAGCCAAACGCCGGCGCTTATCGCGCCGGCGTTTGTTGGTCCGCCAGGTTCAGGCCTTGCGCGCGTCCATCGTGATCTCGGCGTTCAGCAGCTTCGAGATCGGGCAGCCGGCCTTGGCCTTTTCGGCCACTTCCAGCAGCTTGGCCTCGTCCGCGTCGCCGGTGATCGAGGTGGTCAGGTGGACCTTCTTGACGGCGAAGCCTTCGCCGTCCTTGTCCATCGAAACGTCGGAGCGGGTTTCGATGGACACGCCCGAGACGCCTTCCTGTTCCAGCATCATCGCCAGCGCCATCGAAAAGCAGGACGCATGCGCCGCGCCCACTAGCTCTTCGGGGTTGGTGCCGGGCTGGTCTTCGAAGCGGGTGTTGAAGCCGTAGGGCAGGGCGTTCAGGGCGCCCGACTTGGACGATACCTGGCCCTTGCCGTCCTTGAGGCCACCTTGCCATTGGGCCGATCCGGTGCGGGTGATCATGGTTGATCCTTTCTTTGAATGTGTTCCGCCCCCCAACGCGGCAATCCTGTTTCGGTTCAGCGGCCGATCAGGCGTTGATGTTCGGCAATGGCATAGCGGTCGGTCATGCCAGCCACGTAATCCAGAACCAGCCGCGCGCGTTCGGTTCTGTCCGGAAGGTCCAGCGACTGGCTGCGCCATTGTGCGGGCAGGCGGTCCGGGTCGTTCAGGAACAGGGGGAACAGGTCGTTCAGCATCTGCGTGACATGGTTGCGCTCGACCACAATGGACGGCGCGCGGTACATGCGGTGAAACAGAAAGGACTTGATGGCCTTGATGTTCTGGTAAAGCGGCTTGGAAAAGCGGATGATCGGACCGTCCATCCCGCGGATATCATTGACGGATTGGGGTTGCAGTGCGGCCAGCCGGTTCTGGGCCACCGCGATCACATCCTCCACCATGACGCCGAAGACGCGGCGCAGCGCCTCGTAACGCCGCCGCGTCGGGTCAAGGCTTGGGTAAAGGCGGTCCACCTCGGCAAAGGCCGGGCCGATGACCGGCAGTTCGGACAGGTCTTCCTCGGTGAACAGGCCTGCTCGCAATCCGTCATGCAGGTCGTGGTGGTTATAGGCCACGTCATCGGCCACGGCGGCGACCTGTGCCTCGGCACTGGCATTGGTGTGCAGTTCCAGATCCCACTGGGCATTCACCTGTGCCAAGGCATAGGGCAGGTCGCCGGTGATCGGCCCGTTGTGCTTGGCAATGCCTTCCAGCGCCTCCCATGTCAGGTTCAGGCCATCGAAATCCGCGTAATGACGCTCCAGCCGGGTCACGATGCGCAGTGCCTGCGCATTGTGATCGAACCCGCCATAAGGGGCCATCAGCGCGGCCAGCGCATCTTCGCCCGTGTGACCAAAGGGCGGGTGGCCCAGATCATGGGCCAAGGCCACCGTTTCCGCCAGATCGGTGTTGAGGCCGAGGGCGCCGGCGATGGTGCGCGCCACCTGCGCCACCTCAATCGTGTGAGTCAGCCGGGTGCGAAAGTAATCGCCACGATACGCGTCGCCGTCATGTTCGACAAAGACCTGGGTCTTGTGCTTGAGCCGCCGGAAGGCGCTGGAATGGATGATCCGGTCCCGGTCCCGTTGCCAGGGCGAGCGAAAGGTGGACAGGCTTTCATCGTGCAAGCGCCCGCGGCTGTCTTGCGGCTGGCAGGCATAGGGCGCGAGTGTGGTCATGGGGCGCGGGGCCTTCCTTGCGAGTTGTTGGGTCAGAGCCTATATTTGATGCCTACCGACAAAAACGGGAACGTCCCATGAACCTGCCGCCCAAAGTCACCGAACGCGCCTTCGAGCGCCTGTCCCAGATCAACGCGGGCAAGGATCCTGTTCCGCTGCGCGTGGCGGTGCTTGGCGGCGGATGTTCCGGCTTTCAATACGACATCCGCCTGGACCGCCCCGAAGAGGATGACCTTGTCCTGGAGCGTGCCGGGCAAAGTGTGGTCGTCGATCCGGTTTCGCTGCCTTACCTAGCGGGGGCGGTGATCGACTTCACGGACGAACTGATCGGCGCACGTTTCGTGATCGAGAACCCCAACGCCACCAGCAGCTGCGGTTGCGGTACGTCCTTTTCGATCTGACATCAGTCGCAAGGGCGACTGCGGGTCGTGAGCTGCGGGTCCAGCCAGCGCAATTCCGTTCCTGCCGGAGTTGTTTCGGTGACGGTGTCCAGATCCCATTCCGCGATCTGGCACAGGGTCCGGTCCTGTCGATCGGCAATGCGCAGGGCACCATTGGTGAATGTCGTCGTCAACGCGTGACCTTCGCGGCGACTGTCAGGCGTGATGCGGAAGTCCAGCGGATCGGGCAGGGTCACCGTCGTTCCCTGGTCGCCGAACAGGTCCTGCGGCCCCTGCCAGTCGGCGGAAACACCGGCGGCAAGGGTCAGGCGGTGGTTTCCAGGCGGGACCAGCAGGCGCAGCGCGGTTCCTGCCCGGACATAGCCGCTGATGACGCGCCTTCCCGAGGCATCAGACAGGATTGCCGCCACATCCCGGTCGTCCGGCGCCCGAAGGTGAAAGGGGATGGTGGCAGGCAGGGGGCCGTCCTTTGACAACAGGCCCGTGGGCGGCCGCGGCTCTGCCATGGCAAGCATCGGAACAACCAGCAGCAGGATCAGGGCACGTTTCACGGTCAGGCCTTTCGCAGGGATGCGGTTGCCAAACGCGGCACGGCCGCTAAAGATGCCGTTCATGAAAATCGCAAGCTTCAACATCAACGGCATCAAGGCCCGGATCCAGGCGCTGACCGAGTGGCTGGGTGCCACGGATGCCGATCTGGTCGTCCTGCAGGAAATCAAGTCCGTGGACGAAGGTTTCCCGCGCGAGCACTTCCAAGACTTGGGCTGGAGCGTCGAGACGCATGGCCAGAAGGGCTTCAACGGAGTCGCGATCCTGTCGCGCCTGCCGTTGGAGGATGTGACCCGCGGCCTGCCCGGCGATGATGCCGACGAACAGGCCCGCTATATCGAAGCCACTGTCGTGGGGGCACAGGCCGTGCGGATCGCCGGGTTGTATCTGCCCAACGGCAACCCGGCGCCGGGGCCGAAATACGACTACAAGCTGGCCTGGATGGAGCGTTTGCGCCAGCGCGCGGCCGATCTGCTGGCCAGCGAGATGCCGGTGGTCATGCTGGGCGATTACAACATCATCCCCGAGGCGCGTGATGTTGCGCATCCGCAGAACTGGCTGGAAGACGCGCTTTTCCTTCCGCAAAGCCGGGCCGCGTTCCGCGCCATCGTGAACCAGGGCTGGACCGATGCCATCCGCATCCGCGACCCGTGGAACACGCGCGGGCCGTTCACCTTCTGGGATTACCAGGCCAATTCCTGGCAGCGCGACAACGGCATCCGCATCGACCATCTGCTGCTGTCGCCCCAGGCGGCCGACCTGATGATCGAGGCTGGGATCGACCGCGATGCGCGGGCGGGCGAAAAGCCGAGCGACCATGTCCCGGTCTGGGTGCGTCTGGCGGCCTAGATCACCAGGACGCCGGAATGCTTGGCCTTGTGTTCCGGCTCGACATGGATGGTGATCTGCGCGTCGGGCAGGCGCTGCCTGAGCGAGGCCTCGACCCGGTCGCAGATGTCATGGGCGTCCGACACCGTGGTCCGGCCGTCCACCACCAGGTGAAAGTCGATGAATGTCACCGCTCCGGCATGGCGGGTGCGCAGGTCATGCGCCTCCAGCGCGCCGCTGGCCTTGTCCGAGATGATCTCCCGGATCGTGGCCAGGGTCGGTTCCGGCACCGCTTCGTCCATCAGGCCGCTGAGCGACGACGTCATCACGCGCCAGCCCGACCACAGGATGTTGACGCCCACCAGCATTGCCAGCAACGGGTCCAGGATCGCCCAGCCCGTCGCGACGGCCAGGCCCACCCCCAGCAGTACACCGGCCGACGAGATCACGTCGGACAGCAGATGCTTGCCGTCGGCCAGCAGGGCGGGCGACCGCAGTCGTCGCCCCTGACGGATCAGCACGCTGCACCACAGCGCGTTCAGGACGCCCGCGCTGGCATTGATCGCCAGCCCCAGACCTGCCGCCTCGATCAGGCGCGGGTTCTGGAACGCATGCCACGCTTCGCGCAGGATCAGCAGCGCGGTCACGATGATCAGCACCCCTTCCAGGACGGCACTGAAGAATTCGGCCTTGTGGTGGCCATAAGGGTGGCTTTCGTCCGCCGGCCGCTGCGCCACGCGGATGGCGACAAGGGCGGCCATGGCGGTCGCGACATTCACGATGCTTTCCAGCGCATCCGACATCAGCGCCACCGAACCCGTCAGCCACCAGGCCAGCGTCTTCAGCGACAGCACGATCAGCCCGATCAGAATGCTGACGGACGCGATTTTCAACGTGCTGGCCATGGGTCCGCCCTTTTGTCCGGTTCTGCCAGGTTCTGCGGCGAGCATGTCGCAGAACCTGGCTCCGATCTCAAGCCTGAGCGGGCGCTTTGCTGCGAACGGGACAAGCGTCGCCGCCCGAAATTTTATTGATTGACCGATCACTCAATATAGATCAGGCTTTAGAGGATCGAATGAAATTGCGGTTCAGGGGCCGCGACGGTGACGGTCTGACGGTTCTGCTGCAAGGCAGCGACTGCGCAGATGCACGCCGGTATCCAAAGCTGATTGTTCAGTGACCTAAGAAGGATCATCATGACGCCCATCATTACCGTCGCCTATCTCAGTGTTCTGGCCTGCGCGCTGTTTGTCCTGATCCGCTGGCCCCGCCTGCGCCTTCAGGGCCAGGAGCCGGTCGGATTGTTCACGCTGATCGCACTGTTGTTCACGGCCGGGCTCGATATGGGGCTGGTCATGCTGCCGCTGAGCGAATTCTCGATCTATCAGAATGATCCGGCCTTTTCCTTCACGAACGCCCTTGCGGTGGAGTTCGGGATGTGGGGCCCGTTGGTCTGGCTGATGTATTTCGTGGCGACGTTCTATTTCCTGGTGCTCGAGCCGCGGTTGAAGCTGTTCGAAATCCCGGTGATCCGGATCGTCTACAACCTGACCGTCATCGCGACCTGCTCGTTCACCTGCTACCTGTTCATGTCGAACCTGCCGACCTATGCGCCGGACCTCCCACGAGGGGCGATCTGGGCGCTGGTGATGACGGTCATCGCGGCAGCGGTCATTTCCAGCGGGGACATGAGGGTGATGAAATGGCTGGCCATCCTGTCCAGTTATGGCTTCGGGATGCTGGCCTTTACCGCACTGGCGATGATCGCCTTTGTCTACAGCCGTGTGGGTCTGGATGACTTCTTCAACAATTTCGGCTTGCTGGCGGATTATTTCGTTCACCTGCCGCGCTTTGCGACACCGATCTCGGAATACCACGAGTTCTATCTGTTCTGGTGGTTTGCCTGGTCGATCATGATCGGCCAGTTCGTATCGCGCTTTGTCGGCGGCATGGAGGTCTGGCAACTGGCGGTGGCGATGGTGATGCTGCCTGCGATCCCCCTCGGCCTGTGGTTCAGCGTCCTGTTCGTCTATCATCAGGGTGGGGTGGTGATCCCCGGCTGGCTGAACTGGTTCATGATCACCGTCGGCATCGTCTTCGTGATCAATTCCTTGGACAGCCTGATCCGGCTTTATTCCGCCAATCTTGGCTGGTCGCGGGAAAGGCTGGGGGACCGTCGCTATTACCCGCTGCATTTCCTTCTGCAGCTTTCGCTGGTCGGCGCTTATGTGTTCACGCCGTTCAAGATCGAGTGGGTGGGGCTGGTCGTGGCGGGCCTTTATGGCGCCATCTACGTGCTGCTGGTCCTGCGATCCGACCGGCTGTCGGTCACCTTTGCACAGCAGAAATCGGCCTGAGCCGCTGGCAAGGCCCGCCCGTTGCCCCGAACCCGGGCACGGGCGGTGCAGTCTTCATTCGCCGTTCTTGTCCTCGTCGCCAAAGGCGGCGTCGTCCATGAACTCGTCCTCGCCGTCATTGACGAACTTGGCGCTGAGGGCGATCGAATGGTTGTCATGGCCCGGGTCCATCACGACATCCGACGGGATCTCGCCGATCAGCCATTCGCGCAGTTCTTCGCGGATTTCCTCGGGTTCCTGTCCGGTTACCTCGACCAGGTATTCGATAAAGGCGCGCTGGTCTCCGTCGATCTCGTCCAGATCCGCCTCATCGGCATCGGGCCATTTGTCGAGGATCGCCTCATAGAAGGCCGCCCAGTTTTCCTGAACATGGTGCCACTTCATCAATAACCTCCTGAAGGGATTGCGCCCTGGAACCAGCGCGCCGTCCCGGTAATGTCCTCGCCGACCCCGGCGACGGTGTTGCATCCGGCCAGTATTCCACAAGCCAGCAGAGTAACCCAGAACATCCGCATCAGTTCGCCTCCTGCCACCAGACTTCCGGAAGAAATCCGGGCCAGTCTCCATAAATGGGTTGTTTTTCGGGATATTTCAGATCGACCGCATGGGCCAGACGCGAGATGGGCGAAAAGCTGACGGGGATCACGTAGCGTCCGGCTGTCAGGATGCGGTCCAGCGCCTTGACCGCAGCGGTGAACTCTTCGGTCGTCTCGGCCTGGACCATCGTGTCGATCATCGCTTCGGCTGCGGGGCTGTTCATGCCCATCCAGTTCTTGGTGCCTGGCGTCGTGACGCCGTCGCTGCCCCAGTACAGGCGCTGCTCGTTTCCGGGCGACAGCGACAGGCCGCGTTCGTACCATGTCATGTCGAACTGATAGTTGTTGGTCCGCTCGATGTATTGGGCCGTGTCCAGCAGCGTGACACGGGGCGTGATCCCCAAGGGACGCAGCGACTCGACATAGATGTTCACGATCTGCTGGGTTTCGGAGCCGGTGCGCATGGCAGTGCCGGACTGGTTCAGCAGGATCTCGAAACCGAACACCTGCCCTGCGGCGTTCTTCATTTGGCCGTCCTGGATCGTCCAGCCCGCTTCTTCCATCAGCGCCTGTGCGCGCCGCAAAGCGGCGCGATCCATCGAACGTTCGCTGCCGTCGGGCAAGGCATAGCCCTCAATCGTGCCCGGAGGCAGGTCGGACGCGAAGGGCTGCAACAGTTCGGCCACGCGCCCCATGGCGGGTCCGTCACCCATCCCCAGAACCGAGTTGGAAAAATAGGATGTGATGCGGGGGTCGGAACCTGCGTTGAGGGTCTGGTTGATAAAGCGGAAATTGAACATCTCGATCATCGCCTGGCGCACCCGCCAGTCATCGAAGATCGGGTTGCGGGTGTTCATCACCAGCCCGACAATGCCGGAGGGCCGTTCGTTCGGGATCTCGGCCTTGACGATCTCGCCGCGGGTCATCAGGGGAAAGTTGAATTCATTTTCCCACTTCTGGGCCGACAGTTCGCGCCAGACAGTGGCCTCGCCCGCCTTGAAAGCCTCGAACATGGCATTGGCATCGCCGAAATAGTCGTAACGTATCGTATCGAAG
Source organism: Paracoccus sp. (in: a-proteobacteria) (assembly GCF_046462195.1). Classification (GTDB taxonomy): domain Bacteria; phylum Pseudomonadota; class Alphaproteobacteria; order Rhodobacterales; family Rhodobacteraceae; genus Paracoccus. The sequence goes on along the minus strand of NZ_JBKGUN010000201.1, from coordinate 13,493 downwards.
TTGTTCAGCCCCGCCATCAGCGGAAGATCCTTGCCCCAATAGTCGGGATTGCGCCGGAAGGTGATCGAGCGGCCGGGATCAACGCGATCGATCACATAAGCCCCGCTGCCGATCGGCGGTTCCAGGCTGGAATCGGCGAAATCCTGTCCCTCCCATTGCGCCTTCTTCAGGATGGGGCGCAGGCCCATCAGCAAGGGCAGCTCGCGGTCCTGTTCGGCAAAGGTGAACCGCAGGCTCCGTTCGCCCGTCTGTTCCATGCTGGCGACCTTGGACCAGGCACCCAGATAGCGGGGATGCCCCTTGGTCCCGAGCGTTTCATAGGACCACATCACGTCTTCGATGGTGACGGGACTGCCGTCGGAAAAGCGGGCTTCGGGGCGCAGGGTGAACTCAACCCAGGAGCGGTCCGGCGCGGTCTCGACAGTCTCAGCCAATAACCCGTATAAGGAGAACGGTTCGTCGATGGATCGCATCATCAGCGACTCGGGGACGTGGACGCCGACCGCCCATGCTGCATTGCCTTTTAAGACCCAAGGCTTCAGCGAATCAAAGCTGCCGGGCTCGGCAAGACGAATCGTGCCGCCCTTGGGCGCTTCGGGATCGGCATAGGGAAGATGGGCAAAGCCTGCGGGCAGCGCAGGTTCTCCATACATTGCAATGCCATGGACAGGGTCTGCAAGGCTTGTCAGAGGCATTGCTGCAACACCGGCGCCGACCGTCAATGCCGCCAACCATGTCCCCTTGATCGCGGTTTTGTTAAGGTTTTTTAGGATTCGCATCGCCTGCCGCCCCGGTGTTCATTGTTTGGCGGCGATATCAACAGTCTCAACAGGCGGGCGTCAACCAAGCCGGGAAGATGGGTGTTGGCCTCGCGCATTTCCTCGCGTATAAATGGGGCACTGCTCGATAGGTTTCTTGCCTGTATGAAACCTGCCTCATAACTTGCGCCCGCCTTGTGCGGGCGTTTTTTTTTGCCCATGCTGCAGCTGCGAAACCCGCAGCGGGGCCTTTCATGTCCCCGCCGCACAACCAGGAGCAGTGGATGTTTCAGCCATTCCTGAAAGGCAAGACTGCCGTCGTCACCGGCTCGAACTCGGGCATCGGCCTTGGGGTGGCCGAGCGTCTGGCACGGGCCGGGGCCGACGTGGTCCTGAACAGCTTTACCGACCGGGACGAGGATCATGCGCTGGCCGAGCGTCTGGCCCATGAGCACGGCATTGCCGTCCGCTACGTCAAGGGCGACATGTCCAGTGGAGACGATTGTCGCGCGCTGATCGAGCAGGCCGGCCGCTGCGACATTCTGGTGAACAACGCGGGCATCCAGCACGTGGCTGCCATTCCGGATTTTCCGGTCGATCGATGGGATGCGATCATCGCGATCAACCTGTCATCGGCCTTTCACACAACAGCCGCTGCGCTGCCGATGATGCGGCAGGCCGGCTGGGGCAGGGTGATCAACATCGCCTCGGCCCACGGGTTGACAGCCAGCCCGTACAAGTCCGCCTACGTGGCGGCCAAGCATGGCATCGTCGGCCTGACCAAGGTGACAGGGCTGGAAACCGCACGCGAGGCAATCACCTGCAACGCCATCTGCCCGGGCTATGTCCTGACCCCGCTGGTGGAGGCGCAGATCCCGGACACGATGCAGAAGTACGACATGGGCCGCGAAGAGGTGATCGAAAAGGTGCTGCTGGAACGCCAGCCTTCCAAGGAATTCGCCACCACCGACCAGTTGGGCGACACGGCCGTGTTCCTGTGCAGCGATGCCGCCGCGCAAATTACCGGTACCACGATCAGCGTCGACGGAGGCTGGACGGCGCTCTGAGTCCATCGGAACCCGGCCTGATGACCTGCGTTGCCCTTCAAGACAAAGTGAAGGAGTGACGGATGAAGGGTCTTGTTGCGTGGTTCATGGGCGTGCCGGTGGTGGTGATCGTCATCCTGTATGTACTTGGCGTCTTTTGACGCAAGAACGCCCCGCTTCTGCGGGGCGTTTTCATTTGGAACGGGACAATCCTGTCAGGCCAGTGCGTTCTGAATCGTGGGTATGTCCGAGTTCGTGAGGGTCTTGGACAATTCGCGCCGCAGTCGAAGCTGCAGTTCCTTGTGGTAATGCTTGCGCATCACGCCAAGCGTGGAAGGATCGGCGATGATCGCGATATCCTCCAGCTTGTTCTTCAGCACCATCTCGTTCAGATGGCGCGTCAGACGAAGCGCGAAATCCGCCTCTTCCTCGTCACGGGGAGAGATCTCGTCTAGCTGGGGCATCTTGGCCGGGTCCGAGAGGCTGGCGGGGGTGACGGTTTCGACCTGGGTCAGCTCAAGCCCGTGCTTGGCCGCATTGCGAAAGATGGTGGCGGAGTGGCCGTCCGCGACGACCACCACGGCGTTGTGGGGCAGCATGGTCAGTTTCCTTCTTTTCTGCTCGCCCTGTTCAACGCCGTCCGGACGGCGCTAGTTGCACCCTTCGCAAAAGCGGCGGATGCGTGTCACGGCCTCTTCCAGCACCTCGTCCGCGGCTGCATAGGAAATCCGGAAATGCGGACTGAGGCCGAAGGCTGCGCCAAACACCACCGCGACGCCCTCCTCGTCCAGAAGCGCGTTTGCGAATTCCTCGTCGCTGTCGATGCGCCGACCCTTGGCCGATGTGCGGCCGATCAGACCCGCCATGGAGGGATAAACATAAAAGGCCCCTTGCGGCACCGGGCAGTCCAGGCCCGGGCAGGTGTTCAGTCCCGCCACCACCAAATCGCGGCGCCGCTGAAAGACGGCGCGGCTGTCACGCACATAATCCTGCGGTCCCTGCAAGGCAGCCTCGGCTGCATACTGGCTGACCGAGCAGGGGTTGGAGGTTGACTGCGACTGCAGCTTGGCCATCGTCCTGATCAGAATCTCGGGGCCCGCGCCATAGCCGATGCGCCAGCCGGTCATGGCATAGGACTTGCTGACGCCGTTCATGGTCAGGACCCGGTCCTTCAACCGCGGCTCGACCTGAGCGGGCGTGCAGAACCGGAAGCTGTCGAACACCAGATGCTCGTATATGTCGTCGGCCAGGACCCAGACCTGCGGGTGGCGCAGAAGCACGTCGCACAACGCCTGCATCGACGCGCGGTCATAGCCTGCACCCGATGGGTTCGAGGGGGAGTTGAGGATCAGCCATTTGGTGCGGGGCGTGATCGCCTTCTCCAGCGCTTCCGGTGACAAGCGAAAACCCGAGGCCTGATCGCATTCCACCACAACGGGTCGTCCCCCCGCCAGCAGCACCATGTCGGGATAGCTCACCCAATAGGGAGCAGGCACGATGACCTCGTCCCCTTCATCAAGCGTCGCCATCAGCGCATTGAACAGGATCTGCTTTCCGCCCGTGCCGACCGTGATCTGCGACAGCCTGTAGTGCAGCCCATTTTCGCGCGCGAACTTGTCCGCGATCGCCTGCTTGAGCGTCGGCGTTCCGTCCACGGCCGTATAACGCGTATGTCCGGCATCGATGGCCGCCTTTGCCGCCTCGCGGACATGCAGCGGCGTGTCAAAGTCGGGCTCGCCTGCCGACAGGCTGATGATGTCATGCCCTTCTGCCCGCAGTTCGGCGGCACGGCCTGTCATCGCGATGGTGGGCGAAGGCTTGATGCGGGCCAGCCGGTCGGAAACGAATGCCATGAAGGAACCTCTCGGGTTGCGGGCGGTTTGAACTATCGCCCTGCCTGACTTACGCTGCCGGTCGAAGCGTCACAAGCGAGGGACCAGACAGATGGACATCTATGCCGAGCCGGTGGCCACTTTGGGCGACCGTCTGACCGCAGCGCGCGAAGGCGCGGGGCTGGCCATTGCCGACCTTGCCGATACCCTGGGGTTGCGGCCGGAAACGGTCGAGGGATGGGAGGTCGACCAGGCCGAACCCACGGCCACCATCCTGGGACGGATCGCCGCGTCAACCGGCGTATCGCTGGTCTGGCTGTTGACGGGCGAGGGTTCAGGGCCGAAAGACGACAGCGAATGGAACGCGCTCCGCGCCGAACTGGCCGAACTGCGTCATCTGCTGGCTGATGCCAGCGCCCGTGTTGAGCGTCTCGAGGAGGCATTGGCCCATGGCTGAAACAACTGAAAACCGTCTCAGGCGACTGCACATGCGCAGCTGGCGGCGCGGCATGAAGGAGATGGACCTGATTCTCGGCCATTTTGCCGATGACACTCTCCAGTCCTTGAGCGCCGAGGAGCTGGACCTGTACGAGCGCCTGCTGGGCGAGAATGATCAGGACCTTTACCTTTGGGTGACGGCCCTGATCGGGTCCGGGCCACTCCGCGATGACCGGGGGCCCGCGCAGCTTGCTCCGTTGCTGCAACGGATTGCCCGACACGCCAGCGGGCGGCTTGGCAGGAGCCAGGTCTAGATCGGTAAAATAATAGGAATATCTGGTACGCGATTAACCTAGGATTGTCTTTTGTCTGCCATTGTCAGGACATGACGAACACGACAGGACAGCCCGCCATGCTCGCACCCGCACCGCGCGACCAGCGCACGTCAACCGACCCGGCCCATGCCGGGATCGCCCTGACGGAAATGACTGAAGCCTATCTGGAATCCCTGCAACTGCTGGAGCGGATGCACCGGCTGATGCTGGATCTGGTCAAGGATGAATTCGAACGCCTTCACCAGGGGGATCTCACGCCCGTCCAGGCCATGATCCTTTACAACCTCGGCACGGCCGAAGTGTCCGCCGGCGAGCTGCGCTCCCGCGGGATGTATCAGGGATCCAATGTGAGCTACAACCTGAAGAAGCTGGTGACGATGGGCTATGTCCATCACGAACGGTGCGATATGGACCGCCGTTCGGTCCGCGTCCGCCTGACCCCCGAAGGGCAGGAGGTGCGTGACATGGTTCACAGGCTCTTCCTGCGCCATGCCGAGGGACTTGCGATGTCGGGCGTGCTGGAGGATCCGCCGCTGGATCAGGTGAACCTGCAAAGCCGCCGGATCGAGCGGTTCTGGACGGAACAGATCCGCTATATCTACTGAAGCGGACAGGGCCGGAAGACCGCGCGCCCGATGGCGCGCGGCAGATGTCTTTACCAGTGGCCGGTGTTTTCCATGCTGGACCATGGCTCCTGGGGCGGCAGGTGATCCCCTTCCTGCAGCAACTCGATCGACACGTTGTCGGGGCTGCGCACAAAGGCCATGTGGCCGTCGCGCGGCGGACGATTGATGGTGATCCCGGCGTCCATCAGCCGCTGGCACATCTCATAGATGTTGCCGACCCGGTAGGCGAGGTGGCCGAAGTGACGACTGTCCGAAGGCAGGCCCTCGTCTCCGTCCCAGTTCCAGGTCAGTTCGACCGGGCATTCGGGCTGGCCCGGAGGGGCCATGAAGACCAGGCTGAACCGTGCCTTGTCATTGTCGATGCGGCGCGTTTCCTCCAGCCCCAGAAGGCGAAAGAACTCCATTGTCTTGTCCAGGTCCTTCACGCGGACCATCGTGTGCAGATAGCGGATGTTCATGGGCTTCTCCTGCCGTGGTTTCGGGGCAACCTGACATGGACCTCCATGTCCTGCAACAAGGCTCGGTTCCTGTTGTCCAGAAGGGCGTCTTGACTTAGGAGAAGGCCACCGCACCGCCCGAAAGGACCGCTCCCCATGCCCCTGACCCCTGACCAGCAGGCCGAGATCGACAGCCAGCGCCAGACGCCGCGCCAGACCCTGCGTGCCGTTTCCGAGGGGATGGAGGCGCATCTCTACAAGGCGCATCAAGTGCTGGACCACGGCTTGGTGCGCGTGATCGACTACATGGGCGACGATGCCGCCATCTGCCAGGCCGCGCGTGTCAGCTATGGCACGGGGACGCGGTCCGTCCAGAACGACGAAGGGCTGATCCGCTATCTGATGCGGCACTGGCATTCGACTCCGTTCGAGATGTGCGAGGTGAAGTTCCACGTCAAGCTGCCCGTCTTCGTGGCGCGTCAATGGATCCGCCACCGCATGGCCAACGTGAATGAGTATTCCGGCCGTTACTCGATCCTCGACCGCGAGTTCTACATTCCCGCGCCCGAGCATCTGGCCGCGCAATCCAGCCAGAACAACCAAGGGCGGGGCGAGGTGCTGCAGGGGGAAGAGGCACAGCGCGTGCTGGACCTGCTCCGCGATGATGCCATGCGCAGCTATGACAACTATGAGGCCATGCTGAGCCAGGAGGGGCAGCAGGGGTTGGCGCGCGAGCTGGCGCGGATGAACCTGCCCACGAACATCTACACTCAGTGGTACTGGAAGGTGGATCTGCACAACCTGATGCACTTCCTGCGCCTGCGGGCCGATTCTCATGCTCAATACGAGATCCGGGCCTATGCGGATGTGATGTGCGACATCACCCGCGACTGGGTTCCTGCCGCCTACAACGCTTTCCGGGATTATCGCATGGATGCGGTCAGCCTGTCCGCGCAAGGCACCGCCGCCCTGAGGCGGCGCTTGGCGGGCGAGGTCGTCACGCAGGAAAATTCAGGCATGGGCGCGCGCGAGTGGCGGGAATTCGTGGCCATCTGGGGTTGATGCGCAAAGCATTCGCCTCAGAACCGGTTTCCTCATTCCCCCGGTATCGGCTTGACAGCAGGCTGCCATGGTCGTCTCGGCCAGGGCGGCGGTAGCCCACAGAGAGGCTGTTTGTTCCGCCAGCCCTGCTTACGGCCGGGACGGGGAACGGCAGGCAGATTGATTTTGGCCAGAAACGCGGAAAGTCCCTTGCTCACAGCCTTCCAAGGTCACTTTCCAGACAGGATCAGTCTGCCAAGACCACGTTGTTGATCAGTGGCTCCAGCCCCTCGATCCGGACTATCATCCGGTCGCCGGGAACAACCGCCCCGACGCCCGCCGGGGTGCCAGAGTAGATCAGGTCACTCGGTGACAGGCACACCATGCGCGACAGTGCGGCGATGATGTCCGGCACCGGCCAGATCATCTGTGACAGGCAGCAGTCCTGTCGGACGATGCCGTTCACCTCCAGCATCATGCGCCCTTTTGCCATCGGCCCTGTCTCCTGGACCGGATGCAGGGTGCCGCAGAGTGCGGAATGGTCAAAGCCTTTTGCCATGTCCCAAGGGCGCCCCATGCGCTTGGCTTCGGCCTGAAGATCGCGCCGGGTCAGATCGTTGCCTGCGGCAAAGCCCCAGATCAGCGAACCGGCCTCCTTGGGGGCGACATTTGCACCACCCGCGCCCAGGGCTACGACCAGTTCAGCCTCGAAATGAAGGTTCTTCGTTGCAGAAGGATAGGGCAGATCCGCTCCGTCCGTCAGCAGGGCATCGGCAGGCTTGGAAAAGAAGAACGGAGGCTCCCGGTCGGGATCGTGGCCCATCTCGCGCGCATGGTCGGCATAGTTGCGTCCGACGCAGAAGATGCGCCGCACCGGAAAGCGTTCGCTGCGCCCGTGGACCGGGATCGACGGCATCGGGGGAGGTGCGATGACGAACCCGCTCATGCAGCGAAAAGTCCGTCAAAGTCGGCAAAGCCCTTGACCTCGATCGGGTTGCCCGACGGGTCGAAGAAGAACATGGTCCGCTGTTCCCCGGGCTGGCCTTGGAAACGGATTACGGGGGGGATGTCGAAATCGATGCCATGGGACTGCAGGCGGTCCGCGAGTTCCAGCCAGTCTTCCAGCCGCAGGACGACGCCCATGTGCGGCATCATCACCATGTGGTCGCCGACCTTTCCCGTGCGCGTCGTCGGGAACGGCGTCCCCAGATGCAATGACAACTGGTGGCCGAAGAAATCGAAATCCACCCAGGTATCGGTTGATCGCCCTTCGGTGCAGCCCAGGACGCCGCCATAGAAACGACGCGCTTCATCCAGGTCGGTGACGTGAATGGCAAGATGGAACAGCGACTTCATCGGCATCTCCGCACGCAAGGGACGGGCCATTGATGCCCGCCGCCGGTCTTGCATGCAAGCGGCTTGCAGGACTGAAAGCCCGGTCGACACGTTACAGCGCTGGGCGGGGCTTCCTGCTTGCTGTCTGTTTGGTTGGGGAGGCCTGTCGTCAGGTCTTTTCCGGCCACGCGGCAACTGTCGGAGCAAGGAGGCTTATGTTCCGCCTTTGGACACTACTCGCGTTATAGGCCGGTTTGCTGACGCAAGGTCCTGTACGGACAAGTGCCCACCGCCATTACGTTCGTGGCATTTGCTGCGGCAAGAGTTGCGCTTGGGCGAAGCCTGATGATCAGGAAGTCAGGATGAAGATCGTTTGCTACATGAATGGCACATGATCTGTACGACCCTCAAGCGCCGCTGCAAGAGATGCTATATGGAACGATCTCACAATATTGCTTCTTCATAATACTGCAAACGGCAGTGACAGAATCCCTTTTTGCCCAGAGCTTTACGTACTGGTTAATTTTCAAATTGCTTATTGCCCTTGCGTCGTGAGGGGATATGGGCATTGGGCCGTCAGCCATGCAAAAATAATGGCATAAAAGGGGTTTCTTGCACCATGGAAGTGTTCGGGTCTCACACCACATGACGACGGCGCCAAAATATCACATGATACTGAAACACCATGCGTCGTGACAACCGAGCGATTTGTCGTTCTGGCTGCGGATCGGCTGAATATTGATTGCCAACCAGCTGCCGACCAGCAGCGGACAGAACGCAACTGCCGGGATCAGGGACTTGAGGAACTGAAACGGGCTTCCTGATCAGTCACCAGGCCGACTTTCTGGACAGGGTCAGGGATCTCATCATCCGATCAGGGAGAATGCTCCAATTGTTATTGCAGGGCAGGCGCATACAAATTGTCTAAAACGGCGCCGGCCAGTCGTGCGGTTTCGTCCCATGCGGGCAAAACCCTGCCTGCCTGCGCGGCGGCTTTGGCGAGGGTGAAACGCTCCTGCGGGTGTGACAGGAGACGCCGCAACGCGTCCGCGAAGGCTTGGGGATCGTCGGGCTGCACCAGCAGGCCCGCTTCGTGCGGCACCGTTTCGGGAACGGCGCCTGCAAGGGTGCTGACAATGGGCAGACCATGGGACAGCGCTTCGTCAAAGACGATGCCATAGCCTTCATAGCGCGTGGCCAGCGCAAAGATCGATGCCTGACGGTAAAGGGTCTGCAGGGCATCATGCGGCACGCGCCCCGCCAGCCTCAGCCGCGACCCCAGTCCTGCTGAGGCGAGCTGCAGACGCAGCGCCTCGACATGGGCATGATCCCAAGGGTTGCCCACGATGACCGCCTGCCAGTCCAGCCCGCACAATCGCGACAGCGCCGTGATCAGGATGTCATGGCCCTTGCGCGGATGCAGGATGCCGACCGACAGGATCAGGGGCGGGTTGATGGGAAGGGAAGGAGACGCCGAAACGGGCCTGTCGGTGCCAGGACGCACGACAGTGATACGACCGGCAGGAACGTCGTATCGTTCCACCAGCATGTCGCGCGTGTGCGGGCTGGGAACCATCACGGCCCGGGCGAGTGCCAGATTGTCTTTCTCGGTCCGCCACAGGTGGTTCGCCAAGTCTGCGGGCAGCGCGCTTTCCTGCGCCAGGGGATGATGGATCATGGCAACAATGGGTGCGGTGACGGCAGCGACGCCTTCCGGCTCCAACGCGCCAAAGGCCAGACCGTCGATGATGACCGGCCTGTCCGGAGGCAGGGCGATCAGTTGCCGCAAGGCGGTTGCCATGTCGGCCGGGCCGGGAAAGGGCATGCTGTTTGGCAGGGACAGGATGTCGATCCGACGGCCTTGGGCGCGCAACCCTTCGACAAGGCGGCGGTCATAAAGATAGCCGCCCGTCAGCGTGTCGATGTCCCCCGGCAGGGCAAAGGTTGCTGATCGACATGCGTTCATGATGGAACCCTTGCGACGATGGAGCGGCGGCAGAACAGAAGGACAAGGACGCCCGGCAGGGTGCTGGCCAGAAAGATCAGGCCAAAGGCAAGGCTGGCGGCCACCCCGGCGGATGCGCTGGCACCTGCCAAAGGGAACAGGCTTGCCGCCGCCCCCTCGCGCAGGCCCCAGCCGCTGATCGTCAGCGGCAGGATCATCGTCAGCAGGATCAGGGGAACCAGCACAGTGGTTTCGCCCAGTGAAAGGATTGTTCCAGTGGCTCGGGCGCAACAGGCGAATGCCGCCAGATTGGCCGCGATGATGACCAGGTTCAGGACCAGTTGCCTGGGCAGGGCGTGGCGCGTGAACAGCGTCAGCCGGATCATGCGCCCCATGTCCCGCGCGGCTTTTCCCATGCGGCCGGGCCTCGACCGCATGGCCGTCATGCCCCCAGCCGCCACAAGACAGATCAGCAACAGGACAGCCACAAGACCCAAGACCCACGTGGGCAGGCGCAGTCCGTCCGGCGACAGAAGAACGGCGGCAACGCCCCCCAGCAAGACAGCAAAAAGAACGATCTGGCCGGTCAGACGCTCGATCGCGACGGCGGCGCCGGAACGGCGCAGGCCACCGATATGTCTTGTGCGGACGGCACGGCCTGCATCGCCCAGAACACCACCCGGCAGCGACTGGTTCACCACTTGACCCAGGTAATATTCTGCCACGGCACGCCGCAGCGGGATCGTTTGTCCCAGCAGGGCCGCGATCATCTGCCAGCGCAACGCGGACAGCAGCGTTTGCGCGGTCAGGGCAGCCATGGCGGCGGCCAGCCATCCCGCATCGGCATGCGCCAGCAGGCTGATCGCCGCCGGACCGTCAAGTCCGGTCCACAACAGACCCAGCAGCAGAACGGCAGCCACAATCTGCAGCACACGCGCCCCGGTCATGCCGGAGGGGTGTCGCTGCTGCCGGAAAATCCATGCAGGAACAGGTCGCGCATGTCCTCCATCGGCAGGGGCGCAAGGTCGCGGGGCGGGATCAGGCCTGTCGCCAGCCCCCATGCCGCCGTCCGTTCGACCAGCGCCGGCGGACCGATCACGTGGATCGGGACTTCTCGCCGTTCATCAAGGCCGATGGAGCCGGCCGCCTGGTGATCACCCACCAGGACCATCAGGGGCGGATCATCGGCCTGTCTTTCGGCGTAGCTCATGACAACCTGCAGCGTGTAGTCAATGGCGTCCCGGTACTGGGCGCGCACCCGGTCACGGTCACGCCAGACGACCTCGGGCGGGTCACCTTCCTGTGCCATGGCATCAAAGATCCGGCCGTCGCCGACTTGGTCCCATTCCACCATCCATGGCACGGGAACCCAAGGCGCATGCGAGGAGATCAGGACCACCTGTGCGAACAGCGGGCGCGGGTCCGGCGTATCCCGCAGCAGGCGATCGGTCACCGCCAGCGTGTATTGGTCGGGCATGGTGACCCAATTGAAGGGCAGCCCGCGGTAACCCATGTCGGGAGCCGCGATGATGGTCTGGAAGCCCATCGTGGATGCCTCGGGCCAGGGACGGACAATGGCGGGCATGACGGCTGCGGTCCGGAATCCTGCCGCCGCCGCACGATGAAACAGCGTCTGCCGCCCGCTGGCGATGGCGGCGCGATAGCGGATCTGGTCATTGACCAGCAGCCCGTTGGCCAGAGTGGCATGGGCAAGCCAGCTTTGCCCCCCATGCGTGGGCGAGGTCAGAAAGCCCGAGCGCATTCCAAGGCCAGCCTGCGTCAGTCGCGCCTGTGCCTCTGCCAGGGTTGCCAGATGGCGGTCGGCAAACAAGGGCGTATCAAAGCTGGTCCGGCCATAGCTTTCCAGAAAGATCACCAGCACGTCACGATCGATCCGTTCCATGGGATTCGCCAGCGTGGCCAGGGCATCGCGGCGCGCATCGGCGCGGAACGAACGCAATTCGGTCAGGGTGCGACCGGCCAGCCGCGCGTGATCCAGCACAAACTGCCTCGTCAAGGGGCGCAGCGGCCCATGTGGCAGGGTCATCAGCGCACCGGCCAGCCCTGCCGCGGCAATGCCTGAGCCCAGACGTACGATGGCTCGGCCCCGTGCCAGCCGGACCAGGACGCCAGTCGCCCACCACAGCGCCGCAAGGATCGCCATCACCAGCACGCCTGCCACGAGCGTCACGCCAGTGGCCGCAACAATCCCAAGGCTGCCCGCCAGAAGCCGCACCGACGCATCGATCAACGGCAGGTCACCAATGATGTTGAAGCGGCGGCCCAAGGATTCCAGCATCAGCAGGTCCGCGACCTTCAGAACCGTTGTCAGCGTCAGCAACAGGACGGTGATCCCCCTTGTCACCTGTCCCGGAACACGGTGTCCGGTGGCGATCAGCAGCAATGCCAGAATCACCATCTCGGGCGCAGGCATGGCCCATGCACGCGGGAGCAACTGTTCCGGATGCGATGGCAGGGCTGTCAGCAGGTGCAGCAGTGCCAAGGCCCCTGCGAGGCGTAGAGAGCGGCTCAACGATGTTTCCTCAGCCACAGCAGATCGCGGCCAAAGGACCATAGCAAGGCGATTGCGGCCACACGCGCCACGGTGATGGCAAGGTCGGCCGGCATCTGGGGCAGCTGCAACAGGATCAGCGCGGCCAGCTGCAGCACGCAGATGGTCTTGCGCCGCATGCTGACGGGCAGCGGTGCCATGACCCATGGGCAGATCAGGCCCAAACCTATGAACAGATAGCGCATGATCCCCAAAACAAGAACCTCGGCTCCGACCGGACTGGCCACCCAGGCATGACAGGCCAGCACAAGGGCCATGGCGGCGTCCACTTCCATGTCGAAGCGGCCGCCGACCTCCGATGCGAGGCCGCTGCGCCGCGCCAGAAATCCGTCCACGCCGTCCAGAACCAAGGCGAACAGGGCGACGCCTGCAATCAGCCAGCCCGATACCGCTTCTCCAAGCAAGGGGGCCACCAGTGCCGTGGTCAATGCCAACCGGATCAGGGTCACCGCATTGGCCGCTCCGATCCGTTCATACGGGTAATGGCGTGCAATGGCGTGCACCACGACTGCGGTGGCCGCCGCAAAGGCCAGCCCACTGGCCACCGCTCCACGCCCTTGTCCCAGAAGGGGCATTGCCGTCACCAGATGGACGGCGAGACCGGTCAGCACGGCAGCGGTCAATCCCTGCGGCAGGGGCCGGGGTGCAGCATCGGTCGCAGGGTCAGGCTGGAGCATCTGCATGACGCGAGCATATGATTGCCTTCACGTGCGTCAAGCAAACCTGCAGGGACTATGAGGATGTCCTGCATGGCGCTATCCTTGAACCACAGCGGGAGGGAGCGATGCGCGGCTATTCGACGACGGCAAGGCTTCTGCACTGGCTGGTCGCCTTGCTGATCCTGGCCATGATTCCGGCCGGCCTGATCATGACGCAGGAGGGCATCGGCCGGCGGCTGGGCAATCTGCTGTTCCTGTTCCACAAGAACACGGGCGCCGTTCTGATCCTAGTCATCGTTCTGCGCCTGATGTGGCGCCTGACGCACCGGCCGCCGCCCTTGCCGCAGTCCTTGCCGCAGTGGCAGCAAGTGGCGGCACGCCTCTCGCATGGCGCGCTTTACGGACTGATGGTCGTGATGCCCTTCAGCGGTTATGTCCGGGTGCGGGCGGGAGGGTTTCCGGTCGAAGC
>NZ_JBKGUN010000200.1:0-30493 GCF_046462195.1 Paracoccus sp. (in: a-proteobacteria) | reverse complement strand
CAAGGCCGCCGATGCCGCTGTCACGCCGCAGTTCCAGATCGAGTTCGCGGACGGCCGTCTGGAAGCGCGCCCTGTTGCGGGCCCGGCAAAATCCAGACGCGCAAAAACCCCGTCGCCGGAACAGAAGACGCTCTTGTAGCTGTGCGTCAGAAAGGCTTGGGACGCAGAACCAGCCAGATCAACGCGCTGCCGGCCAGCACCAGAAAGGGCAGCATGGCCAGGTTCACGGCGTTCCAACCGGCCTGGACGGACCCGCCCGAACAGTTCATCAGCCCACCCGACGACAGGGAGGCCAGAAAGACGCCGCCAAAGACCACAAGGTCGTTCATGCCCTGGACGCGCCCGCGCTCCTCAGGGGCATGGGCGCGCGTCAGCATCGTGGTGGCCCCGATATAGCCGAAGTTCCAACCGATCCCCAGCAGGATCAGGGTGATGAAGAACTGCTCCAGCGCGACGCCGGACAAGGCCACGGCACCGGCCATGGCCAGGATGACCAGCCCCGTCCCGACGATCCGCTCTGCCCCGAAGCGGGCGATCAGGTGCCCCGTGAAGAAGCTTGGCGCGAACATCGCCAGCACATGGGCACTGACGATATTGGCGGCATCCGATGCATGATAGCCGCAGCCGACCACCGCCAGGGGCGTCGAGGTCATCACCAGGTTCATCAGCGCATAGGAGACCATTCCGCAGATCATCGCGACGCCGATCACTGGGGTGCGCAGGATCTGCCCCATGGGACGACCCGATGAGGCTCCGGGCAGCGGGGCCGGAGGCGTGGGAATGTCCAGAAAGGCGAAGATGAACGGTCCGACCAGGTTGAGGCCGATCACCGTCAGATAGGTTGCTAGGAACGGCATGGCGGTCAGGTCGCTGGTCATGCGGACCAGGGCCGGGCCGATGATCGCGGCGGCAAGCCCGCCCGCCATGACCCAGCTGATCGCGCGGGGGGCGAAATCATCGGGCGCCGTGTCGGTGGCGGCAAAGCGATAGAAACCCTGGGCCGACATGTAGATGCCGGTCAGCAGCGACCCCCCCATGAACAGCCGGAACGACCCCTGCCACAAGCCCAAAGCAGCGATCGCCGCGCCCAAACCTCCGGCTAGAACGGCCAGCAGAAAGCCGGCTTGGCGTCCCCTGTTCTGCATGAAGCGAGCCATCGGCCGCGCCGAAAGGGCAGAGCCCAGGATGATCATCGACAGGGGCAGGGTGGCCACGCAGGGGTTCGGTGCCAGGATCTGCCCCGCCAGCCCGCCAACGATGAAGATGACCGACATCTGCGCGCCCAGGATCGCCTGAGCCAGCACCAGGACGGCGACGTTGCGACGAGCCCGGTTGATGTCGGTCATCGCCCGTCAGCCTCGTGGAAGGGCAGCGGCCGTGCGGGCGCGGTCTTCGATAGCCTGCCAGTCGCCCGAAGCCACATCCGCGTCGGTCACGATCCAGCTGCCGCCGACGCAGACCACGTTGGGCAGCGACAGATAGCTGGTTGCGTTCTGGGGCGTCACGCCGCCGGTCGGGCAGAAGCTGACCTTGGGCAAGGGACCTGCCAGCGACTTGAGCGCCGGTGCGCCGCCGATGGCCTCGGCCGGAAAGAACTTCAGCATGTCGAAACCCGCATCGACGGCGCGCATCACCTCGGACGCGGTGGCGGCGCCCGGCAGCAGCGGCAGGTCAAGGTCCGCACAGGCTTGGATCAGCCGGTCGGTCAGGCCGGGTGATACCGCGAACTGGGCGCCCGCATCCTTGGCACGCCTGGCGTCGTCGGGGGTCAGCACCGTGCCGGCGCCGACATGGCCGCCCGTCACGCCGCTCATGGCGCGGATCGCGTCCAGCGCCGCGTCCGAGCGCAGCGTCACCTCCAGCACGGGCAGGCCGCCCGCAACCAGCGCCTGCGCCAGGCCTTCGGCGCGGGCCGCGTCCTTGATCACGATCACCGGAATGACGGGGGCCAGCTGGCACAGGGCCTTGGTCTGCTGCGACTGGGTCTGCGGGGTCATGGCGCACCTTCACGGATGGGAAAAATCGCCCCGAACCTGAACCGGAGGCGTCAGCGATGCAAGGGGCCGCGGGAGGGGCGGTCACCGCTCTCTGCATGAATGTCACAAGCAAAGCCCTTGCATCCGGCACGGACAAGAGGTATGGCGCGCACACTTCACAGGCAGGGGAGGGCCCATGCGGGAGACATCCGCAAAAGGTCCACCGGTTGGGGCATTCGCCCTGAGAGCCCCTGCCAAGGCGCAAACCGGAAAGGAACACGTTATGGCGCTTCCCGAATTCTCGCTGCGTCAGCTTCTTGAAGCTGGCGTTCATTATGGTCACCAGACCCAGCGTTGGAACCCCCGCATGGGCGAGTTCATCTATGGTGACCGCAACGGCATCCACATCCTCGACCTGACGCAGACCGTCCCGATGCTGGACCAGGCCCTGCAGGTCGTGCGCGACACCGTCGCCAAGGGCGGCCGCGTCCTGTTCGTCGGCACCAAGCGTCAGGCCCAGAAGGCCATCTCGGATGCCGCTGAAAAGTCGGCCCAGTTCTACATGAACCACCGTTGGCTGGGTGGCACGCTGACCAACTGGAAAACCGTCAGCCAGTCGATCAACCGCCTCAAGGCGATCGACGAGACCATGGCCGGCGGCGCCGAGGGTTTGACCAAGAAAGAGCGTCTGCAGCTGGAGCGCGAGCAGTCGAAACTGCAAGCGTCGCTGGGCGGCATCCGCGACATGGGCGGCCTGCCCGACCTGCTGTTCGTGATCGACGTGAACAAGGAAGACCTGGCCATCCTGGAAGCCAAGAAGCTGGGCATCCCGGTCGTGGCCGTGGTTGACACCAACTGCTCGCCCGAAGGTGTGGACTACATCATCCCGGGCAATGACGACGCCGCTCGTGCCATCGCGCTGTATTGCGATCTGGTCAGCCGCGCCGCCCTGGACGGCATGTCGGCGCAGATGGGCGCCGCAGGTGTCGATCTGGGCTCGCTGTCGGACGCCCCCGAGGAGCTGCTGGACGAGGCGCCCGTCGCCGAAGAGGCCGCTGCCGAGGCCTGATCCCTGCGGATACAAGCTTTCACGGAATTGTCGTCAGGCGGGGATATGCCCCGCCTGACGTGTTGAACACAGAGGAGACGGATATGGCAATCACCGCAGCGATGGTGAAGGAACTGCGCGAAACCACCGGCGCAGGCATGATGGACGCCAAGAAGGCCCTGACCGAAACCGACGGCAACATGGAAGCGGCCATCGACTGGCTGCGCACCAAGGGTCTGGCCAAGGCCGCCAAGAAGGCCGACCGCGTTGCCGCCGAAGGTCTGGTGGGCGTGCAGGTCGAGGGCGGCCGCGGCGTCGCCGTCGAGATCAACTCGGAAACGGACTTCGTTGCCAAGAACGCCGACTTCCAGCAGCTGGTCCGCGACATCACGGGCGTTGCGCTGAACGGTGCCAATGACGTCGACACGCTGAAGACCACCGAACTGCAGGGCAAGCCCGTCGCCGACGTGGTGACCGGAGCCATCGCCCGCATCGGCGAGAACCTGACCCTGCGCCGCGTGCAGGTGCTGGAAGGCGAAACCGTCGTGTCCTACGTCCACAACGCTGCCGCTGACGGTCTGGGCAAGATCGGCGTTCTGGTCGCACTGGCGGGTCCGGCCGACAAGGCACAGACCGTGGGCAAGCAGTTCGCGATGCATATCGCGGCCACGAATCCGGTTTCGCTGTCCGAAGCGACCATGGATCCGGCCGCACTGGAGCGCGAGCTGCAGGTGCAGACCGCCAAGGCTCTGGAAGAGAACGCGTCCTCGGCCAAGCCGAAGCCCGAAGCTGTTATCCAGAACAACATCATCCCCGGCCGCATGAAGAAATACGTGGCCGAGAACACCCTGATGGGCCAGCCCTTCGTGATGAACCCCGACCTGACGGTCGAACAGGCCGCCAAGGATGCGGGCGTCGAGATCACCGGCTATGCCCGCGTGATGGTCGGCGAAGGCATCGAGAAGAAGGAAGAGGATTTCGCAGCCGAGGTCGCCAAGACCCTCAGCGGCGCCTGATCCGCCCTTTCTGCTGTTTCCGACAAGAATGCCGGCCGTGGGGCCGGCATTTTTCGTTGCCGGCCGCAATTTGGAACGCAAGGTGACGGCGCTGGCCAAGGCAACCGAGCCAGACGCCGTCTGTTCCTGACACTTACGTGTCACCACTCACGGAACATGCCAATGTGACTTAAAAATCGGCAGCAGGGAAACGGGGGAAAACCCTACCCTTTGTGCAATTGGTCAGTCCCGCAGACCATTTGTCGGCTTGTGAAGCTGATGGGTCACATGCGCTTTCAGGACGGCCTGCGGTGTTGTCTCGACCCCCAAGGATTCTCGCGCCAGACGCATGTGCTTTTCAACGGTAGCGGGCGTGATGCCAAGGATGGTTGCGATTTCGCCCACGGTCTTGCCGGCCGAACGCCAGCCCAGCACCTCGCGCTGACGGGGGGTCAGCGTTGCGGCCGGCGGCTTGCGCTGCATCGTCGCCACGCGCATGTGCATCACCCATGTCAGCATCTTCAGCTGCCGCCCCGACTGCGCCCATTGCCGCTGGAGGTCGTCCTCGTCGGCGCCCTTCCCTGGCATCAGGGCGACCGCGCCGGCACTGTGCAGGACCTTGTCGCGCAGGCTGATGATCTGGCAAACGCCCAGGTCGTGGCGCTGCGCAAGGAGCAGGCTGGGCGGGACGACGCCCCGGTTGTGCCGGATCAGGTCCGCGGTGGAGACGGTGCCGTCATTCGTCAGGACCCATTGGACCAGCGGATCGTTTTCCAGACCGGTCAGGTTTTTACTGTCCTCCAGAAGGCGGTCCGGCAGGTTGCTGAACACCACCGGCTTTTCGTGCAGCAACGAAGCCGGAACCGACAGCATGAAGCGGGCCACATAAAGGGCATGGTCAAAACCGAACTGCCCTGCCGCTTCCAGAAAGATGCGACGGATGTCGGTGATCGTCCGCGCGTCCAGAAGGCGTTCTATGTAGCTTGGCAACATGGATAATAATGCTCAAATAATCTATTAAAGCCCTATTGGACCGTGCGTAGGAAGCTTTGCCAAGAGGTAATCTTGAGCAAATCTTCAGGGTGCTGCCGAATTAAACTTGCGGGAGGTCCGGCGTCCCGACAGATGCGGCATCCGCAAGATATCAGCGACCGCCGGTGCTGGACCTTCCGGCGCCGAACGTGCCATGGAGGCGCTGCAGAAAGATTTGACAGCAAGGCCGGCCTTTTCATGTCCTTCATCATCGCCATCGACGGTCCCGCGGCATCCGGAAAAGGCACTATCGCACGTGCCTTGGCCGCCCATTTCGGGTTTCATCATCTGGATACCGGCCTCCTTTACCGGGCGACGGGGGCGAAGGGTGGTGACCCTGTTGCGGCGGCACAAAGCCTGACGACCGAGGATCTGGCGCGGGATGACCTGCGCAGCGCGGCAGCCGGGCAGGCGGCCAGCCGGATCGCCGCCATTCCCGATGTGCGCGCTGCACTGGTCGCGTTCCAGCACCGCTTTGCGGCGCGCGATCCGGGGGCGGTGCTGGACGGGCGCGACATCGGCACGGTGATCTGTCCCGATGCGCAGGTGAAGCTTTACGTGGTCGCCTCGGACGCCGTGCGGGCGGCCCGGCGCGCGGCGGAGCTTGGTGCCGATCCGCAGGAGATGCTGGAGCAGTTGCAGGAGCGAGACCGCCGCGACAGCGAGCGCGCCATAGCGCCGCTGCGCCCGGCCGAGGACGCCCTGGTGCTGGACACCAGCGACCTCAGCATCGCGGACGCCATTGCGCGCGCCATCGCCGCCGTCGAAAAGGTCCGCACGGACCTTTGACCCGAGCCCGTCAGGTACGCGGCCAGATCAGGGCGCGATGATCTCGAACCGGTTCACATCGACCATGCCTCGATCCGTGATCTTCAGTGCGGGGATCACCGGCAGGGCGAGGAATGCCAGTTGCAGAAAGGGTTCCTCCAGCGTGGTTCCCAAGGTGCGGGCGGCGGCGCGCAGGTCGGACAGTGCTTCCCGCACGTCCTCGAATGGCTGAAGGCTCATCAGGCCGGCGACGGGCAGGGGCAGTTCCGCCAGGATGCGGCCGTCCTGTACCACGACGAAACCGCCCTCGATCTCGCCCAAGCGATTTGCGGCCAGTGCCATGTCCTCATAGTCGATGCCGACTACGGCGATGTTGTGATGGTCATGGCAGACGGTCGATGCGATCGCCCCGGTCCGCAGCCCGAAGCCCCGGACGAAGCCGGCCGCGATGTTGCCGTTTTTGCCGTGACGCTCGACCACCGCGATGCGGGTCAGGTCGCGCGAAGGATCGGGACGCTTGTCGCCTTCGGCGGGGGCGATCTCCAGAACAAGATGTTCGGTGATGATCTTGCCTTCCAGAATGCCGATCACCGGCGTCTCGGTGCGGTTGCCCGCGCAGCGGAAGTCATGGGCCGCGACAACAGGCGCCTTGACCGAGGCACGCCCGATCGGGGCCACATGACCGCGTGCCGCGAAGGCCGCGTCATCCACGACGCGTCCGCCCGCCATGACCAGTTGCGCGCGGCAGCTTTCCAGGCTGTCCAGCGCGACGATGTCGGCGCGCAGGCCGGGTGCGATCAGGCCGCGGTCCTTGAGGCCGAACGCCTCGGCCGCAGACAGGCTGGCGGCGCGATAGGCCGCCAACGGCGATGTGCCAAGCGCGATCAGGCGGCGGATCATGTAGTCCAGATGCCCGTGTTCCCCGATGTCCAGCGGATTGCGGTCATCGGTGCACAGGCACAGATAGGCGCTGGTCGCGTCCGTCAGCACCGGTTGCAGCGCATCGAGGTCCTTGCTGACCGAGCCTTCGCGGATCAGCACGCGCATTCCCTTGCGCAGCTTTTCCAATGCCTCTTCGGCGGTGGTGGCCTCGTGCTCCGTACGGATGCCGGCAGCAATATAGGCGTTGAGGTCGCGGCCCGACAATTGCGGGCAATGACCGTCGATATGTGCGTCCGCGAACAGGCGCAGCTTGGCCAGGGCAGCAGGATCGCGGTGAATCACGCCCGGATAGTTCATGAATTCGGCCAGGCCGATGGCAGAAGGGTGGCCCATGACGGCGCGCAGATCCTCGGCCTCGATCCGGGCGCCTGCCGTTTCCATGTTTGTCGAGGGCACGCAGGAGGATAATTGCACGCGCAGGTCCATCAGCAGATGCTCGGACGCCTGCTGGAAATAGCGGATGCCGTCCAGTCCGACGACATTGGCGATCTCGTGCGGGTCGCAGATGGCGGTGGTGATGCCGCGCGGCGTCACGCAGCGGTCGAACTCGAATGGCGTGACAAGGCTGCTTTCGACATGCAGATGCGTGTCGATGAAGCCCGGCACCAGCGTCAGCCCTGTCACGTCAAGGACACGCGTGCCGTCATACCGGGCACCGATGCCGACGACGCGGTCGCCACACAGGGCCACGTCTCCGCCGATCATTGCGCCGGTCACCAGATCAAAGACCTGCCCGCCGCGCAGGACCACATCCGCCGGCTGGTCGCCCCGCGCCTGCGCGATGCGCCGTTCCAGATCGTCCATGGCGTTTCTCCTGTGTGCGGTGAGGGAACCTGGTCGCGGCGGCAGGGCCTTTGGGGCCAAGCCTGCGATCAGGGGTTCCAGCGCAGAAAGTTCGCGATCAGGCGCAGGCCGACGGCCTGTGACTTCTCGGGGTGGAACTGCGTCCCGACGATGTTGTCCCGCCCGACCACGGCCGTGACGGGCCCACCATAGTCGACATGGGCCAGGCGATGAGCGGGATCGCCCACCTGAAACTGCCAGCTGTGAACGAAATAGGCATGATCGCCTGTCGAGACGCCCTCCAGCACCGGGTGGGGGTGGTCGACCACCAGATCGTTCCACCCCATATGCGGCACCTTGAGGCCCGGCGCCGCGATGGCCTGAACCTCTCCGCCGATCCAGTCGAGGCCGGAGGTGGCGCGGTATTCATGGCCGGTCGTGGCCAGCATCTGCATGCCGACGCAGATGCCCATGAAGGGAACGCCGCGGCTCAGCACCGCGTGCTGCAGCGCTTCGGCCATGCCGTCGACTTCGCCCAATGCCGTGCGGCAGGCGGGAAAGGCGCCGTCCCCCGGCAGCACGATCCGGTCCGCGTGCGCGGCGGTTTCGGGGTCCGATGTCACAAAGACCTCGGCGCCCGCGTCGCGGCCCATCAGCTGGAACGCCTTTTCGGCGGAATGCAGGTTCCCGCTGTCGTAATCGACCAGGGCGACCCGCATCACAGCGTCCCCTTGGTCGAGGGCAGCACGCCCGCCATGCGGGGATCGGGTTCCACCGCTTCGCGCAGGGCGCGGGCGACGGACTTGAACGCGGCCTCGGCGATGTGGTGGCTGTTCAGGCCGTGGATCCGGTCCACATGCAGCGTGATGCCGCCATGGGTGGACAGGGCCTGGAAGAATTCGCGCACCAGCTCGGTATCAAAGGAGCCGATCTTCCCGGTCGGGAAATCGACGTTCCAGACCAGGTAGGGCCGCGCCGACAGATCCAGTGCCGTGCGCACCAGCGAATCGTCCATCGCCAGCAGGAAGCTGCCATAGCGGCGGATGCCCTTCTTGTCACCAAGCGCCTGCACCAGCGCCTGACCGATGGCGATGCCCGTGTCCTCGACCGTGTGGTGGTCGTCGATGTGCAGATCGCCCGTCGCGCGGATGGTCATGTCGATCAGCGAATGCCGGGACAGCTGGTCCAGCATGTGATCGAAGAAGCCGACGCCGGTCTTGTTGTCGTAAACCCCGGTACCGTCGAGGTTCAGCGTGACCTCGATCCGGGTTTCCGAGGTGGTGCGGGTGATCGTCGCCTGGCGCATGGGATGTCCTTCCTGTCAGGCCGCCTTATAGGGGGCCCGCCGCCGTCAGCCAAGATGGACCTGACCGGCCGGATAACGCACCCGCGGCATCGTCCGCGTCGCCAGGAAGAAGCCCAGCGTCAGCGGCCCGACACGTCCGAGGAACATGACCACCATGATGACGATGCGACCGAAATCCGAAAGCTCGGTCGTATAGGCGCGCGACAGGCCGACGGTGCCAAAGGCGGACGTGACCTCGAAGGCCACGTCGATGAACGCACCATCATGGCTGAGCATCAGCAGGAAGATGGCCGTCAGGATCACGGCCGAGGCGATGGACATCAGCGCCATCACCTTCAGGACGTCGCCCAGGGGGATGGCCCGGCCAAAGCCCGACACCTCTGTCCGGCGGCGCAGGAAGGCCCAGGTGGCCAGCAGCATCACGAAGATGGTGGTGACCTTGAGCCCTCCTGCTGTCGAGGTGGGGCCCGCCCCGATCACCATCAGCACCATGTACATCAGCGAGGTCGAATCGTGCAGCCCGGCGATGTCGGTCGAGTTGAAGCCCGCCGTCCGTGTCGTGACGCCCTGAAACCAGGCAACGGTCAGGCGGGCGGTTGCGCTGTCATACTGCGCCAGCGTGCGCGGGTTGTTCCATTCCAGAAAGGCCGTCATCGCCACGCCGCCGACGATCAGGACCAGTGTCCCGATCATCATCATCCGCGTGTGAAGCGACCAGCCCCGCCAGAAAGGGCGCTGGAACAGGTCGGCCACGACGACATAGCCGATGCCTCCGACAATGAACAACGCGGGGATGACGATGTTCACGACCGGGTCCAGCGCATATCCTGTCAGGCCCGGCGAAAAGGTCGAAAAGCCCGCGTTGTTGAAGGCCGAAACGGAATGGAAGATCGCGTGCCACAGACCCGGCCCCAAGCCATGGTGGGGCATGAAGGACAGGCACAACAGCATGGCACCCGCGACTTCTGCCATGAGGACGATGCGCAGGATCGTCCACACCAGCCGCGTCAGCTTGACATAGGATGTCTGGTTCAGATCCTCGCGCAGATAGTTTCCCTGCGTGATGCCCAGGGGACGCCCCAGCGCCGACCAGATCAGCACGGCGAATGTCATCAGCCCCAAACCGCCCAACTGGATCAGGACCGCGATCACCAGCTGGCCCCAGAAGGTGAAGACGAACTCGGTATCTATCACCACCAAGCCCGTCACCGTCACCGCCGAGGTCGAGGTGAACAGCGCATCGCTGAGGGAAATGGGCGTGCGCGCCATCGGCGGCAGCAGCAGCAGGAAGGCACCTGTTCCGATCAGCGCCAGGTACCCCGATGCCAGCACCGCGGGAGGAGGGGTCCGCGCCAGCCAGCGGATCAGCGCCCGTCGCACGCCGCCAAGGCTGATCACAACTGATCGCCAAAGCGGGTCAGATCGACGCGCTTGCCCAGCAGCAGAAGGCGGTCGTTCGTCTGCAGCACCGGGTCCTGGTCGCGGGTGTGGCGGAACTCGGTTCCCCGCATCAGGCCCAGCACCTCGATCCCCGCATGGACCTGCAGTTCGGACAGTTGGCGTCCGGACAAGCGCTGGGGGATCATCAGGTTCACCACGGAATAGCCGTTGCCGAGGCTGACATAGTCCTGCACGGCGGGGTTGTTCAGCATCTGCGCAGTGTGGCGGCCCATCTCCAACCCCGGCAGGACGACCCGGTCGGCGCCGATCCTGGACAGGATGCGGTGATGCGTGCGGCTCTCGGCCTTGGCCCAGACCATGGTCACGCCCACCAGCCGCAGGTTCATGGCAGCGATGACGTTGCTTTCCAGGTCGTTCCCGATCGACACCAGACCCACGTCATAACGGTCCACGCCTGCTTCCCGCATGGCGCCTTCGTCCGTGGCATCCAGAATCACCGCCGAAGGCAGCTGTTCGGCCAAGGCGGCGACGCGACGAGGGTCCTTGTCGATTCCCAGGACATGATTGCCGAAACGCGCCAGTTCCAGTGCGACAACGCTGCCAAAGGCACCCAAGCCGATGACAACAAAGCTGCGGTTGACTCTACCCATCAGGTGTCAGGCCCTTGCCATTTCGGGCGGATGCTGCATCCGGGCAGGCGGGGCGTCAAGCCTTCTCGCTTCGTGCATGGGGGAGGGTCAGGGGGGCGGACGGATGCGCGTGGCGTTCCTGACTGAAATGTGACATGAAGTGTTTCTCTGCGGCGGTTCGTCGCTGCGTGGTCCACGGACCTGCGACCCGATCGACACCAAATCTGAAAGGGACAGATGTCACAGCCACCCAAGAAACCCGGTCAACCGGACCCACTGGCACCCCGCCCGGGCGGGCGCGAACGCGACGCGTTGAGCGGCCGCATCCCCCCCAAGGCCAAGCCGCCCGTGCCACCGCCACCGCCGCCGCCTCCTCCTTCGGCACCCGCGCCCGAAGAGGACACCAGTGTCGTCCCGTTGCCCGAACCCGAGGGTCCGACCGAAATCATCGAAACCGACTATACGATCGGTCAGGACAACATCGAGGGCACCGGCAAGCTGGCCTTCGACGTCCACAATCCCGTCTTCGGCATCTCGGCGGCGGCGGTTGTGTTGTTCACCGTGATCACGCTGATCTTTCCGGCGCAGCTGGAGCCGATCTTTGGCGGGATGCGTGACGGGCTGACGGCCAATCTGGACTGGTTCTTCATCCTGGCAGGCAACGTCTTTGTCCTGCTGTGCCTGGCGCTGATCGTGTCGCCGCTTGGATCGGTCCGTCTCGGCGGTCCCGAGGCCACGCCTGATTTCGGCCTGCTGGGCTGGTTTGCGATGCTGTTTGCGGCGGGCATGGGCATCGGCCTGATGTTTTATGGCGTCAGCGAACCTTTGGGGCACTTTCAGGCGGCCATGGGCGGCCCGGTTGTCGAGAACGGGGTCCGCACCGACTGGGCCCCCTTGGGTGGCGCAACAGGCGATGTCGAGGCCGCGCGCCAGCTCGGTATGGCGGCGACCATCTTCCATTGGGGACTTCACCCATGGGCGATCTATGCGGTCGTTGCGCTGGCCTTGGGGCTTTTCGCCTATAACAAGGGTCTGCCGCTGACGCTGCGCTCGGTCTTTTACCCGATCTTCGGAGAGCGGATCTGGGGCTGGCCGGGCCATGTGATCGACATCCTCGCGGTGCTGGCCACGATCTTTGGCCTGGCGACCTCGCTGGGCCTGGGCGCCGAACAGGCGATGGCGGGACTGGCCTATCTGTTCGGCTTTCAGAACACCGGCATGGCAAAGGTCGTACTGATCGTCCTGATCACCATGGCCGCAGGCACGTCGGTGGTGCTGGGCGTCGAAAAGGGCGTCAAGCGCTTGTCCGAACTGAATATGGGGCTGGCCATCCTGTTGCTGGTCTTCGTGATCGCCGTGGGGCCGACCCTGACGATCCTGAGCGGGTTCTTCACCAATCTTGGCGCCTATGCCGTCGATCTGGTGCCCCTGTCCAACCCCTTCGGGCGCGAAGACGACAATTTCCGCCAAGGGTGGACAGCCTTCTACTGGGCATGGTGGATCAGCTGGTCACCCTTTGTGGGCATGTTCATCGCCCGCGTCTCGCGCGGGCGGACCGTGCGCCAGTTCCTGGTCGCGGTCCTGATCGTGCCTTCGCTGATCTCGGTCCTGTGGATGACGGCGCTGGGCGGCACGGCCATCGACCTGACCGTCGGCGGCTTTGCCGGCATCCTCGAGGCCCCGCTGGAACTGGAGCTGTTCGAGATGCTGAACCAGCTGCCGCTGAGCGCTATTACCAGCTTTGTCGGCATCGTTCTGGTGATCGTGTTCTTCATCACCTCGTCGGATTCCGGTTCACTGGTGATCGATACGATCGCGGCGGGAGGCAAGGTCAACGCCCCCGTGCCGCAGCGTATTTTCTGGGTCAGCCTGGAAGGACTGGTGGCCATCGCGCTGCTGCTGGGCGGCGGTCTGGCCGCGCTTCAGGCGATGGCGGTCTCGACCGGGTTCCCGTTCACGATCGTGCTCCTGGGTGCCTGTTACGCCCTTGTCAAAGGGCTCATCGCGGAACGGCGGGAACTTGCCTGACCGATGTGCATAGACAAGTGGGACGGGCGCGGAAATCTGCGCCCGTCCTTGTCTTATTCAGGCCACAATGCCAAAAACACGCCAGACGCCACCAAAGGACCGACGCCTATGAGCGACATTACCGCCAGCGAACGCCGGCTTAGCGCCGCACTGGACCGTCTGGATCTGCTGATGGAGGCTGCAGTCCGCCCGCCTGCCGAGGATGGGGGGCAGGTTGCCGAACTGACGCGCCAGCTGACCGAACTGCAGTCGGAGAATGCGCGGCTTGAGCAGGTCCTGGCGCAGGCCCAGTCCGGAGACGCAGGCAGCCCGGACGAGCTGCAGTCCCGTCTGGAGGCCGCGACCGAGCAATCCGCACGTCTGGCCACCGCCAACGAGGAACTGACGACGGCCAACCGCAACCTGCTGGAGGCCCATGCCACCGGAGGCCTGAGCGAGGACGAGGTGCGCGGGGCGCTGGAGGCCGAGATCCAGGCCCTGCGCGCCGCCCGTGCCGCCGAAATGGCCCAGATGAGCGAGATCATGAGCGAACTGGAACGGCTTCTGGCCGAGGATGAACCCTCTCCCGATCCGGATGCCGGAACGCCGGCCGAACTGAGAGGCGATGCGGCAGGACTGCCGGAGGCCGAGGCTGCTGAAGACATGCCCGAGCCGGAGACAGCGACCGCAGGCAGGAACGAGGGGATCTGAGATGGCCGAAGTCGAATTCACGATCGGACACAAGGAATACCGCGTCGGTGCGCAGGATGGCGAAGAGCGCTTGTTGCAGCGCGCGGCCCAGATCCTGGACAACGAGGCGCGCCAGATCCTGGAACAGGCGGGACGTGTTCCGGAACCGCGGCTGCTGCTGCTGGCGGGGCTGATGCTGGCCGACCGCTTTGCCTCGCTGGAAGAGCGTGCCGAAAAGGCGGAGCGTCACGTGACGCGGTTGCAACAGAACCCGCCGCGGGTCGAAGTGCCGGTCATTCCCGCGGATCTGCGCGAAGCGATGGCCGAAATGGCCGCCCGCGCCGAATCGCTGGCCGACCGCTTGGAAGAGCAGCAGCGCGGTTAATCCGTTCTTTATCGTTCCGGTGCAGATTGGGACGATGAAACATCTGGTCCTGCTTGTTGCGACGCTTGTTGCGGGTTGTGCATCGCCTTCGCCTGACATGCTGGGCGCTGTTCGTCAGGACATCGAGGTCGAGGGGATGCGCTTTGCCGTTCATCGGCAGGATCTCGAGGCTCAGGTCATTCGCCGGGACGTGGCTTGGGGCATAAGGCCAGAAGTCATTGCCAGACGCATGGTTCTTGCGGCCGAAACAACAAGCGGCTGTCAGGTCATTCCCTTCAGCCTGAACCATCAAGGCGGTCCGGGATCGGCCGTGGCACGGGTCGATCTGCGCTGCTAGTCGCCTGTCCCGTCCCCCAGAAAGGCTGCCAGGGTTTCCGCAACGGCCTCGGGCGCGTCGGCATGAAGCCAATGGCCCGTGCCCTTCAACGTGACGATGCGCACCTGCGGAAAGTGATGGCGCATGGCCTCTTCCCCAGCCGTGGTCACGTAATCGGACGTCCCGCCACGAAGGGCCATGACCTTCCCCGGAAAAACGCCAGCAGGCACATCCGCAGGCCAGCCGACGATCGCGGGCATGTCGTCGCGCAACGCCGTCAGGTTCAGCTTCCATCGGGGCGGCTCGGTCTTGAGGTCCAGGTTCTGCAAGAGGAATGCCCGGACGCCCGGGTCGGGGATGGCCTTGGACAGTTGCGCATCGGCTTGGCTGCGCCGGCTGACGGCAGGCAGGTCCAGCGATTCCATCGCCTCGATGTATCCGGTCTGATCGTGGGAATAGGCGAGGGGGGCGATATCCATGATGGCCAGCCGCCGGACCAGCGCAGGCCGGGTCAGGGCCAGCAGCATGGCAGCCTTGCCCCCCATCGAATGACCCACCAGATCGACCCGTCCGCCCATCTGCTCGATCAGTCCTGCCAGATCAGCCGCCAGTGCCGGATAGCTGGCGTCAGCGTCATGCGGGCTGTCGCCGTGGTTGCGCAGATCGACCGTGACAACCGGACGATCACGGGCAAGGCGTCGTGCCTGGGCGCCCAGATTGCGCCCTTGGCCGAACAGTCCGTGGACCAGGAGGATGGGGAAGCCCGCTTCGGGGCCGAAGTTCTGTCGGTTCAGCATCATGGGGACAGCTTACGGTCTCTGGCGCGGCTGCGCCATCCCGACTATCCTGCCCCCATGACGCGCAAGGCACAGAGTTTCGAGGACATCAGCCGCATGGCGGATGAGGTGGCGCAGCTGATGGCCTCGCGCCTGGGCGGCGTGCGCCGGGGCGAACATCCGCGCCTGCAGACGATGATTCGCCGCCGTGGGGCGGCATTGCCCCCGCGGCTTCGGCGCCGCGCCCTGCGGCTGGCCGAGGCAGATCAGCTGGCGGCCCAGCCCCGCGTCGCGCGCCAGCTGCCCCTGAGGCCACTGGCGCGCGACCATGCCGCGCTGGTCGCGCATCTGCGCCCTTTGGGAGAGATCTCTCGCTGGCAAGGGCGCCTGACGGGCATCGCGGCATCGATCATGCTGGGATTGGTCGTTCTGGCTGCTGCCGCGCTCTGGATCATGGTCAAGCGCGACCTGTTGTAACCGGCTTGCACGGGATGCAAGGCTGCCATCCCCAGCAAGGCCTTGCCAAAGCCCGGCGAAGCTGGTGTGAGGGCTAACATCCCCCTTCTTGCTGCAGGATTGTCATGACGGAAAAGCAGAACTTTCAGGCTGCGATCCTGGCACTGGCCTTGGGCGCCTTCGCCATCGGCACGTCCGAGTTCGCGGCCATGGGGCTGCTGCCCTTTTTTGCCGGCGATCTGGGCCTGACCGAGCCGCAGGCCGGCCATGTGATCAGCGCTTATGCGCTGGGCGTGGTCGTGGGGGCGCCCGTGACATCGATCGCAGGGGCGCGGCTGCCGAGACGGCGTTATCTTGCCGCGCTGATGGGGTTCTACGGCGTGATGAACTTGCTTGCGGCAGTCATGCCGGGGCTGGCCCTGCTGACGGGCATGCGTTTCCTGGCGGGCCTGCCGCATGGCGGGTTCCTGGGCGTCGCGATGCTTTATGCGGCGGATGCCCTGCCTGCAGGTCAGCGCGCCCGTGGAGCGGCCCGCGTGCTGCTAGGGCTGACGGTGGCCAATATTATCGGCGTACCATTGGCGGGATGGATGGGGCAGAGCATTGGCTGGCGGTGGGGCTTTGCGCTGCCGGGCGTGCTGGCACTGGCCTCGGCCTGGGCGATCCTGAGGGTTGCGCCGCGTGTGGGCGGCAACCCCCATGCCCGCCCCTGGGATGAACTGCAGGCGCTGCGCAATCCGCGCGTGCTGTGGGTGCTGGCGGTCGGCGCCATCGGATTCGGCGGGTTGTTTGCCGTTTATGCCTTTCTGACCGCCGCGATTCTGGCCACGACCGATGCGCCCCCCTTTGTCGTGCCGCTGACGCTGGCCATGTTCGGCGTGGGTGCCACCCTGGGCACCTGGGGCGCCGGTCGCATCACCGAGAAGGTGGGCATCAACCGGGCGGCCTATCTGTCGCTGTTTGCCATGGGCGCGACGCAGGGCTTTGCCGCGCTGGTGGTGGGGCACTGGCCGCTGATGGTCCTGTCGTCGTTCCTGATCGCCGCGGGCTCAGGGTTGGTCATTCCGCTGCAAACGCGGCTGATGGACGTGGCAGGCGCCGCGCAAAGCATGGCGGCAGCGATGAACCATGCGGCCTTCAATGCCGCCAACGCCCTTGGTCCCTTTCTGGCGGGGATGGCCCTGGCGGCCGGATGGGGCTGGCGCGCGCCCGGTCTGGTCGGTGTCGGGCTTACGGTCGCGGGGGCTGTTGCGCTGACGCTTGCAATCCGCAGTGATCGGAAAGGATCGGTGGCGGCAGCGAGCGCATGATGACCTGGCGCGATGTCGATGCGAATTCACGCCGCCATGTCACCCACAGCACGATCCCCGTTCCCACCATCAGCGTCCATGGGCCTGTCAGCCAGCCCAGCGAGCCGAGCGCGAAGTAAACGCTGCGGAGCCCCGCGTTGAAGCTGCGGGCGGCAGTGATGTTCAGGTCGGCGGCCTGCATCGCGCGATCCATGGCGTCGGGGTGGTCGGCCTTGTTCGGAACAGCCGCCATCATCACGGCGCAATAGCCGAACAGGCGGTGCGCCCAGACGAACTTCAGGAAGGCGTTCACGACAAAGAACATCGGCACCAGCAGCCGCAGTTCCCATCCGGCATTGGCAGCGGGGTCCAGCTCCAGCCCCGCCGCAATTCCCTGCAGCCGCTCCGCATTGCCGATCAGTGCCAACAGGCCCCCCGTCGCGATCATGCAGGCCGAGGCAAAAAAGGCCGTCCCTTCGCGCAGGCTGGCCAGGATATTGCCGTCAAAGATGCGCGGCTCGCGGGTGACGAAATGGCGCAACCATTCGCGGCGGTAACGTTTCATCAGCACCGACACCGAGGGCCGCCCCGCAGGCGGACGTTCCGTGAACCAGCCGATGCCCAGCCAGGCCGTGAACAGAAGCGCCAGCGCGATGGCATCGCGCAGCGCCAGCGGATGCGAGGCGAATTGGTCCAGCAGGTTCATGCCGCGACACTAGGACCGGATGCCGCGGCTTGAAAGCCCTCCTGTGCAGCCCTATCGTTTGTGCAAAGGCAGGGAGGAGAACCGGCCATGATGCAGATGCCACAACCCGACGCGTCCGTTCTGGTGCGCAGTCAGGCCATCTTGGCCGCCTTGCGCGCCGAACTGCCGGGTGTCGTGATTGACGATCCGGCAGAAACGCGCGCCTATGAATGCGACGCCTTGTCGGCCTATCGCTGCGCACCGCTGGCGGTCGTGTTGCCGCGCACGACGGAGGAGGTCTCGCGCCTGCTGCGGTTGTGCCACGACCTGCGTGTGCCGGTGGTGCCGCGGGGTGCGGGAACCAGCCTGGCCGGCGGATCGATGCCCACGGCGGACGCGGTCGTGATCGGCCTGTCCCGCATGACCGAGGTGCTCGAGATCAGCCCCGCCGACCGCCTGATCCGCGTGCAGACGGGACGCACCAACCTGTCGGTCTCGGGTGCGGTGGAAAGCCTGGGCTTCTTTTATGCGCCCGATCCCTCCAGCCAGCTGGCCTGTGCCATCGGCGGCAACATTGCCATGAACTCGGGCGGGGCCCATTGCCTGAAATACGGGGTGACGACGAACAACCTGCTGGGCGTCACCATGGTGCTGATGGACGGCAG
The DNA here is from genome assembly GCF_046462195.1 of Paracoccus sp. (in: a-proteobacteria). Classification (GTDB taxonomy): domain Bacteria; phylum Pseudomonadota; class Alphaproteobacteria; order Rhodobacterales; family Rhodobacteraceae; genus Paracoccus. Next base: position 12,344 of record NZ_JBKGUN010000200.1, on the reverse strand, counting down.
CGTGGTGGAACTGGGCGGCCCGATGGGCGAAGGGTCGGGGTTGGACCTGCTGGGCGTCGTCTGCGGGTCCGAGGGCCAACTGGGCATTGTGACCGAGGCGACACTCCGTATCCTGCCGCGTCCGGCGGGCGCGCGGCCTGCCCTGATCGGTTTCGACAGCAGCGAAACGGCCGGGGCCTGCGTGGCGGCGATCATCCGTGCGGGGATCATCCCGGTGGCGATCGAGTTCATGGACAGCCCCTGCATCCGCGCGACCGAGGCCCATGCCGGCGCCGGCTATCCGGACTGCGAGGCCCTGCTGATCGTCGAGGTCGAGGGCACGCCCCCCGAGATCGACGAGCAGTTGGCCCTGATCCGCGACATCGCCATGCGTTTTGAGCCCGTGGAATTCCGCGAAAGCCGGTCTGAGGATGAATCACGCCGCATCTGGCTGGGCCGCAAGTCGGCCTTCGGGGCAATGGGACAGATGGGCGACTACATCTGCCTGGACGGCACCATCCCGGTGACGGCGCTGCCCTCGGTCCTTGCGGGCATCGGCGATCTGTCGCGGCAATACGGGCTGGCGGTCGCCAACGTGTTCCATGCGGGCGACGGCAACATGCACCCGTTGATCATCTATGACGCCAACAAGCCGGGGGATCTGGACCAGGCCGAGGCCTTGGGTGCCGACATCCTGCGCCTGTGTGTTGAAGTCGGCGGCTGCCTGACCGGCGAACATGGCGTCGGCATCGAAAAGCGCGACCTGATGAGCGTCCAGTTCGATCCTGCCGACCTGGAGGCGCAGATGCGGGTCAAGGATGCCTTTGATCCCCATTGGCTGCTGAACGCTGCCAAGGTCTTTCCCCTGGACGTTTCGGCCCCGCGCCGCGAACGCCGCCTGAACAGGACAGCCGATGCGGCCTGAATCCGAGGCTGAACTGGCCGAACTGATCCGCGATGCCCGCAGCCCCCTGTCGGTGACGGGCGGCGGAACGCGTCGCTGGCCGGGCGAAGGGCAGGGCGACCGTATCGACATGACCGCGCTGACCGGCGTCACGCTTTATGAACCCGAGGCGTTGACCTTGGTGGTGCGCGCCGGAACGTCACTGGAAACCGTCCGCAACACTCTGGCCGCGGAAGGGCAGATGCTGGGTTTCGAGCCTTGGGGCGACGGGAGCTCTACCATCGGAGGCGTCGCCGCCACCAATGCGGCCGGCCCGCGCCGGGTACAGGCCGGAGCGGCGCGCGATGCCCTGATCGGCGTCCGCTTTGTCGATGGCGAGGGAAACATCGTGCGGAATGGCGGCCGCGTGATGAAAAACGTCACCGGCTATGATCTGGTCAAGCTGATGGCCGGCAGCCGGGGCCGGTTGGGCGCGCTGACGGAGCTCAGCTTTCGCACGACGCCGCTGCCGCCGGTCACTGCGACGCTGGCCCTGCCGGATCTTGACGCCGCTGCTGCCATCCCGGCCCTGTCCAGCGCCCTTGGCGGGCCATTCGATGTGTCGGGTGCCGCTTGGTTGCCCGACCACGGTGCAATGATCCGGGTGGAAGGACTGGCCGCATCCGTGGCTTCGCGCGCCGCCGACTTGTCCGCGCGCCTTGCCCCGTTCGGCACCGTGCGCCAAGGCGACAACGAGGCGTGGCAGCGGCTTTGCCCTGATGCGCCTGATCCGGCCTTTGACACCTGGCGCATCACCTGCCGCCCAAGCGAGACGCCCGTGCTGCTGGCGCGGCTGCCTCGGCCGCTGTTTCTGGACTGGGGCGGCGCCCTGATCGTGGGGCAAATGCCCGCCGGCCAGGTGCCGAACCTGCCGCCATTTTCGGGCCATGCCCGCCGGATCACCGGCGGGGTGCCCGGCCTGCTTCCAGCGCCCGATCCGCTGACTGCGCGGCTGGAGCGTGACCTGCGTGCCCGCTTTGACCCGCGCGGCATCTTTGGGGGAACCGACTGATGCAGACCCATTTCCTGCCCGAGCAGCTGGCCGATCCGCTGACCGCACGATCGAACAAGATCCTGCGGACCTGCGTGCATTGCGGCTTTTGCACGGCGACCTGCCCAACCTATCAGGTGCTGGGGGACGAACTGGATAGCCCTCGCGGCCGCATCTACCTGATCAAGGACATGCTGGAGGCCGGGCGGCCCGCCGATGCCAAGACCGTCAAGCACATCGACCGCTGCCTGGGCTGCCTGTCCTGCATGACGACCTGCCCGTCGGGCGTGCATTACGCGCATCTGCTGGAACATGCGCGCGAGCATATCGAGGCCACCTATCGCCGCCCCTGGAGCGACCGCGCGCTGCGCTGGGTGCTCAAGACGGTCCTGCCGCATCCGGGGCGTTTCCGGCTGGCACTGCTGGGGGCCAAGGTCGCGCGGCCCTTTGCCGGGCTGCTGCCCGACCGGCGGCTGCGCGCGATGGTGGGCATGGCGCCGCGACATGTCCCGGCAGTCAGCCGCAACGACGACGGCCAAGTCTTTGCCCCCATCGGTCAGCGGCGGGCACGCGTGGCCCTGATGATCGGCTGCGCGCAACGGGCGCTGAACACCGACATCAACGACGCCACCATCCGCCTGCTGCGACGCGCCGGATGCGAGGTGGTGATTCCCGACAAATTTGGCTGCTGCGGCGCGCTGACCCTGCACATGGGGCAAGAAGCCGATGGCAAGGCCCGCGCCCGCGACAGCATCAACCGCCTTCTGGCGGCCGAGCAAGGGGGCGCGCTGGACGCGGTGATCATCAACACCTCGGGATGCGGAACGACGATCAAGGATTACGGGCATCTCTTCGCGGGCGATCCGCTGGAGGCCGACGCCAAACGCGTGGCGGGTCTGGCGCGGGACGTGACCGAGTATCTTGCGGAGAAGGGCCTGCCGGACCGGACAGGGAATCAGGGGCAGGGCATGCGCGTGGCCTATCACTCGGCCTGTTCGCTGCAGCACGGGCAGCAGATCCGTTCAACGCCCAAGGACCTCTTGGCGCGGATGGGGTTCCAGGTGGTTGAACCCGCCAACCCGCATCTTTGCTGCGGTTCGGCTGGAACCTATAACCTGCTGCAGCCGGAACTGTCCTCCGAACTGAAAACCCGCAAGGTCGCCAGCTTGGAAGCCGTGACCCCCCAGGTCATCGCCGCAGGCAATATCGGCTGCATGATGCAGATCGGTGGCGGCACCAAGGTTCCCGTGGTTCATACGGTCGAACTGCTGGACTGGGCCACGGGCGGGCCGGAACCCGAGGCGCTGAAATCTGCATGAAAGGGTCTTGAACGGTCTTTTCCTGCGCCTAAATCTGTGTCACCGGCGGCCGAAAACGGCGTCGGTCGACCGCCCGCCCGGCAATCGGGGGGCATCATTCGCATCGCTTGAGAGAGGATGTAACCTATGCGTAACTTTGACCTGACCCCGCTTTATCGCGCTTCCGTCGGTTTTGACCGTTTGGCCGATGTGATGGATCGCGCGCTGTCCGCCGATGTCGCGACCCCCACCTATCCCCCTTACAACATCGAGAAGACGGGCGACGACGCTTATCGAATCTCGATCGCCGTGGCCGGGTTTTCACCCGACGACCTGAACGTCGAGGTTCGTGACGGCGCCGTGATCGTCTCGGCCCGCAAGGCGGACGAGGATGATGGCCGTACCTATCTGCACCGCGGCATCGCGACCCGTGCCTTTGAGCGCAAGTTCACCTTGGCCGACCATGTCCGTGTCAATGGCGCCAGCCATGTTGACGGCATGCTGCACATCGACTTGGTGCGCGAAATCCCGGAAGCGCTGAAGCCCCGCCGGATCGAGATCGCCAAGTCTGCTCCCAAGGTGGAAAAGCTGGACGCCTGATCCGCATGGATCCAAGGGCCAGAGGTCACTCTGGCCCATCAATGCACCGAATGCGAAAGGGTGGTCCCATGGCCACCCTTTTCTGTTGTTACAGCCTGCGACGCGCGCGCAATGCCGCGCTGATGGTCCCGTCATCGAGGTAATCAAGCTCTCCGCCGATCGGAACGCCTTGGGCAAGTCCTGTCACGGTCACGCCCGAGCCCTCAAGCGCGTCGGCAATGTAATGGGCGGTAGTCTGCCCGTCCACGGTGGCGTTCAGCGCCAGGATCACCTCGGAAATCCGTTCGTCCTCGATGCGCGCCAGCAGGCCCGGAATGCGCAGATCGTCGGGCCCCACCTCGTCCAGTGCCGACAACGTGCCGCCCAGAACGTGATAACGACCGCGGAAGACACGCCCCCGCTCCAGCGCCCACAGATCGGCCACGTCCTGAACGACGCAGATCTCGCCCGTGGCACGGGCGGGATCGGTGCAGATCGCGCATTCGTCACGGTCGGTGATGTTGCCGCAGACCACGCATTCGCGCGAGTTCAGAGCGACCCGGTCCAGCAGCTGTGACAGCTGGACCATCTGCTGGCTGCGCTTGCGCACCAGCTGCAGCACGATCCGCCGGGCTGAACGAGGGCCCAGGCCGGGCAGCCGCGCCATCAGCGCAATCAGGGCCTGAATGTCGTCACTGCCCTCGGCCATGGATCAGAAGGGCAGCTTCATGCCGGCAGGCAGGCCCAGGCCTTCGGTCATCTTCGCCATCTCGGACTGCATCCGTTCCTCGGCAGTGCGCTGCGCGTCCTTGATGGCGGCCAGGATCAGGTCCTCCACCACCTCTTTTTCCGAAGGCACGAAGATCGACGGATCGATGTCCAGTGCCGTCAGCTCGCCCTTGGCGGTGCAGGTGGCCTTGACCAGACCTGCCCCGGATTCGCCGGTCACGGTGATGCGGGCCAGGTCTTCCTGGACCTGGCCCATCTTGTCCTGCATGTCCTTGGCGGCCTTCATCATCTTGGCCATGTCGCCAAAGCCGCCCAATCCCTTGATCATCGCTTAATCCTCATCTTCGAACGGGTCCCACTCCTCAACCTCGGCCACCGGGCCTTCGGTTCCGTCATGGGGGTTGGCTGCGCCCTCGGCCAGATCCTCCGCCTCGGCAGGCGGGGCTGGCGCACGGGTGATATTGGTCAGCGTGGCGCCCGGAAAGGTCGCCATCACCTGCTGCACGATGGGCAGTGACAATGCGCGTTCACGGGCGGCCTTTGCCTCGGCTTCGCGGGTTTCCGCAATGGTGGGTGCCCCGCCGGTATTGGTGACGGTGACGGCCCAGCGCTGGCCACCGGTCCAGCCGCGCAGCCGTTCGGCCAGGCGCTGCGCCAGATCGACGGGCGGGTTGTTCCGCGGCTCGAACTCGATCCGGCCCGGGCTGTAGCGGACCAGCGCCACATGCCGCTCGACCATGACCAGCAGCGTCATGTCCCGCATCCGCCGGATCAGCTCGACCACCGACGGGAAATCCGGATAGCTTGCCAGCACGTCGGGCGAGATCGCCAGCGCCGTCGCGGCGCCCGAAGGCTGCACCTGTGGGGCAGGGCGCGTACGGCGCATGGCCTGGGGCGCATGGGCCGGCGCGGCCCCATCGATTGCAGGTCCGCGGGTGAATTCGCCCGCCGTCTGCGCCTGCTGGACGCGACGGATCAGCGCCTCAGGGTCGGGCAGGTCGGCCACATGTGTCAGACGGATGATCGCCATCTCGGCGGCCATCATGGCATTCGGTGCGGCCGAAACCTCCTCCAGCGCCTTCAGCAGCAGTTGCCACATGCGCGACATGACGCGCATCGGCAGTCGATCGGCCAGATCCTTGCCGCGCATCCGTTCGTCGGGCGACAGCGTAGGGTCCTCCAGCGCATCGGGCGTGATCTTCACGACCGAGATCCAGTGGGTGACCTCGGCCAGATCGCGCAGGACCGCCACGGGATCGGCGCCATCGGCGTATTGGGACTGCAGTTCGGTCAGGGCGGCGGCGGCATCGCCGCGCAGGATCATCTCGAACAGGTCCAGCACGCGGCCGCGGTCCGCCAGGCCCAGCATCGCGCGAACCTGATCGGCCGTGGTTTCCCCCGCGCCATGGCTGATCGCCTGGTCCAGCAGGCTGGTGGCGTCGCGGGCCGACCCTTCGGCCGCGCGCGTAATCAGCGCCAGCGCATCCTCGGTGATCTGCGCGCCCTCGGCCCCGGCAATGCGCTTCAGCAGGGCGATCATCACCTCAGGCTCGATCCGGCGCAGGTCAAAGCGCTGGCAGCGCGACAGGACCGTGACGGGAACCTTGCGGATCTCGGTCGTGGCAAAGATGAACTTCACATGCGGCGGCGGTTCTTCCAGCGTCTTCAGCAGCGCGTTGAACGCGCTGGTGGACAGCATGTGAACCTCGTCGATGATGTAGATCTTGTAGCGCGCGCTGGCGGCCCGGTAATGCACCGACTCGATGATTTCTCGGATGTCGCCCACGCCGGTGCGGGACGCGGCATCCATTTCCATCACGTCGACATGGCGGCCTTCGCTGATGGCGACGCAATGCTCGCAAACGCCGCAGGGTTCGGTCGTGGGTCCGCCCGTGCCGTCGGGACCGATGCAGTTCATCCCCTTGGCGATGATGCGCGCGGTGGTGGTCTTCCCGGTGCCGCGGATGCCGGTCATGATAAAGGCCTGCGCGATGCGATCGGCGGCAAAGGCGTTCTTCAGCGTCCGAACCATGGCGTCCTGGCCCACCAGGTCGGCAAAGGTCTCGGGCCGGTATTTCCGGGCCAGAACCTGATAAGCGGGCGGAGGCGAAGTCGGGGTGTCGTTCATCGGTTCCTCGGGCATCGCGTCACCTTAACGGCAGAGATGCGGCGCCACAACCGGATCAGGTGGCCAGATCAGGCGGCCAGCAGGCCGATGCTGCGCGCGCCGGCGATCAGGTCGGGCGCCAGCAGATCGGCATGATCGCCCGACAACGGCACCATGTCGGGAACCTGCACCACGGTCATGCCTGCCGCGCGGGCCGCATGGGCACCGACATCGCTGTCCTCGAAGGCAAGGCAGCGCGACGGATCGACCCCCAGCCGCTGCGCGGCCAGCAGATAAACATCGGGCGCGGGCTTGGGGCTGGGCACGTCGCTTCGCGTCACGACGATATCGAAGCTGTCGGTCAGCCCTGCCGCGCGCAATTTCTCCCGCGCCTGATCGGCGGTGCTGGACGTCGCGATGGCAAAGGGCAGTCCGGCGCTTTGCAGCTTGTCCAGCATGTCGTGGACATGGGGGCGCAGCGGAATACCGTCACGCTCGCGCCGTTCGATCAACGCCTCGGCCCACAGCCGCTCCAAATGCGGAAAATCGAAGTCGTCGCCCAAAACGCCGCGCAGGATGCCATGCGAGGTCGGCTCGTCCAGGCCGACAAGCGATTCCAGCAGCCCTTCGGGAGGGCGGCGGCCCATCCGGTGCAGCGCGGCTTCGCCCGTTTCGATCGCCATCTGCTCGGTCGCCAGAAGGGTACCGTCCAGATCAAAGATCACGGCGTCGAAGCGGGATTGCGGCATGAGGAGTGTCCTTGTCGATGGGTTCAACCCTGAAGATGGTCTGCAGGGGGCAGACGAACAAGGCCGCATCCTGCATGACGGGGTTGCATCGACGGGAAGGGGGAGGGTGAGAGGCTGGACAACGACCCAAACGGATCTCGTTACGGCTGCTTCCTTCCGGACCTGACCGATTTGGCGAGGCGCCTGCCCGCGCCAACCTCTCGCGTCGTCAGATAAAGCGGGCAGGCGGAGGATGCAAGCCCGCCCGGCACCTTCGGCTCAAAGAAAGAGGCGCATGCGGGCAAACCCGTCAAGCGTCAGGCCGGCCGGCTGAAGCGACAAGGCCTCGGGCAGGGGGCGATCCAAGGCGGCAGGGGCGGTCTCGAACAGGGCCGTGGTGCCCGGAAGCGGATGAAAGCGCCAGGCGGGCGGTGTCGGCAGGGGAATGGAGCGGCGCCTGCGCACATAACGGCGCAGGATGTCGAGGGAAAGATCGTCCCGTTCCAGCACGATCTGATCGGGTGAGATCATCGACCCGAACAGGCCGCAACTGGCCAGGCGATAGGAATTGGTTGCCAGCACGAAGCGGTCGTCATCCTTGACCGGCTCCGAATGACGGCAAAGCTTCAGGATGCGCCAGGACCCGGGATGGGCAATGCGACCGTCGGGATGAAACCGCGGCGGCCTTGAAAGGTCGATCTGCCAGCTGACCCCGTCGACGACATCGAAGTTATAGGCCGGAAAGTTTGGATTCAGCAGGGGTGCGTCGCAGCTGCCGGGGCTGATGCGGTTGAAAAGACTGGCTGACCGTTCGAGCCAGTCGCGCAGCTGTTCCCCGGTGATGCAGATCGCGCTGAGTCGGTTTGGAAAGGCGTAAAGGGAGGACAGGTGGCGCAGCGTCAGCCGGCCGGCGGCAATGTCGGTGTAATGATGCGGCCCGCCGCGGCCGCCCGCGCGATAGGGCGCCGACGCCGACAGCACGGGCAAGCCGGCAAGGCGGGTCCCCGCCAGCCGTTGACGCACATGCCAGCGTTGCGCCTGGTTGACCAGTTGTAGGCCGCTGTCGTAACCGATCACGGAGAAATGGCTGCACAAGGGTGCCAGCGACCGCCCGATCCGGCGTCCCAACTGCCGCAGGGTTAACTGATGCGTCGCGTTCAGGGACCGGACCAGCGCGGGAGCGGCGGTCGTGTTGGCGGCAACCGGCTGGCAGGCAACCCGAAACCCTGCCAGTTGCAGCGCCTCCTTCGGCCCCAGCCGAAAATCAAGGTCGATGACGCCCAGGTGAGAGCCTCCGAACCCCGGCATGACTGCGGGCTTGCCCGCCAGCGTTCCTTGCTGCACGTCGATGCCGGGGCGCCCCTGCCACTGGGGCGCGGGAAAGACTTCATGCGTGTGTCCCGCGATGACCACGTCGATGCCGGGCAGGCCTGCCAGGGCCAAGGCCGCATGTTCCATTCGGGGACGGGGATCGGGTGGTCCGATGCCGCTGTGGGCCAGCGCGACGATCAGATCCGCCCCGCGTTCGCGAAGACGGGGAACGAGTTCGCGCGCCGTTTCCACAATATCGCGGGTCTGCATGAAAGGGCGCAGATCGTGATCCCATTCTTCTGTCTGAGGAGGCAGGAATCCCACGATGCCGATGCGAAGCGTGTGGCTGCGCCCCGTCGTGTCGGTCAGCTGCCGTTCAAGAAGGGCAAAACGCGGAAAGTCAGGGCCGCGCCGCATGGACAGGTTGGCAGCCAGGGCAGGAAACTGTGCCCCCGACAGGCTGCGGCGCAGAAAGGGCAGGCCAAAGTTGAAGTCATGATTGCCCAGTGCAACGGCATCGTAGCCAAGGGCATTCATCGCGGCGATCGCGGGATGCGTATCCGGCCCCTGCCGATCACGGGCGACCATCTCGCCCATGGGCGCGCCCTGCAGGAAGTCGCCATTATCCAGGAGCAGGCAGGCCGCCACCTCGGCCCGCCGCGTTTCGATCAACGCGGCAGTGCGTGCCAGCCCGACGCGGTCGCAGGGGCGATTGGCAAGATAGTCATAGGGAAGAAGGTGCATGTGAAGATCGGACGTGGCAAGGATGCGCAGGCGCATCCCCTGGTCCGGCGGCACCGTTTCGCCATCTGGCAGCACAGGTGCCGTACCGTGCGCAGGCGGCATGCTTTCGGGATTCACTCTCAGCACGCTGTGTCCACTCTTGGCCCGAATAATGCGGCGTCTTCTCGGGGATGGCTAAAGCAAACTTGGGCACCCGAACAACCAGTGATTGCAATTTTGCGCATTATTGTGGATTTCGCACAACTACCGTGCGAATGTCCCCGTATCCCATGATACAACCCTTACGAACGGTTAAGACGTGCAGACACGTTAGAAGGTATGCCCTGCTATGTTGACGACTTGGTTGAACACTCATCCCGAACTGGATTATCAGCCAAAGGACAGGTCCGGCCGTGCGGTGGGGCCCGGATTGGCCAGTGGATTGTCACGCATGAAGTTCTCGACCCGCATCGACACCGATCTTCCGGCCGATCAGCTGTTCGATGCCGTCGGAAACTTCGACGCGCTGGAGCGGATGCTGATTGGTCGCGGTGCCAGCGTCACCCGCATCGATCCGGCGGTCGAGCCGGGCACGGGACTGGGCTGGAACATCGGCTTTGACTGGCGCGGCAAGCCGCGCCAGCTGCGCCTGACGGTGACGCGCTTTGACCGGCCTGAACAGGTCAGGCTGAGCGGCCGCTCGGACGCCCTGGACCTGACGATGAACGCGACGGTCATCGCCCTCAGCCGGACACGGTCGCGCCTGATCTTCGAAACCGAGATCAAGCCGCGCAACATGAAGGCACGCCTGATGCTGCAAACGGCCAAGCTGGGCAAGTCGCAGCTGGACCGCCGTTATCAGCAGCGGATCGAGGAATTCGTGGCCCAGCTGGACCCGCACTGAGCAGGCGCAGCCTTTTCAGTCGCTTTCGGACAGGCTGGCCTGCGCCTGGCGCAGCGGGTCGGCGGGATAAACACCTAGGATATCCAGGCTTGACGTGAAATAGCCCAGCTCATCCAGCGCGCGGCAGACATGCGCATCCTCGGGATGACCCTCGATATCCGCGTAGAACTGCGTCGCCGTGAACACCCCGTCGACCATGTAGCTTTCCAGCTTGGTCATGTTCACCCCGTTCGTCGCAAAACCCCCCATCGCCTTGTAGAGGGCCGCCGGAATGTTGCGGACGCGAAAGACGAAGCTGGTCAGCATCCGGTCGGACCGCCGGCTGTGGTCGGGCTGTCGCGACATGATCAGGAAGCGGGTCGTGTTGTTCTGGCGGTCCTCGATCTGATCGGCCAGACGGTCGAGGCCATAGATCTCGCCGGCAAGGGGCGCAGCCAGGGCAGCCAGCGACGGATTGCCGCGCGCGGCGACCTCCTTTGCCGAGCCGGCGGTGTCCGCCCCCGTCAACGCGCGGATCTGATGCTGGCGCAGGAAGCCGCGGCACTGGCCCAGAAGAACCGTGTGGCTCATGGCATCGCGCACCTGATCCAGCGTGGTGCCGGGAACGGCCAGCAGGCTGATATGGACCCGCACGAAAGCCTCGTCGATGATGTGGAGGCCGGATTCGGGCAGCAAATGATGGATGTCCGCCACCCGCCCATAGGTCGAATTCTCGACCGGCAGCATCGCCAGATCGGCATCAAGGCTGCGCACGGCCTCGATCACGTCCTCGAAGGTCCGGCAGGGCAGGGCCTCCATGTCGGGGCGGGCCGTGCGGCAGGCCTCGTGGCTGTAGGCGCCGGGCTCTCCTTGGAAGGCGATGCGATTGGTGGTCATGGCACGGCTCCGATTGTCTGGAAATTTGAGCGTGCGGGGGTAACTATACCTTGAACCTGCAAAGCGAAAGCGGATACATACCGCTCGACTTGACGAGCTTACCAAGGCGGGGACCGCACGCGATGTTCAACACCATGACCCTGACCAAGGCAGCCGGAGCCTTTATCGGCGCGCTGCTGTTCCTGATGCTGGCCAACTGGGCCGCCAGCGCGCTGTTCCATGTCGGTCCTTCCGGACATGGCGGCCATGGTGAAGAAGAAATCACACAAGCCTATTCCATCCCCGTGCCCGAGGCCGCCGGCGGCGAAGAGGCGGAAGAGGTCGTCATCGACATCGAGGCGCTGATGGCGTCGGCCGATGCCGCCGCGGGCGAGCGGGAATGGGCCAAGTGCCGGTCCTGCCACCATCTGGACGGCAGCGACGGCGTGGGCCCGCACCTGAACGGCGTCGTGGGCCGCGAGGTCGCCTCGGCCGCTGGCTTCAGCTATTCCGGTGCCATGGTCGATCATCGCAACGATGACCCCGTCTGGGACCCGGCCGCGCTGATCGAATTCCTCGAAAACCCGCGCGGCGTCGTTCCGGGCACCGCCATGAGCTTTGCCGGCATCCGCGATCCCCAGGCACGGGCAAACCTGGTCGCCTTCCTCGAAGGCAATCCTTGATCCTTCGTCGTCCTGTGCTGTTGCTGGGCGCGGCCATCGGTCGCGCCTTTTTCTTTGGACCCTTCTCTGGCCGCTGCTCACGAAATCGCGGCTTGATGCGGCCGCCCCGGCTGGCCTAGCGTTGCCCGACACGCCGAAGGAGCCTGCCCCATGCGCCGTACCGCCCTGTATGCCACTCTTTTTGCCGGTCTGACCTTCGCAACGGGTGGATTGGCGCAGGACGATCCGCAACCGGCAGCCAATGGGGATGAGGGGGTGATCCGCTCCCACGGTGTCGCGATCTTCGATGAACTGAAGCTGCCGGCCGACTACACGCATCTGCCTTACGTGAATCCCGATGCGCCCAAGGGCGGAGAAATGTCTCAGTCGATCCCGAACTCGATGGGGTTCGACAACTACAACCCTTATACGTTCCGGGGCAGGGCGGCCGCTCTGTCCACGATCATGCTGGAATCGATCCTGGTCACCACCGCGGACGAGATCGGGGCCGCTTATTGCCTGTTGTGCGAAAGCG
>NZ_JBKGUN010000199.1:0-13148 GCF_046462195.1 Paracoccus sp. (in: a-proteobacteria) | reverse complement strand
GGGGGTTGACCTGTTCTTTTGTCGAACCTCGCGTCACCTGCCGGCTTCGTGATCGACAGCCATGAGCCCATGCGTTAAACCTCTGCTGGCTGTTTGATGGCGGTCGCAGATTGCGAACGGGCGACAGATTGATATAAATTAATCGTGCCGACTTGAACCAGACCCTTGGTCATGGCGTTCGACGCGTGTCGTCGAAAAACGTCATTTGTGTGACGGCGCTGCAGGAGATCTCGTGAGCAAGACCAAGGACCTGACGATCCTTATCGTGATCGGTGCCACCCTGTGCGGCGTCTTCATCCTCGACATGATGCTTCCTTTGGGAAGGGCTGTCTGGCTGTTCTACATCCTGCCGCTGATTCTGGCGTTCGGCAGTTCGATGCCGCTGTTGCCGATTGTCGTGGCGGTGCTGGCCTGCCTGATGATGGCGCTGGGCTTTTCACTGGACCAGACGGGAATCGACCCGCTGATCGCCGCCGCCAACCGGACGATGGCTGGGGTCGTCTGCATGATCCTGGGCTTTGCCGGTCGCGAGATGATCCAAGGGCGGGAGGCGCTGACGCGGACCGAATGGATCAATGAAGGCCAGATCGAGATATCCCGCGCCTTGCAGGGCGAAGTGTCCAGCGAACGCTTGGCACGCCAGATCCTGCAGGTTCTGGCCGATCGCATCGGCGCCCGGGCGGCAGTGGTTTATGCCCGCAACGGCAATGGCCATGTGCGGCTGGCCAGCTGGGGCGTGGACAACGCCTCTCTGACCGAGCGGGTGCTGGATAACGAAGGGCATCTCGGGCGCGCCTCGTCCGAGCGGCGCATCCTGTCGATGCCGTTGTCCCCGGATCAGGCGCTGGGCTGGACCTCGGGCCTTGCACGGGGACGGGCGCCCCATGCGCTGATGGTCCCGCTGAGCGATGGTCATATCGTGAACGGGCTTATTGAATTCGGTTTGGAATCAGAGCCTTCGGGGCGAATCTTGGAACTGTTCGACCGCATTTCGGACAAGCTGGGAACCGCCTTGCGATCTGCGCAGTACCGGGAGCAGTTGCAGGAACTGCTGGAGGAAACCCGGCGTCAGGCCGAGGAACTGCGCAGCCACACCGAAGAGCTCGCCGCCTCGAACGAAGAGCTGGAGGAGCAGACCCGCGCACTGCAGGACAGCCAGCGGCGCCTGGAAATCCAGCAGGCCGAATTGGAGAGCCAGAACGCCCAGCTGGAAAACCAGACGCAGGAGTTGGAGGAACAGCGCGATGCGCTGGCCCGGTCGCGCCGCATGCTGGAGGACCAGTCCGCGGAACTGGTACGCGAAAGCCGCTACAAGTCCGAGTTCGTGGCGAACATGTCGCACGAACTGCGCACGCCGCTGAACGCGCTGCTGATCATGTCGCGGCTTTTGTCGGAAAACCGAGGGCGCAACCTGTCGGACGAACAGGTTCGCTGGGCGGAGACGATCGAAAGCTCCGGCAAGGACCTGCTGGCCCTGATCAACGACATCCTGGACCTGTCCAAGATCGAATCCGGCAAGCTGGAGCTGGCGCAGGACCGCATCGACCTGCAGGCAACGGCAACCAAGCTGATGCGGGCCTTCGAGATGCAGGCAAAGTCCAAGAACCTGCAGCTGACGGCCGAAATCGCGCCCGGCCTGGGCGAGCTGGTGACGGACGGCCAGCGGCTGGAGCAGGTGCTGCGCAACTTCATCTCGAACGCACTCAAGTTCACAGAACGCGGGCGTGTCTCGCTGCGCATCGCACCGGTCCCGCAGGGCATCGCCTTTTCGGTCGAGGATACGGGCATCGGTATCGACGCCGCCCAGCAGGAGGCCGTGTTCGAGGCATTCCGGCAGGCCGACGGCACCATCTCGCGCCGTTTCGGTGGCACGGGACTGGGTTTGTCCATTTCGCGCGAACTGGCGGATCTTCTGGGAGGCCGCATCACGTTGAGCAGCGAAAAGGGCCGTGGCAGCGTCTTTACCCTGATCCTGCCTGAAGCCCCCGCGATCAGGCAACTGGCTGGCGCCGCACGGGGGGTCCCCCTGCCGTTGCCCGTGCCAACGGCAGCGACTCCTCTCCACGAGGTCGAACCCGTCCTGCTGGACGCCCTGCCGGGGCTGGAAGACGACCGCGCGGTCATCGCGGCGGGCGACCGGGTGATGCTGGTGGTCGAGGACGATCCCGCCTTTGCCCGCATCCTCTGCGGTCTGGCACGGGATCTGGGCTTCCGCTGCATCTGTGTCGGCCGTGCCGATGACGCCGTGCGCGCGGCACGGCACTTTCTGCCGCAGGCCATTGTCATGGATGTCGGACTGCCCGATCATTCGGGCCTGTCCGCGCTGGACCGGCTGAAGCGTGACACCACGACGCGGCACATTCCCGTCCACATGGTTTCGGCCGATGATTATACCAAGGAAGCGCTCGAGCAGGGAGCCATCAGCTATATGCTGAAACCCGTGCAGCGCGACCAGCTGGAACAGGCGATCCGCAGCCTGGAGCGCCGGCTGGAACAGCGGCTGCGCTGCGTGCTGATCGTCGAGGACGATCCCGCGCAGATGGAAGGGTTGAAGGCCCTTCTGGCCAGCGACGAGGTTGAGACCGTGGGGGCAGGCACCGCTGCCGAGGCGCTGCAGATCTGTCGGTCGCGCACGGTCGATTGCATCGTGTTGGACATGACGCTGCCTGATGCTTCGGGCTTTGACCTGCTGGAGGAACTGGACGGCGATGGCACGGCATCCTTTCCACCGGTTATCGTCTACACCGCCCGCACCCTCAGCGAACCCGAGGAACAGCGTTTGCGCCGCTATTCCCGCTCGATCATCATAAAGGGCGCCAAGTCGCCGGAACGCCTCATCAACGAGGTCACACTGTTCCTGCACCAGGTCGTGTCCGACCTTCCCGCCAAGCAGCGCGAGATGCTGGCAGCGTCGCTGAACCGCGATGCCCAGCTGGAAGGCCGCCGCATCTTGGTGGTCGAGGATGACATCCGCAACGTTTACGCCCTGACCGGCGTCTTCGAACCGCATGGGGCCACTGTCCAGATTGCCCGCAACGGGCGCGAGGCGCTGGAAGCCTTGGGCCGCATCAACGATGGAGCGGCGCCGCGGATCGATCTGGTCCTGATGGACGTGATGATGCCGGAAATGGACGGGCTGACCGCCACGCGGGAAATCCGCAAGATCGACCGCTGGAAAAGCCTGCCCATCATCATGCTGACGGCCAAGGCGATGGCCGAGGACCAGAACCAGTGCCTGGCAGCCGGTGCGAACGATTACCTGTCCAAGCCGCTGGACGTCGACAAGCTGTTGTCCCTGACCCGCGTCTGGATGCCGCGATGAGCCTTGATCCCGTTCCCGCGGCGCCCGACGACGCAATCGAGCTGGACCTGTTCCTCGAAGCGTTGAACAGGCGCTATCATTATGATTTTCGTTCCTATTCCCGGGGGTCGCTGGCGCGGCGCGCGGAACTGGCGCGGCAACGGCTGGGGTGCGCCACGCTGTCCGAGGTGCAGGGTCGGTTGCTGCACGACCCTTCCGTGCTGCCCGACATCATCGACGCCATGACAGTGCAGGTCAGCGAGATGTTCCGCGACCCGGATTATTACTTGGCGCTGCGGCGCGAGGTGCTGCCGCATCTCCAGACATTCCCGTCTCTGAAGGTCTGGGTCGCCGGATGTGCCGACGGCGAGGAACTCTATTCGATGGCCATCCTTTTTCAAGAAGAAGGGCTGTTCGACCGGACGCTGTTCTATGCGACCGAGATCAACCGCCGCGCTTTGGCGCGCGCCGAGGCGGGGGTTTACGACATCGACCGCCTGCCGGTCTTTTCGCAGAACTACCAGCGGGCGGGCGGGCGCGGGTCGTTGTCGGATTATTATCTGGCCGCTTATGGGCGTGCCGCCTTTGACCCGGCGCTGCGCGCGCGCACGGTTTTCACCGAACACAGCCTGGCGACGGATCAGGTCTTTTCCGAGGTGCACCTGATCAGCTGCCGCAACGTGCTGATCTATTTCGACGCGGCCTTGCAGGACCGGACCTTGGGGCTGTTTTCCGAGGCCCTGACGCGGGGCGGCTTCCTGGGCCTCGGCTCGCACGAAACCCTGCGTTTTTCCAGCCATGCCGCATCATTCGCGGCCTTTGACGAACCCGACCGGATCTGGCGCCGCACCGCCTGCCAGGAGACCATGCATGCCCGATAAGCCCATCCGCTTCCTGATCGTGGACGACATCGCCGAAAACATCATGGCGCTGGAAGCGCTGGTGCGCCGGGACGGGCTGGTGGTCGATACCGCGCGTTCGGCCACGGCCGCGCTGGAACTGATGCTGATGCACGACTATGCGCTGGCCTTTCTGGACGTGCAGATGCCGGGCACCGATGGATACGAACTGGCTGAACTGATGCGGTCGACGGAACGGACGCGGGGTGTGCCGATCATTTTCGTCACCGCAGCCGAGATGGACGAAGCGCGGCGGTTTCGTGGCTATGAGGCAGGGGCCGTCGATTACATCTTCAAGCCCATCGACCCGATGATCCTGAAATCCAAGGCCGAAGTGTTCTTTCGCATCGGTCGTCAGGCCAAGGAGCTGGTGCGGCAGCGCGACGAGATGCAGGAAATCGCGCGCCATCGCGACCGCGTGATGGCCCAGCTGAAGGCGCATGCGGATAATTCGCCCTTGGCCTTCGTGGCGCTTGATCGCGACCTGTGCATCCGCAGCTGGTCCAAGGGGGCCGAACGGATGTTCGGTCGGGCGGCGGGTGACCTGCTGGGGCTGGCAGGCGAAGCATCGGGCTGGCTGGACCCGGCGGGTGCCGGCATTCTGCAAGGCTGGCTGGAGGCCGGCAATGACGAGGCTCCCCGTTTTTCGGCCGAGATGGTGCTGGATCATGCCGATGTGGGACCGATCAGCTGCGAGGTTTATGGCTCGGTTCTGGCGGGTGCCGACGGGCGCCAATCCTTGTCGCTGCAGATCCTGGACATCACGGAACGCAAACAGTCCGAGGAGGTCAGATCCTTGCTGATCGGAGAGCTGAACCACCGGATCAAGAACACGCTGGCCAACGTCCAAGCCATTGCCCGCCAGAGCCTGCGCCAGTCCGACGGCCTGGAAAGCTTCGAGGCCAGTTTCGCGGGCCGCCTTCAGGCCCTGGCGCGTGCCCATTCGATCCTGTCGGACGTGACCTGGGCCAGCGCGCCACTGGATCAGCTGATCGACGACCAGATCAGTTCGGGTACGCTGGACGGGGAAAGGCTGCGCCGCAATGGCGACCCGGTGGAGCTGGCCCCCGACACCATGCTGCGCCTGGCCCTGACGCTGCATGAGCTGGGAACCAATGCCGCCAAGTACGGCGCACTGTCGTCGCCGCAGGGTCTGGTTCACCTGGACTGGACGCTGTCGGGCAATGTGCTGGAGCTGGTGTGGCGGGAAAGTGGAGGACCTGCCGTTTCGCCGCCCTCTCGGGACGGGTTCGGCACCACCCTGATCACCGCCGCGGGCGGTGGCGAAGATGGAGCCGCCACCGCGGAATGGCACCCCAAGGGCGTCATCTGGACCATCCGCCTGACCGAAGGCGTGACGCCCCTGAGATCCCGGAATGCGGTCACCGAAACCAGCCTGATACGGCGCGCAGCCCCGCCCAGCACCTTGGACGGCTGTCGGATCCTGCTGATCGAGGACGAGCCGCTGGTCGCCTTGGACCTTCGCTTCGAACTGGAGGATGCCGGGGCCGAGGTGGTGGCCATTGCCCGCACCATCGACGAGGCCATGACAGCCGTGCAGGGACAGGGTTTCGATCTGGCCCTGCTGGACGGCAACCTGAAGGGTCAGCCGGTGGACGAGGTGGCCCTCGTGCTGACCCAACAGGGCAACCCCTTCTGCTTTGTGTCGGGCTATGGGCGGGAGCATCTGCCGCCGGGTTTCGACCACGCGCCTTTGATCGAAAAGCCGTTTCGCCCGGACGCCCTGCGCAACACTCTCACCGATCTTCTGGCGCGCGAACTGATCGAGGCCGCACAATAGCCGGAAAAGAAGCTTTTCCCGCGGCAGATGCCGGGCTCGGACCGGTGGACGCGGCGCCAAAGGCCTGCCCCGGGCCTTGTTCCGGATGAAGGAACAACACCGATCGGTTGTTCCGGCAGTCGAACGGCTCCTTACAGGTCGCAGGCTTGCACATCGCGCGGGTTTCAGGCATCCCGTCGCCCTCGTCTTCGTAACCAGGCAGGACAGTCATGAACGAAACGGCCCCCAGTGGCGCGGCGATCACCTTCGACGGGGTGGGCAAGTCCTTCCCCAAGAAGGGCGGCGAACGGGTCATGGCATTGGCCGACATCTTCCTGACCGTTCCGCAAGGCAGCATCACGGGCATCATCGGGCGCTCGGGGGCGGGCAAATCGACGCTGCTGCGCATGGTCAACGGGTTGGAACGTCCAACCGAAGGGCGCGTCGAGGTCGTGGGCCGGGATGTCGGTCGTGCGCAGGGGGCGCAACTGCGGGCGATCCGCCGGGACGTCGGCATGATCTTTCAGCATTTCAACCTGTTGTCCTCGCGCACTGTCTGGGGCAACGTCGCCTTGCCGCTGGAGATCGCCGGGACGCCGGGCGACCGGATCCGCAAGCGGGTCGATCAACTGATCGAGCAGGTGGGGCTGACGGCCCTGCGCGACCGCTATCCGGCCGAACTGTCGGGCGGCCAAAAGCAGCGGGTCGGCATCGCCCGCGCCCTTGCCACCAGTCCCAAGGTCCTGTTGTCGGACGAGGCGACCAGCGCACTTGATCCCGAAACCACCAAGACCGTGCTGGAACTGCTGGGCCAGATCAACCGCGACCTGGGCCTGACCATCCTGCTGATCACGCACGAGATGGCAGTCCTGCGCGACATCGCCAGCCACATGGCGGTGATCGAAGGGGGTCGGATTGTGGAATCGGGGCCGGTGCTGGACGTGTTCACCCGTCCTGCCCATGCCACCACGCGCTCCTTCCTGTCGGGCGTGACCGGCGCGACGCTGCCGGCCTTTGTGGCGGGCCGGCTGCTGTCCGAACGGCCCGATGGCCCCAGCCACGAAGTCATCCGCGTCACTTTTGCCGGCACCCATGCCACGGACCCGATGCTGGCCCGCCTGACCAGCGAATTGGGGATCGAGGCTAATATCCTTGCCGGCGCCATCGAGGAGATAGGGCCGCATCCCTTCGGCAACCTGCTGATCTCTCTGGATGCCGCGCGTGCCCCCGAGGCGCGTGCCTTTCTGGAACGCCATGGGCTTTTGACCGAGGTGCTGGGCCATGTCCGCTAACCTGATCCCGATCCTGTGGGACGCCACGCTGCAAACCCTTTACATGGTCGCGATCTCGACCATCCTGGGCACGTTGGGGGGGCTGCCGCTTGGCGTCTTTCTGGCCATATCCCAACGGGGTGAACTGCTGTCGGCGCCGATCGTGAACCGCGTTCTGGGGCTGATCGTGAATGCGACACGCTCGGTGCCGTTCATCATCCTGGTGGTGGCCATCATCCCCTTTACCCGCGCCGTGGTGGGAACCTCGATCGGGACGAACGCCGCGATCGTGCCGCTGACGCTGGCGGCCGTTCCCTTCATCGCGCGCCTGGTCGAGAACGCCATCCGGGAGGTGGACGCCGGTCTGATCGAGGCCGCCCGCGCCATGGGCGCCACGCCCCTCCAGATCATCCGCAAGGTCCTGATCCCCGAAGCGATGCCCGCCGTCGCGCTTGGCCTGACGCTGGCCGTGGTCAGCCTGATCGGCTATTCCGCCATGGTGGGCGCCGTGGGCGGGCAGGGTCTGGGCGATCTGGGTATCCGCTATGGTTACCAGCGCTTCATGCCCGAGGTGATGGCAGCCGTTGTCGTCATCCTGATCGTGCTGGTGCAACTGGTCCAGTCGCTTGGCGAATGGATCGCTGCCCGGGTGGACCGCCGTGCACCGCGCAACCGCGGCCACTGATCTTCTCTGCAAACAAGAAAGGAACCGTCCGATGCTGCGTTTGACTAGCTTCGTTTCCGCCCTGGCCCTCTCGGCTGCCGCCGGCATGGCCGAGGATATCACCGTGGGTGTTTCGCCCGGTGAACATGGCGAGATCATGGAAGAGGTGGCCAAGGTCGCCGCGCCCATGGGCCTCAACATCGAGGTGATCGAGTTTTCCGATTACGTCGTGCCGAACCAGGCCCTGGCTGACGGCGACCTGGACGCCAACAGCTTCCAGCATCGTCCTTATCTGGAAAACCAGATGAAGGACCGCGGCTTCAAACTGGTCGAGGTCGGCACCACGATCACGACGCCCATGGGCGTTTATTCGGACAAGCTGGAGTCGCTCGATGACCTGCCCGAGGGCGCGCAGGTGGCGATCCCGAACGATCCGACGAATGGCGGTCGCGCGCTGCTGGTTCTGCAGGACCTTGGCGTGATCACCCTGACCGAGGGGACAGGCCTGGTGCCCAGCCCGCTGGACGTGAACGACAACCCCAAGAACCTGCAGTTCCTGGAACTGGACGCGGCCCAGTTGCCCCGTGCCCTGGCCGACGCCGATATCGCGATCATCAACACGAACTATGCGCTGGCCTCGGGCCTGTCGCCGCTGGAAGACGCGATCGCGATGGAAAAGGCCGACAGCCCTTACGTCAACATCCTGGTGGTGCAGGAAGGCCGCGAAGGCGAGCCTTGGGTCCAGACACTGGTCGATGCGTATCACAGCGACGAGGTGAAGGCCTTTATCGACGAAAAATACGAAGGCTCCGTCCTGACCTCCTGGTGAGTACAAGGGCCGCCCCGACGGGCGGCCCTTTTTCAGCTGCGGTCAAGGCCCATCTGCCAGAACCCGACCTCCAGCTGCGTGGCCTGCGTGAAATGCCGCGCCAACACCGCCGCGCGCGGCAGCTGGTGCCAATCCGGGCCGAGCCTCGCCTCCAGGCTTGCGTCGATCAGGGTGCCGACCTCGTGGCAGACCCGTTGATAGCCTTCGCCGCCATAGGTGGCGGTCCACTTGCCATAAGGGCCGCCGCTGTCGGCGTGCATCAATCCGATCTCGCCATAGCCGAAGACGCAAGGTGCAAGGGCCGCCAGAAGGTCCAGCATGTCCCCCGCGTAGCCTGTCGCCTGGACAAAGCGGGTATAGGCCATGTTGGCGGGTGATTCCGCGGTGGCCTGCAACATCGCTTCGGTGATGCCTTCGCGGCCGCAGATCTCGACATGCAGCGGCATCTCGTCGTTCAGAAGTCCGTGCGCGATCGACGAGGCTGCCTGCATCTCGGTCATCCTGTCGGATTTGGCAAAGACCAGGGCCCAGCTGCGCGCGAAGTGCAGCAGGAAGACATAATCCTGCTGCAGGTAATGCAGGAAGCTGTCGCGGGGCAGGGTGCCGCCTGCAAGCTGGCGGACAAAGTCATGCTGCACATAGGCGGCCCAATGGGCGCCTGCCGCCTGGCGCCACAAGGCAAAGGCCCTGCCATAGTCCGGGGTAACGTCCGGAACGCGCAAGGAATCAGGGGAGCTTGTCATGAGGTTTTCCTGGTTCGGGATCTGTCACGGCCAGCAGCGCGATGCTGCCGGGCCAACGTGATTGCAGGAGCTGTCCCGCATTATGGGCCCTTAGGCCGGTGCGGCAGGCCAGCACGACGCGCGCACCGGATGGGGGATGCAGATCCCCGATCCGTTCGGGCGGCAGATGGCGCGCATCGGGGTGGAAAGGGCGCGATGCCTCGGTCCGCAGGTCGATGATCAGATCATCGGGCAGGACCTGCGTTTGCGCGATGAAGGGCAGGGCCGACGCGGGCTCGGGGGCGCTGTCGAACCGGAACCCCCCCATCCGCCAGCGCTCGGCATCGACACTGATCAATCGGCCCAAGGGCGAGGGGCTCATCTTCAGAAACACCGCCAGCGCCATCTGAGCCTGCAATGCGCCCATCATGCCGACCACCGGCCCCATCACGCCTGCCGTGGCGCAGGTGGCGCCGCGGACGGGCAGATCCGGAAAGATTGCCCGCAGGCTGGGGGCCCCACCGCAGCAGCCCGCCACATAGCCCGAAAGCGCCAGCGCGGACCCCGCGATCAGCGGTACAGCCGCCGTCAGGCAGGTGTCCGACAAGGTCAGGCTGACGGCAAAGCTGTCCGCGCAGTCCAGCACGATATCGGCCCCTTCCACCAGCGCGGGCGCCGTTTCCGGTGTCAGCCAGCCGACGCGGGGGGTCACGACGACCCCGGGGTTCATGGCGGCCATCACCTCGGCTGCGGCCTGTGCCTTGAACCGGCTGATATGGTGCATGCCATAGATCGGCTGGCGGTGCAGGTTCGTTTCCTCGACCCGGTCGCCGTCGACCAGCGTGATCCGGCCAATGCCCGCACCGACAAGGTATTGCAGCGCCGGAACCCCCAAACCCCCCGCGCCCACGATCAGGACATGGGCGCGGTCCAGGCGTTCCTGACCGTCGGCACCGATCGGGGGCAGCACCATCTGGCGGGCATAGCGGTTCATCCCGCCACCTGCAGCCAGTCGCGCATCCGCGCCTGCGGGTCGGGATTCAGCGTGATGTCGGTCACGGCCGAAACGATATCGGCACCCGCCGCCAAGGCCGCCGGCGCACGCTGAACGCTGAGGCCGCCTATGGCCACCAGGGGGATCGGGCCGATCAGCCGCTTCCATTCGGTGACGCGGTCAAGGCCCTGTTCATGCCACTTCATCTGCTTCAGGATCGTCGGCCAGACCGGACCCAGCGCCACGTAATCCGGTTCCAGTCCCAGCGCCCGGTCCAGTTCCGCGTGGTCATGGGTCGAAATCCCGAGCCGCAGCCCCGCGCGCCGGATGGCGGGCAGATCGGCCCCGTCCAGATCCTCCTGCCCCAGATGCAGCCATTCCGCGCCTTCGTCGATGGCAATCCGCCAATGATCGTTCACCACCAGGATCGCGTCATGGCGGCGGGTCAGTTCCAGCCCGCGCCGAATCTGGGCGCGAAGCATGTCGTCGGGGTGGCCCTTGAGGCGCAACTGCACCAGCCGGACCCCCAGCGGCAGGGCCTGCTCCAGCCAGTCCGCACTGTCAAAGATCGGGTAAAATCGGGGCAGGGTCACAGCCAGGCCTTTCCAAGCACGGGGGTCGAGGGCACGGCCATGTCGCGCGGCCCCATCGGATCGGCCTGATGCGCCAGATGCCCCGCCTCGACCGCCAAGGCAAAGGCGCGGGCCATGGCGACAGGATCGCCCGCCTGCGCAACGGCGCTGTTCAGCAGGACGGCATCGAACCCCATCTCGATTGCCTGCGCGGCATGGCTGGGCAGGCCGAGGCCCGCGTCAATCACCATCGGCACGTCCGGAAACGCCGCGCGCAGCATCCGCAGGCCGTAAGGGTTGTTCAACCCCAGTCCGGACCCGATGGGCGCGCCCCAGGGCATCAATACCCGGCAGCCCACATCCAGCAGGCGCTGCGCCAGAACCTGATCCTCGGTCGTATAGGGAAGAACCTCAAAACCCTGCATCGCAAGGGTCTCGGCTGCCTCCAGCAGGCCGAAAGGATCGGGTTGCAGGGTGTCGGCATGGCCGATCACCTCCAGCTTGATCCAGTTCGTTTCAAAGACCTCGCGCGCCATCTGGGCGGTCGTGACAGCCTCGCGTGCGCTGTGGCAGCCGGCGGTGTTGGGCAGGATGCGGACGCCGAGGTTGCGGATGATGTCCCAGAAGGTCTGTCCCTGGCCGCCTTCGCGCCGCAGGGACACGGTCGCCACCGATGCGCCACTGGCCCGGAACGCGGCCTCCAGCACCGCAGGAGAAGGGTATTGCGCCGTGCCCAGCATCAGGGCCGAGGGCAGCGGGATCCCATAAAAATCGCGCATCTCAACCTCCTTGCATCGGGGCCAGAACCTCCAGCCGGTCCCCTTCGCGCAAGGGCTGGCCCTCGCGGGCGGCGGCGGGCAGGAAGGTCCCGTTCAACGCGGTGGCGACGCGGGCCTCGGCCCAGCCCAGTTCGGCCAGCGCGGCCGTGACGGTGCCCGCGGTGACGTCGCGCGGCTCTCCGTTCACCTCAATCCTCATGGACAAGCTCTCCCTTGGTGCGGGTCAGAAGATAATCGGCGGCCTGTCGGGCCAGCGCGGGGGCCAACAGGTATCCGTGGCGGAACAACCCGTTCAGGTGCAGCACACGCCCGCGCACCAGTACGCGGGGAATGTTGTCGGCAAAGGCAGGGCGCAGATCGGCACCCAGTTCGACAACGCCGGCTTCGGCAAAACGGGGGTCCAGCGCATAGGCGGCGCTGAGCAGTTCCAAGGCCGCGCGGGCCGAGACCGGTGCGCGCGACGTGCTTTCCAGCTGCGTCGCGCCCAGCATGAAGATGCCCCCTGCGCGCGGCACAACATACAGGGGGTGGCGCGGGTGCAGCAGGCGGACGGGGCGGGACAGCGCGATGTCGGGTGCATGCAGGACAGCCATCTCTCCCCGGACGCCGCGCAGGCCGGGCAGGGATGCAGCCATGCCGCGCGCGTCGATCACCGTGCCTTCGATATCCTCGGGTGCGGCCTCGGCCTGCTCGGCCTCCACCCCCCGCGCCCTCAGCGAGGCACTCAGGTCGGCCAGCGCCTGCCGCGGGTCCAGATGTGCCTCGGAGGGAATGAACAGGCCGTCGCGGTGGCCGGGCAGGTCGGGCTCCAGCTCGGCCACAGCGCGCCGTTCATGGCAGGACGCGCGGCGGGCAAAGCGCAATAGTTCGGCCCGGTCCCGGTCCAGCGCCAGGACCAGCGTGCCGGCCCGGGTGACAGGCGTGATGGCCGACCAGAAATCCGCCGCCTCGGCCCCGAGACGCGCAACGACGGGATCCGCGGTGACCCCTTCGCAATGAGGGGCCAGCATGCCGCCCGCCCACCATGAACAGCAATGGGGTCCGGGGACGCCGCTGCGATCCAGCAGCCGCACCGCCAGACCCCGTTGCGTCAGCTCGTGCGCGGCGGCGAGACCTGCGATGCCCGCGCCCAGGATCGTGACATCGACCATCAGGCCCAGACCGCGTGGAAATGATGAACCGGTCCTTGGCCGCGGCCGATCCCCAGGTCATCGGCGGCGGCAATGGCTTGCTGCAGGTACCGATGTGCCATGGTCACCGCCTGTTCAAGGGAAAGGCCCTGTGCCAGACCGGCGGCAATGGCGGCCGACAAAGTGCAGCCGGTGCCATGGGTGTTC
>NZ_JBKGUN010000198.1:0-9660 GCF_046462195.1 Paracoccus sp. (in: a-proteobacteria) | reverse complement strand
GTCAACGTGACCAATGGTCCCGATGTTGACGTGCGGTTTCGTCCGTTCAAACTTTGCCTTTGCCATGTCGGCCTCCTGATCCGCGGGGCATGGCTGAGACGGCCCCGGATTTGACGTGCGCCGCGATGTATAAGGCGAACGGGGGAAAATCAAGGGCAGGATCGCAGTGGATGCCGCTCTGTCATGGCAGGCGGCCGGAACCGCGGGACCGGCATTCTCGTTGCCACGGCAACCGCGGGCAGTTCCGCCCGTGCACGGCAACCGGAAGGAATTTCCATGAGCTTGATGAGAAGTCTGACCAAGGTCGCAGCCGGCGTCATGCTGGCCAAGGGTATCGGCACGATGATGCAGAACCAGCAGCAAGGCGGACAGCACGGGCGTCCGCGCCAGGGTGGCGGACTGCTGGACAACCTTTTGAGCAACAACACCCAGGGCTCGGGCGGCAGCATGAGCGACATGCTGGGTCGGGCCCTCGGCGGGCGCTCGGGCGGAATGCACGGGGGCAGCGCACAAGGCGGGCTGGGCGGGCTTGGCGGCCTGCTGGATGGTCTGTCCGGCCGGTCTGCCGGCACCCGCCGCGCCGGCAGCGGAGGCGGGCTTGAAGACATGCTGGGCGGGCTTCTGGGTGGCGCCGCGGCCGGTGGCATCGCGGGCCGCCTTTCGCAAAAGGATTCGCAGCCTTCGAACCAGGCCACCTTTGGCGAACTTTTCAACGATTCGCTTGCCAATGGAGGCGAGCCGCAGGTTGCCCCCACCCCCGACCAGAACGCACTGGCCGGCACCATGCTTCGTGCGAT
Source organism: Paracoccus sp. (in: a-proteobacteria) (assembly GCF_046462195.1). Lineage (GTDB taxonomy): Bacteria > Pseudomonadota > Alphaproteobacteria > Rhodobacterales > Rhodobacteraceae > Paracoccus. The sequence goes on along the minus strand of NZ_JBKGUN010000198.1, from coordinate 8,863 downwards.
GATTCAGGCGGCCAAGTCCGACGGCCATATTGATGAAACCGAGAAGCAGCGCCTTTTGGGCCATCTGGGGGACGATCTGGACGAAGAAGAGCGCCAGTTCATCAAGGAGCAGATGGCGGCTCCGGTCGATGCGGCGTCGCTGGCACGCGAAGTGCCGGAAGGACAGGAAGCCCAAGTTTATCTGATGTCTCTTCTGGCCATCGACTTCAACAACGAGGCCGAGGCGCGCTATCTGAACGATCTTGCCACGGCGATGGGTCTTGATCGGCAGACGGTCAACCAGATCCACGACCAAGCAGGCGTCATGCCGCTTTATAACAACAACTGAAGCTGGTTTCCTGCCCGGCTGAAGGCAGGAAACTGATCGCATTCCCGTGAAGAGCCCCCTGCACGATTGATCCGTGCAGGGGGCTCTGTCACCTTCGGGTTGTGCCTTCTGTTCCTTACCGGAGACCCGACATGCGCCAGATCATCCTTTCCGCCGCGGCCCTTCTTGTGGCCGGCAGTGCCTTTGCCCAGTCCCCCGAGGACGCAATGGAAGCCCGTCACGGCTTCATGACCATGATCTCGATCGAGATGGGAACGCTGGCCGGCATGGCAAAGGGCGAGGTGGGCTATGACGAGGCTGCAGCCACGGCCGCCGCGTCAAACCTGATGGCCTTGGCGCAGTACGATGCCCCCAAGCTTTTTGTTAAAGGCAGTTCTTCGGACGATCTTGAGGGATCGGATGCCCTGCCCGCGATCTGGACCGACCGGAATGACTTCGAAGCCAAGTTCGCGGCTCTCCGGGAGGCGACGGCAGGCATTGATCAGGCCGTCACCGGCGGTCAGGGCAACTTGGGGCCGGTGGTCCAGCAACTGGGCGTGACCTGCCGGAACTGCCACCAGCCCTATCGCATGGATCGCTGATGGCCCAAGGGCAGCTGCAACGTATCCGCCTTTGGGACCCGGCGCTGCGCATCTTCCACTGGCTTCTGTCCGTTCTGGTCATCGCGAACTGGCTGCTGGGCAAGTTCGGCCCCGCAGTCATGACAGTGCATTTCTGGCTGGGTTATTCGATCGCAGGCCTGTTGGTCTTTCGCCTGATCTGGGGCTTTGTGGGACCTGAGTCCGCGCGTTTCACCCATTTCATCCGGGGTCCGAGCCATGTCTGGAGCTATATGCGCCACCTGCACCGGCGCCAGCCCAGCCATTGGCCCGGACACAACCCGATGGGCGCACTGTCGGTCCTGGCCCTGCTGGGGGTGCTGGCGTTCCAGGTTTACAGCGGCCTCGTCATGGATCCCGATGACTTCATCAATGTAGGTCCACTGGCGTCGCAGGTCAGTCGCGAAACATCGCGCGCTGCGGCAGGCTGGCACGACCTAGGGGCCAACCTGATCCTTCTTCTGGTCATCCTGCATGTCGCGGTGATTCTTTATTACCGGTTCTGGAAGAACGAGGATCTGATCCGTCCAATGATCACCGGCTGGAAATGGGTGCGCCGCCGCTGAAGGCCTTGGGGCGGCGGCATGTTCCGGAACATTCCCCATCGTCCGCCGTTTGCCTCGCACACCCAAACCCACGAGGCCACGATGTCCAGCGATCCCGTCCGCACCCCCTTCCGCAGCGGCGCTCTCAGCGATCCCAGCTTGCCTGCACCCAATTTTCCAGCGCAGGAACAGGCGGCCCCCGGTCTTGCACGCGACATGGATCCCCTGCCCGATCACGGAGAAACCAGCTATCGCGGCAGCGGCCGCCTCAAGGGCAAGCGCGCCCTGATCACCGGCGGCGACAGTGGCATCGGAGCCGCCGCAGCCATCGCCTATGCCCGCGAGGGTGCCGATGTGGCAATCGCCTATCTGCCCGAGGAGCAGCCCGACGCAGACCGCATCATTGCCGCCATCGAAGCCGAAGGCCGCAAGGCGGTGGCCATCTCGGGCGATCTGCGCGACGAGGGTTTCTGCAAGGAGATGGTGGAAAGCGCCGTGTCGCAACTGGGCGGACTGGATGTGCTGGTCAACAACGCCGGCCGCCAGCAGTTCTGCCTCAAGCTGGAGGATCTGACGACCGAAGACTTTGACGCGACGATGAAGACGAACGTTTATGCTCCCTTCTGGGTCACCAAGGCTGCACTGCCGCATCTGGAGTCAGGGGCCTCAATCATCATCACCTCGTCAGTACAGGCGTTCAGCCCTGCAGGGCATTTGTTCGATTATGCTCAAAGCAAGGCAGCCAATGTGGCCTTCGCGCAATCCCTGGCCAAGCAATTGGCCCCGCGCGGCATCCGCGTCAACGCGGTGTGCCCCGGTCCGTATTGGACCGCCCTGCAGATCAGCGGAGGCCAGACCCCGGAAAAGGCGCAGGAACATGGTGCCAGCCAGCCGCTGGGCCGCCCTGGCCAACCGGTCGAGATCGCGCCGATCTATGTCCTTCTGGCATCGGACGAGGCCAGCTATATCACTGGGGAATATTTCGGTTCGGTCGGCGGCAACGGCCTGTAGGGCCGGAACTGCCGGTATCCGCTCAAAAGTCTTTCCTGCCGGAACAACATCCATGTGCCGGCACGTAGGCCCCTGACCAGTCAGACAGGCCCCCGGTCAGCCCGTGATCGCATGAAAGGGCTGACCGGAGGCAACAGACCTGCGTTCCGAAGCCGGTCCCCGCTCAACCGAAGCGGTTGTTGCGGGGGAAGCCGCGTGGGGCCATGCGACCCGCCGTGGCGCGCTTGCCCAGCCACTCGGTCAGGTCAGGCTCGGTCCGGGTCTTGCCGCCGGTCATCGGCCAGGACAGTCCTTCCGCCAAGCTCAGGCAGATGGCGTCGGACAAGCCACCGTCCTTGAACTTCAGCAGCTTGACGCCCTTACCGCGTGCCATCTCGGGCAGTTCGGACAGCGGGAAGACCAGCATCTTCCGGTTGTCCCCCACGACCGCCACATGATCGCCGCTGACGGGCCGACACAACAAGGCATCGCCGTTCAGCACCTGCTTGCCAGTCTTGGTTTGCGCCAGAATGTCGCCTGCCCCGACGATGAAGCCGTCCGCCGCCTTGGAGGCCACGAGATAGCGGACGCCTGCCCTCCACGGGAACATCGCGATGATCTCGGCCTCGTTGGGCAGGTCGATCATCAGGCGCAAAGGCTCTCCCATGCCTCGCCCGCCCGGAAGGGTGTTAGCGGGGATGGTGTAGAACCGGCCATTCGAGGCAAAGACCATCAGCTTGTCGGTTGTCTCGGCATGCAGGGCAAGTCCGGGCCCGTCGCCATCCTTGAACTTCAGATCGGCATTCAGCGGCTGGTGGCCCTTCATGCTGCGGATCCAGCCCATTCTGGACAGGATCACCGTCACCGGCTCGCGTTCGATCATGGAGTCCATGTCGATCACCGGCATCTCGGAGGCTTCGCTGATCGTGGTCCGGCGGCGGCCTTGGGCGCGCGACTTGCCGAACAGATTGCGCACCTCCTTCAACTGCTGTGCGATACGGGACCATTGGACGCCCTCGTCGTCCAGCATGGCCTGCAGCCCTTCACGCTCTTCCAGAAGCGCGTCGCGTTCCGCGCGCAGCTCGATCTCCTCAAGCTTGCGCAGGGCGCGCAGGCGCATGTTCAGGATCGCCTCGACCTGCACATCGTTCAAATCGAACTCCGCCATCATGACCGCCTTGGGCTCATCTTCGGTGCGGATGATCTCGATCACGCGGTCGAGGTTCAGGTAGGCGATCAGATAGCCTTCCAGAACCTCCAGCCGGGCGGCGATCTTGTCCAGACGATAGGTGGCCCGGCGCACCAGCACCGCGCGGCGGTGGTCCAGGAAGGCGCGCAGCACCTCCTTGAGCGAGCAGACCTTGGGCACGCGGCCATCGATCAGCACGTTCATGTTGAGGTTGAACCGAATCTCCAGATCACTGGCGCGGAACAGCGCACCCATCAGCTGTTCGGGCTCCACGTTGCGGGCCCGGGGCTCCAGCACGATGCGGATATCCTCGGCCGATTCGTCGCGGACATCAGCCAGAATCGGGATCTTGCGGGTCTGGATCAGCTCGGCCAGACGCTCGATCAGCTTGGACTTCTGAACCTGGTAGGGGATCTCGGTGACGACGATCTGCCACAGGCCGCGGCCCAGATCCTCCTGTGCCCAGCGGGCGCGAACCCGAAAGGCGCCACGGCCGACGCGATAGGTTTCCGCGATCGTTTCGGCGCTTTCGACAATGACGCCGCCGGTCGGAAAATCGGGCCCCTGGATGATGCCCGCCAGCGTGTCGTCGCGTGCATCGGGCGTCTTGATCAGATGCAGGCAGGCATCCACGACCTCGTGCAGGTTGTGGGGCGGGATGTTGGTGGCCATGCCCACCGCAATGCCTGACGCCCCGTTTGCCAGCAGATTCGGAAAGGCTGCGGGCAGCACGACAGGTTCGGACAGTGTCCCGTCATAGTTCGGGCGAAAATCGACCGAATCCTCGGTCAGCCCGTCCATCAGCGCTTCGGAGGTCGCGGCAAGACGCGCCTCGGTGTACCGGGCGGCGGCCGGGTTGTCGCCGTCGATGTTGCCGAAGTTGCCCTGTCCGTCCACCAGCGGATATCGCATGGCGAAATCCTGCGCGAGGCGCGCCATCGCGTCATAGATCGCGGCGTCGCCATGCGGGTGATAGTTGCCCATCACGTCGCCGGTGATCTTGGCGGACTTGCGGAAGGCACCGTTCGGGGCCAGCCGCAACTCGCGCATCGCGTAAAGGATGCGGCGATGCACGGGCTTCAGCCCGTCGCGCGCGTCTGGAAGCGCACGGTGCATGATCGTGGACAGGGCATAGGTCAGATACCGTTCGCCAATCGCGCGGCTGAGCGGTTCGGACTGCGTGCCTTTTTCGGAGTTGGGAAGCAGATCGTCGGACATGCGCCCGTGGATAGGCTGCCCGGGCCGTCCGGTCCAGATCGAAAAGCACATGGGGAACGCGGCCGTGTGCATGGCGTTGGGCGGCGACACCGGCTAGGCTGGAACCGGGGCGGCAAAGGGCAAACCATGATCAGGCTGGGACTGTTGATGCTGGCGACCGTTTTCGGGCTTTACGCGGTTCTGTCGCTTTACGGCGGCGAGAACCTCCGCAGCGCCCGCCGTCCGGCACCCCCTCCCCTGGCCAGTGCCGCGCAAGATGCCGGAAGCACATTGCAAAGGCCGGAGCCCGCGGGTTCGCTGCCGGCTGAAGTTCCGGCCGAGGTCGTTCCCGTCGCAAGCCAAACCCCCGAGCAGGTTGTCCGCTTTCCCGGGCCCGCACTGGAGCCTTCGCCGGAATATGCGGGAAACACCCCCGAAGATGCCGCCGCGGCGGCCGCAGGTGCAGCGGTCAGTGGTGAAACGCTGTTTGTCACCGGCGACCGGGTGAACATGCGTGCAGGTCCCGGAACGCAGAACCCGGTGGTGAGCAGTCTCGGCAGGGGGGCGCCCCTTGTGACGCTGGGACCGGTTGACGCGGACTGGGTCCATGTCCGCGCAGCGGACGGGCAGGAAGGGTACATCTCGGCCTCGCTGCTGTCGGCCGCGGCGCCATGAAGCGTGTTCTGGTCACTGGCTGCTCTTCGGGGATCGGGCTGGACGCAGCACGGCGCCTGAAGGCGGAAGGCTGGCACGTCATCGCAACCTGCCGGCGCCCGGAAGACATTGCCGCCCGACAGGCCGAAGGCATGGAATGCCTGCATCTGGATCTGGCGGACGAAAGCAGCGTCGGCACCTGCGTCGGGGATGTCCTTGCATCCGGTCCGGTCGATGCGCTGGTCAACAACGCGGCCTTTGCCCTGCCGGGTGCGGTCGAGGACATGCCGCGCGGTGCAATGCGCGAGATCTTCGAGGTGAATCTCTTTGGCACCCATGATCTGACCCGCCGCCTGATCCCCCATTTCCGGCAGCGCGGGACTGGCCGGATCGTCACGATCAGTTCGGTTCTGGGGCTGGTCGGCATTCCCTGGCGCGGCCCTTATGTGGCCACCAAGTTCGCGCTGGAAGGGCTGACCGATGTGCTGCGGCTGGAGATGCATGGCACCGGCATCAAGGTCGTGCTGATCGAACCCGGCCCCATTGCCAGCCGCATCCGGGAAAACGCGATTCCCCATTTCGAGCGTTGGGTGGACTGGCAGGCCAGTCCCCGCGTCGAACAGTACCGCTCCTCGCTGCTGAAGCGTTTATACGAACCTTCGGGAAAGGACCGGTTCGAATTGCCTCCAAGCGCGGTCAGCGACCGGATCCTGACCGCGCTGACTGCTGAAAACCCGGCCCCGCGTTACTATGTCACAGCACCGACACGCATTTCCGGAGTGGCGCGGCGCGTTCTGCCGACCCGTGCTCTGGACTGGTTTGCGCGCCGCAGCTAGGGTCGGGGCCGAAAGGCGGTATGCCATGCCAGATAAAACCCTGTTCCTTGTCACCATGCTTGCCATTGGTGTGGTCATCGCGATCCTGCTGACCGGCATCGGCGGCTTTGCCCGCGGCGGTGAATTCAACCGCAAGCACGGCAACCGGATGATGCGCTGGCGGCTTTACGCACAAGCGGTGGCCATTGCCATCCTGATGCTGTTCCTTTGGTGGAGGGCTCACTGATGGTCGTTCTGAACAAGATCTATACCCGCACCGGCGACAAGGGCGACACGGCCCTTTCCGATGGCAGCCGCGTGGCCAAGCACGACCCGCGGGTCGAGGCTTATGGTACGGTGGACGAGTTGAATGCGACGCTGGGCCTGTGCCGGCTTCATGCGGCCGGCGATCTGGCCGAACAGCTGGCGGTCATCCAGAACGACCTTTTCGACCTGGGAGCCGACCTGTCGCGACCGAACATGGCTGCCGATGATCAGGCCGGTTATGCGGTCCTGCGGATCATCGATGCCCAGGTGGACCGGCTGGAGGCCGAGATCGACCTGATGAATGCCGATCTGCAACCCTTGCGCAGCTTCATTCTGCCCGGCGGATCGGCCTTGGCAGCCCATCTGCATCTGTCGCGCACCGTTGCACGGCGGGCGGAACGGCGGGCGACCGAACTGCTGGCGGGAGGCGACGTGAACAGCGCGGCCATCCGCTATCTGAACCGCTTGTCCGACTGGCTGTTCGTGGCCGGCAGGCTGGCCAACGAAGGCGGCGGCGCGGATATCCTCTGGGTTCCCGGCGCCAGCCGCTGAGGCCGCGCCACCGGGGCTGTGTCGGGACAACGCCGCGTCCTGTGACGTTTTTGCCCTGTTACTGCCGGGAAAGCATGTCTAACACTTTCCCGCGACAGATGACGCAACAAAGGGAGAGAGGCCGATGAAAGTCCTCGTGCCAGTCAAGCGCGTGATCGACTACAACGTGAAGGTTCGCGTGAAGGCGGACGGATCGGGGGTCGATCTGGCCAACGTGAAGATGTCGATGAACCCGTTCGACGAGATTGCGGTGGAGGAGGCGATCCGCCTGAAGGAAAAGGGCGTGGCCACCGAGGTGGTGGCCGTGTCGATCGGCGTGAAACAGGCGGCCGAAACATTGCGGACCGCGCTGGCGATGGGGGCGGACCGCGCCATTCTGGTCGTGGCGGCCGATGACGTGCATCAGGACATCGAGCCGCTGGCCGTGGCCAAGATCCTCAAGGCCGTGATCGCCGAAGAAGGCCCGCAGCTGGTCATTGCCGGCAAGCAGGCCATCGACAACGACATGAACGCGACGGGCCAGATGCTGGCGGCGCTTCTGGGCTGGAGCCAGGCGACCTTTGCCTCCAAGCTGGAGATCGAGGGCGAGGCGGCCCGCGTCACGCGCGAGGTCGACGGGGGCCTGCAGACGATCGAAGTCAGGCTGCCTGCCATCGTCACCGCCGACCTGCGCCTGAACGAGCCGCGCTATGCCTCGCTTCCGAACATCATGAAGGCGAAGAAGAAGCCGTTGGACGAGAAGACGGCCGCCGATTACGGCGTCGATGTGACCCCGCGCCTGACCGTCACCGGCACGCGCGAGCCCGAGGGCCGCAAGGCGGGCATCAAGGTCGGCTCGGTGGACGAGCTGGTGTCGAAACTGAGAGAAGCGGGGGTCGTGTGATGGCTGTTCTTCTTCTGGCCGAGATCGCCAATGGCGAGCTGAACCGTGACGCCACGGCCAAGGCCGTCAATGCCGTCGCATCCTTGGGTGAGGTCACCGTCCTTTGTGCCGGGACGGAAGCCCGCGTGGCGGCCGACCAGGCCGCGGCCATCGCCGGCGTTTCACACGTGCTGGTGGCCGAAGATGCGCAATACGGCCACATGCTGGCGGAGCCCACCGCGGCGCTGCTGGTCAGCCTGGCGGGCAGCTACAGCCACATCGTCGCCCCCTCCACGACGGATGCCAAGAACATCATGCCCCGCGTTGCGGCGCTTCTGGACGTGATGGTGATCTCGGACGTGCAGACGGTGGTCGATGCGGACACGTTCGAGCGCCCGGTGTATGCGGGCAACGCGATCCAGACCGTGCGCTCCTCGGACCCGGTCAAGGTGCTGACCCTGCGCACCACCAGCTTCGAGGCGGCCGGCGACGGTGGCTCGGCCACTGTCTCGGAAGCCACGCCTGCCGAGGATCCGGCGCTGTCGACCTGGCTGAACGAGGAGGTCGCGCAAAGCGATCGCCCGGAACTGACCTCGGCCGGCCGCGTCGTCTCGGGCGGCCGTGCGCTCGGCTCCAAGGAGCAGTTCGTGCTGATCGAGCAGCTGGCCGACAAGCTGGGCGCTGCCGTGGGCGCATCCCGCGCGGCGGTCGACTCGGGCTATGCCCCCAACGACTGGCAGGTGGGCCAGACCGGCAAGGTCGTGGCGCCCGCGCTTTATGTTGCCGTCGGCATCTCGGGGGCAATCCAGCACCTAGCCGGCATGAAGGACAGCAAGGTCATCGTCGCCATCAACAAGGACGAGGA
>NZ_JBKGUN010000197.1:0-3658 GCF_046462195.1 Paracoccus sp. (in: a-proteobacteria) | reverse complement strand
GCCAGCAGTTCCTCGGCCGAGGGAAGGCCCATCTGCTTGGCCGCCGTCCTCAGCGCCTTGTCCGTCACCTTGCGGCCCACATGCTCGAAGCTGACGCGCACCAGTTCGCGGCCCAGGCGCATGAAGCGGTCACGGTCTTCTTCGCGCAAGCTGCGCCGGATGGCGGCCTTAGCGCGGCCCGTCACCACGATGTCCAACCAGGTAGCCTGCGGGCGCTGGCCAGAGGCCGCGATGATATCGACCGACTGGCCGTTCTTCAGGCGCGTCCACAAGGGCACGCGAATGCCGTCAATCTTGGCCCCGACGCAGGAATTGCCGAGGCGCGTATGAATGGCATAGGCGAAGTCGATCGGGGTCGCGCCGCGGGGCAGCTGCAGCACATCGCCCTTGGGCGTGAAGCAGAAGACCTGGTCCTGATACATCTCGAGCTTCACATGCTCGAGGAACTCGTTGTGGTCTTCGGTGTCGAAGCGGTCGGTCAGCTGGGCGATCCATTCGGCCGGGTCGACGGCAAACGGGTTCCGCGTCCGCACCCCATCCCGATAAGCCCAATGGGCGGCGACGCCAGCTTCGGCCACTTCGTGCATCTGGCGGGTGCGGATCTGGACCTCCACCCGCTTGCCGTCGCGGCCCGACACGGTGGTGTGGATCGACCGGTAGCCGTTCGACTTGGGCTGGCTGATATAATCCTTGAACCGCCCGGGCACCGCCCGCCACCGGTGATGGATCACGCCAAGCGCGCGATAGCAGTCCATCTCGGTCCGCGTGATGATGCGAAAGCCGTAGATGTCGGACAGTCGCGAAAACGCCAACTGCTTTTCCTGCATCTTGCGCCATACGCTGAAGGGCTTTTTCGCGCGACCGAAGACATCGGCATCGATGCCTTCCTTTTCCAGCTCCGCCCGGATGTCTGCGGTGATCTGGCCGATGATGTCGCCACTGTCGCGCTGCAGACTGACAAAGCGGCGGATGATCGAACTGCGTGCCTCGGGGTTGATGACCTTGAAGGCCAGATCCTCGAGCTCTTCGCGCATCCACTGCATGCCCATCCGGCCCGCGAGGGGCGCATAGATGTCCATCGTCTCGCGCGCCTTCTTGACCTGCTTGTCAGGACGCATCGAGCGGATCGTGCGCATGTTGTGCAGGCGGTCGGCCAGCTTGACCAGAATCACCCGCATGTCGCGCGACATGGCCATGAACAGCTTGCGAAAGTTTTCCGCCTGCTTGGACTGCGCGCTGGACAGTTCGAGGTTGGTCAGCTTGGTGACACCGTCGACCAGTTCGGAAATCTCGCTTCCGAACATCGTCGCGACTTCGTTCTTGGTCGAGCGGGTGTCCTCGATCGTGTCGTGAAGGAGGGCCGTGACGATGGTCGCATCATCAAGCCGCATCTCCGTTAGGATGGCGGCAACGGCGATGGGATGGGTGAAGTAAGGCTCGCCCGAGTGGCGGAACTGTCCTTCGTGCATCCGCATGCCGTATTCGTAGGCATCGCGGATCAGCTTGGCATTGCTGCGCGGATTATAGTTGCGCACCAATGCCAGAAGGTCTTCGACGTCGATCATGATGCTGCCGAAGACCTCGTTCAGGTGTGTCGTCAGGATCTACCTATCAAGCGCGCTGGTTGGCTTCCAGCATCATGCGCAGCATCCGCTCTTCCGACTCCTCGTCGGCAGGCTTCGGCCGATCCACCTCGGCGCCCAGAAGCAGCGCCATCGCGTCTTCCTCGGGCTCGTCGACCTCGATCTGGGTCTGGGTGGATTCGATCATCCGCTCGCGCAGATCATCGACGGGCTGAGTTTCTTCAGCAATCTCGCGCAGGGCGACCACCGGGTTCTTGTCGTTGTCGCGGTCAACGGTCGGCGCACTGCCGGCCGTGATTTCGCGGGCGCGATGCGCAGCGAGCATCACCAGATCAAAGCGGTTGGGAACTTTGTCGACGCAGTCTTCAACCGTCACGCGGGCCATGAATCACCTGTGCATTTGCGAATCGGACATTCGGGGCGAAAAGAGACTAGTGATCACCATCGGGCCCTTTGTCAAGTCGATGCCTGCATGTCCGCCATGGCCATGGGAACCATTCCCGCCAGTGCCTCGGGCCCCAGATCCGCCAGCATCCGTGCCGCACTTCTCCCGGTAAGAGGATGCCGCCAAGAGGGGTCGACCTCGACCAGCGGCGCCAGCACGAAGCCGCGGTCCTGCATCCGCGGATGCGGCAGGATCAAGCGGTCGGGCGTTTCGACACGCTGGCGGGCGGGGGGCAGGTCCATCCAGCGCTGCAGATGCGCCGGGTCCGGCTGGATCATGTCGTCCAGCGCGATCAGGTCCAGATCCAGAACGCGGGATGACCAGCGCCCTGTGCTGCGGTCGCGGCCATGATCCGCCTCGATCCGGTGCAACCGCGCCAGAAGTGCCGCAGCTTCCATTTCAGTACGAAACAGTGCTATGGCATTGGCATAATCCGGCCCTTCACCGGCCGGCACGGCAGGAGTCCGCCAAAAGCGACTGATTGCGGTTATTGAAATGCCCGGTTCAGTGTGCAGTATGTCCAGCGTTGTGCGCAGGGTGTCGAACAGGCCTTGCCGCAGCAGGGGAAGGTTGGCACCTAACGCAACGATACCAAAAGACAACTTCACCATTCTTCCTCCTTTACTCTACACGTCCACGGCATGGACCGGAATCGTCAGGCCCCTCACCCTGGCCCCGTTACGCGCCTTGGAAGACCATGTCCCATCAAAGGCAACACCGATGTTCTACAAAGATGACCGATTGGCGATCTTCATAGATGGCGCCAACCTCTATGCAGCCGCCAAATCCCTTGGGTTCGACATCGACTACAAGCTGTTGCGCCAGGAGTTCGATCGACGCGGCAAGCTGATGCGCGCCTATTATTATACTGCGCTGATGGAGGGGGAGGAATACTCGCCCATCCGTCCGCTTGTGGACTGGCTGCATTACAACGGCTTCTGCGTGGTCACCAAGCCGGCCCGTGAATACACGGACACGATGGGACGCCGCAAGGTCAAGGGAAACATGGACATCGAGCTTGCGGTGCATGCCATGGAACTGGCACCGCGGCTGGATCATGCCGTTCTGTTCTCCGGCGATGGTGATTTCCGACCTTTGGTCGAGTCGCTTCAGCGCCAGGGGGTGCGGGTTTCGGTCGTTTCGACGATCCGCAGCCAGCCCCCGATGATTGCCGATGACCTGCGGCGCCAGGCCGACAACTTCATTGAACTGGACGCTTTGCGTGACATCATCGGCCGCCCGCCGCGTGAACCGCAACAGGTCGAAACCTGATCTGCGTCCGGCCCGTTTCCTTGCAAGGCGGGCCGGAGTGTTCCAAAAGGTAACTGGCGTTTTCGGATGCCTTTGCTTCACAAGCCTGCGCCCCCGCCTCGGATTTTCCTGTCAAGGTCATCGGGATCTTCGAGATCAGGCTTGAATGCTCTTGGCAGAACGCAGCGCAGCTTTGGCCCTGCATGATGCACGAGTTCTGTGGAGGGCATGCTATGTTGCCACAGCCATCCATTCGGTTCCGCTGAATGAAAAACAAGGGCCTGACCGATCACGGTCAGGCCCTTGTTTTTATGGCTCCGGCGGTAGGGATCGAACCTACGACCAATTGATTAACAGTCAACTGCTCTACCGCTGAGCT
>NZ_JBKGUN010000196.1:0-4882 GCF_046462195.1 Paracoccus sp. (in: a-proteobacteria) | reverse complement strand
GACGCGATCAGCGCACGCACCGGCATCACCCGCATCAGCGGCCACAACGAATATGCAGCCAAGACCTGCCCCGGCTTCAACGTTCCCCTCTGGCACAAAGGATAGCCAGCCTTAACAGCATCAAGACCACCGTGCCGATCTTCTTCGCCAAAACCCGCAGCTTCTGGCTGGGCATCGTCCCGACCTCGCTGACGGCGCTGGACCTCGCCTTCTCTACCCTCACGGGAGAGAACGCCATCCCCGTGGCCAATGCCATCGCCTCGGCGGCCAATCTTGTAGGCATCGACTGGACCGGCGAACAGATCGCCGCCGTCATGCAGACGCTGCTGCCGCTCTACCTGCTGATCTTCGCCCAGCGGCGCGGCACCTTCAGCGGTGCCGTTCCTCGTCCCTATACCGCCTACCCTGACAAGGAGCGGCAGATCATCCAGGTGATCAAGGACGGCAAGGACGCATTCGAGGCCGGCAAGGCCTTCCGCAAGCGGCTGAAGGCGCGGAAGTAACGTCTCCATCCCGAACTGAAAGAGCATCCCATGGCTTACCTGAACCCCCGCATCCTCGACAGCGGCCTCCAGCGCGCTGACTGCTGAAGCCAACTGCATCAACATCTGCTCGTCGGAGCCTGCGACCTATGCCGCTGCGACCGGCGCGGCGAGCCTTGGCAACCGCACCACCTACACCGTCGGCGGCCCCGCTGATTGCACGACCTCCGGTCGCCGCGTCACCGCCCCGCAGTCTCGAACGGCTCCGTCACCGGGACCGGCATTGCCTCCCCCTTGGCAATCTTGGACACGGCCAACAGCCGCCTTCTGGCAACCGGTGCGCTGTCCGCCACGCAGGCAGTCACCACCGGTAACACCTGAACCGCTGCGGCCCTCGATACCGGCATTCCCGGCGCCGCCTGAACAGGAGCCTAGCCGATGCCTTATCCCATTGTCTCAGGCTCCTCGGTGCGACGGTCTCGACCGTCAGCATCGACGGGACGTCCCATGATGTTCACTAATTCACCAGTACGGGGGCGGCTCGATCACGTTCTCCGCCGGGCGCGATGTTGATTATCTGATTGCCGGGGGTGGTGGCGCGGGCTTGCAGTCTGGATTTGCCGGAGCCGGCGGCCCGAGTGGCCTGCTGTCTGGCGTTTCAGCCGTCGCATCAGGACAGACTTCAGTCACTGTAGGTGGCGGCGGCGGAGGCAGCTCAGCCCAGAACCTACGGGCCGGTCTGGTGGCGCATTACGAATACTCGACCGAAGTCTGGGACTTCCAATTCGAGCAGGCGCAAGGGGCGAACCGTGAAGCCGCTCGCCTCTGGCCAAATCACTGTAAGCAAAACGGATGGATGCAGTTCTACGGCGGGCGCTCGGCCGAGAGGGCAATGCTGCTGGACTCTGTCTATGCAGGCATGACGGGCCGCTACAAGAAGGTCATCACCACCCACACTGCATGGCGCGGGCTGTAGGACGGCATCTTGAACGCCCCGCGTTGGGTCGCCATGCAGGCCCGGCGCAAGGAACCGACAGAATACTTCGACTGCCATGTGGTCAGGGGCTACTTCGGCCACGGGACGAGCGCATAGGAAGGCACGGCCCGCATCTAAGGTTGGCGCCAGCAGGGCGAGACGCAAACGCTCCAGCAGATGCCGACGGCGCTTGAGGGCGAGATCACCGATCTAGAAGCGCAGTGCCGGTACCAAAAAGCCGTCGCTCATTTGGCTGACTTGCAACTGGTGATGTACGAAGGCGACAGACACATCGTCCCGTGGCATCCCACCTTGGATGCGGATGCCACATTGCTGCCATTCTTGGAGCGGTTCCACTATTCCGCAGACATGGCCGCGCTCTACACCTGCGCTCTGACGGCTTTCCGCGCGATCGGCGGCGTATTCTTCAACGTGTTTGTCCCGGTGCCCGGCCCCGGCCGTCATGGCTTCTGGGGCGCCCGTCGCCGCACGCTGGACGACAGCCCTCGCGGGCGCGCGATCATGGCCTTCAACCCGGCCAATGCCGTCCGGCTGAGCCCGCCCCTGTGGATCCGCTGACGGTCGATCCTACGCCTGCCGATCTGGACCCGAAGCCGATCAACCCAAACCCATCGATCCCAAGCACGACCCGGTCGATCCCGGCCCGGTCGAACCAAAGGACACATCCATGAGTGACAACGCAAAGCTGCGCGAGGTGCTGGCGGTCCTGCTGTTAACCGCCGCGGACCTGCAGCAGTACCTGAACGCCGCCCCGGTTGACCCGGAGCCTGTCGAGCCCACTGATCCAGTTGAGCCAACCGACCCTGTGAAACCGACTGATCCGAAACCGGCGGACCCGAGCCCTGCTGACCGCAGCCTGCCGATCCGGTGCCCGTGCTGAGCCTTCTCAGCCCTCCGACGGGCGGCAAATCGACCAGCTACACCGCCGCGACCAAAGCCGCACGTGACCCTTCGGGCTATCGTGAGACGCTGCAGGTGGCCTCGGTCGTCAACGACAATCTGCGCCTGACTTCGCAGACCGACATGATGTGGCCCCGCGCCAACTGGCCGCTGAACAACTTGTTGGCGAAACCTACGCGGTCAACGTTGGCCATGTGACCGGCAACGAGTCGGCTACTTGGTCAAGGTGCTGGACGCTGACAGCGATGCCGCAGCCACCCGCTATGAACGGGCAGAC
Source organism: Paracoccus sp. (in: a-proteobacteria) (assembly GCF_046462195.1). Taxonomy (GTDB): domain Bacteria; phylum Pseudomonadota; class Alphaproteobacteria; order Rhodobacterales; family Rhodobacteraceae; genus Paracoccus. Next base: position 2,226 of record NZ_JBKGUN010000196.1, on the reverse strand, counting down.
CTCTACGAGAACCACAGCTTCGACTTCGTGGCTATTTGGACGACGCACTGGCTGCAGATCATGTCCGGCGTTGGCCGTGCCGGGGCGTATCGCGACTTCTCCGGGGTCAGCGTTCGCGAGAAACCGGCAGCGGTTCCGGTCGATCCTGCGCCTGTAGAGCCCACGCTGAACAATCCGGCACGGACCGTGCCTCTGACGATCCCGTCATTCTCGGCACTTCCCAACCTTGACGTGCCGTCGGGGCAAGACGTGGTTTGGAGTCCCATCACGGTGGAGCCTACCCGCCTGGAGCGGGTCTCAGTGATCGTGAATCGCGCGGTCAACCAACGCCCTGCGACGATCAACGTCGGAACGCGTCAGGTCGCCTATACTAGCCAGGTCATCTACACTTGGTCCAAAGGGGATGACCTGACGGACTAGGTTCGCTTGCAGTTCCCGAATGCCAGTTATCGAAAACGGACAGTGTCTCAACCTGAAAGGCATCGACACCTCCAACTCGTCGGTTGATGTCAACGTGACCTTCCGCGACGGCGCTAACCTTCCCGGACATGCCGCCGGAGAGGCATACTATCGCGCCCTATGATCCGACCGACGTACAATCCCCGTCCGATCGTTTGGCTCCCTCGCCGACGATCCCATGGTACCTGTCCAGCTCGATCGCCTCTGCGTAAAGAGAGTATCCTGCGACAGATTACACGAAATTGCGGATGATTGCGGCGCTGCCCATCCAAGAGGAAACCGGGAACTGGATGAACTCTAACGCCTATCTTTCTTCGGAGACGATCAACGGTCACACCACGGGGACGCCCGCGTTGTTGATCGACGTGCAGACGGTACTATTGTTACTTCCACTTCCTGTTTGACCAGCATCAAGTGGTCACCTCAAACGGTGCACAAACAGAGTCGATGTTCACTGGCCCTGAAGCACTGAAATCCCTGAGCGCAGCGGCGCGGGCCGAGATACTTGAGCTGTTCCCGGAACTGGAAGATCTAGCCTACCAGCCAGTGCCTGCGCGTGCACTACCGTCCGGAAAAATGGCCCGCCACCTTACTGCTCGCCATGTCAAAAATGGGAAGTTGCTGTTAGCACAATTGTAGAAAGTCAGAAAGAAACCGAGCGGCCTTTTTGCTCATGCATGATGATGAAGGCCAGCGTGACTTTTGACGGGTGGCTACTTCAAGGTGGATGATAAGTTCATCAATGTAGTGGGCGAAGTGATGTAACTGCTCGCATGCGCACCGCATATGAGCTCACCTGCTACTGCGGCAACCGGGGCGTCATCGCCCTGCCGGAGTGGAAGCACCGCGACTGGCTCCTGTCACGCGTCCGGTGCGCCAGCTGCCGCCGTCTCGGTGCTGAGAGCTCGGTCGTGTTGCGGGAGACGGAGTCTGAAGGCTACCGGAACCAAGATGATCTGACGCCGTATTGACGTTCGGGAAAACTGCAAGACACGCCCACCCGCACGTGCATGTGCGACGCCCGCGTTCGGGCACAGGGGCCTTGGTGCGCAGTGCGCCGAGCGTAGCCAAGGCTTTCTGTCTTGAGGGACAGCTAGCTACTGCGCCTGCCTCACATTTGAAGAACTTCTTGGCAGCTAAAAGATCAGCCACCTAGTTGCAGCCAAACAGGCTGCCAAGCAGGCCGCCAAAGAGCCTGCAGCCCATAGAACTGTTTCCGTTAGAACCAGTACCCGCACTGCCTTTCATCCCGCTTCCGATGTTGTTGCTGCCTTTAGTCATAGGGCCACTAATGATTGCGGTGTGGCCCATGTGCTTTGAGTGTTGCGACCATTTTGCGTCGTTGCGGGCTCCCAGACCGGTCACTTTCACTTGGTTCCCGGCACCATTGACGCCGTGGCTGTTACCCCTGCTATCAGTGGTACAAGAGGAATATCCTCCAGCATCAAAACAACCAGCGCTAGCGACAGATGCAACGGTGCAGAACGCCACTGACAAAAATGCCATTTTCATAGCCAACTCCATAAAAAACCATTCAATTGGCTACTCCTAAGACCACGATCTTGCGAGTACAATTGCTGAAAGTGGTTAATTAGTGAGCAATCGAAGAACCTGTTGTTCCGGCTCACTAGGCATCAGGGCTTCCAGCATATTGAGCGATCTTTGCATCATCCAGCCGTCTGCGCCGCATGCCACGGCCCCCAGGCTCCAGATGGGGTATTCGGCTTGCGCCCCACTTCCTGTCCCGGACGTCATGAGGTGCTGCGC
>NZ_JBKGUN010000195.1:0-4176 GCF_046462195.1 Paracoccus sp. (in: a-proteobacteria) | reverse complement strand
CCAAAGCGCAACGACGACAGCCAACAGGCCGATGATCAGTCTTCCGTACTTCATGAATGCGTCACCTCGGAATTCTTAGGGTTGTGTTAAACAACCTATAGATGTTCCGCTAACAGGTCATTAACGTTTTGGTCGCGCCGCGTTTAATCAGCTCGACGTTGACCAAATTACCTCGGTTCGGCGGACCATTGGTGATACCTTGGGAAGGAGAAGTGCTTCGACAAAAATGCTGACACCGGCTCGATGTCCGGTGTGGCTGCAGACCAGACAGGTCAAACCTGCAAGCCACTGGCGGCTACGCGAAACGGAGTTGTCTTTCCGGTTGGCGCCGGCCGACACGACGCGCAGACTAAGAGACGTACCAACGTGCGCGGCAGGTAGAAAAGGAAACACTATGACAGGAACCTGTTTGCGAGGCGCGGCGCGATCAGCATCATGCTCGATGCGAAGCCCAAGTTTATGCATGACTGCAACCGCGATCTTCGCCGAAAGACTGGCGGAGCTTGGGGATATTTTTTGGCCCCACAAGTCAGTACCGATGGGTCCACCATATTGGTAATGCTGGCCGACAAGACAGCCCCAGCCGCAGAGGTGCAGTCGTGCCAGTCCTGTTCCACAACCACGCGTTTCACAATCGCCAGATCATTCACGGGCAGGCATGGCCCCATTGATATGGCCGGCGTCAACATGCGTTTGTTCAACCCTGTGAACCTAGAAGGTGTCGAAGTTCGGTTTCCAGATGGCCGTGACTGGTCTGGCAACGACCCGTTCTAATATCGTCGTTCGACCCAGACCGCCGGATCGTGATCTTCATGACGGCCGGGCGCGTCAGCGGTCGTGCCGGTGCGGCTGCCTTGCCGAACGTCCTACCCGAAGCCGACTGGCTGCTCGCCGCGCGGAGATATCGCGCCGGCGCGGCGCCACCGGTTCAAGCCCCCGGCGAGGGCCGAGTGGTATTAGGAGGCCTTGCAGGGCAAGGGCATCCGGCCCCGCATCCCGGGCCGGAAGCCACGTGCCGCACCTGTCAAGCACGACAAGCGCCGCCAAGAACAGCGCAACTGGATCAGGATCATGTCCGGCAAGCTCACAGAGGGCGGCCTATGGCGGCGGCCGCGCCATAGGGCCCGAAGGTCTGACGCTCCCCATCTGCCCTCACGCACCGGGTCGGAGCCACATTATGCATACCTTCCTAGTATTACCTACCAGATCAGAAAATTGTCTGATCATTGCTATGACGGATGTCGATTGAGTACTCAGGTTCAAGCAGCTCAGGAACCGGCAGATGAAGAGAAAAGAGAACGACGTTCTTGGTGCCGCAGCATCATGGATGCATGATCAGAACCCGACGCCCGCCCTCCATAGTGTTTTGTTGTTGAGCAGAGCAGTGGACTGCTGAATCGCAGGAGAAATATTTTCCTTCTCGCAGTACGCATTTCTAACGATGTTGATATTAGTTTCGTCCTTGGCGGTGCTGCCAATCCAACGCTTCCCCCCTCTAGAATGTAAACCCCAAGTGCCGATGAATGATTTCATTGCAAGCCTTTAATCTCAAAGATGTCCGGGTGCAGGTCATTCCCGCGGGCTGCGGCTCCTGAGCTTTGCCCGCAAAAGGAAAACTCTTAGTCCGAGACAGCAGTGGTGACATGATGAAGAGCGTGCCAAGCAACGACATTTCAGTTTGCCGGCAGCTGGACATGCCCCTACTGGCACCGCCATTGATCAGATACAGACAAAGGCCATGTCAGAACTACTCATCACACCACCTTATGTAACCACCTGCGCAAAGTGGGGAGACCAAAGCCTCCCTTCGACAGACTTTTTCCTTTTCAGGACGATCCAGCCGCCTCTATTTCAATCTCATAGTGGATCGGTTTGAAGCTCCCACCGTTCGAGGCATAGGCCGAACAAGCTGTCAGGCCGATGATAAGGTCCATCTCTGCCCGTAGCCGAATGTAATCACCGGACCGGCTTACTGGAGGGTCCACCCGCAGGACGCCGTCTGCGGCAACCGGGACGTTCATGAACACGTTGAATGCGCAGGGGATCATGTCCGGTTCAACCCCATAGGGGGCCAGCACTTCGGCTAGGTTGCCAAAGCAGCCACGATGCATGGGCTGTTCAGGATAGAAATGACGAAACGTTGCTTCGCTGCACGGCGTCAGCAGGAAGTCGTGCCGCCCGACCGTATCTTCGATAATGGACAGCATATGATTGGAGCGATTGGACCACAGCTTGTGTCCTGCCGTAAGTGAGATTGTTTCTTCGTAATCGAAGGTCCGTCCGTTCGAGATGGTTTCCCGCACATCTGCGGCACTGTAGGCGAGAAGGTCGGCTACTTGGGTGCCCTCCGGATCGATCACTCGCAGCGTCCGCCCTTTCTGCAAGCGAAACGCTGTACCGCTCCGGGGCTTGATTTCAGCGACGGCCATGTGCAGTCCTCGGATCGTGGAAAGGGCAGCGCCAGTCCCTTCCGACCAAGCGCCCGCTGTACTGGCGTGCCTCGCTCGTTTCGCCGAAGCGTGCAAGCATCGGGTTGATGCTTCCGGACAAGGCCAGATCACGGCTGAGGATACGTTCGCGCATACGTTCGTAGCGACCTTCCTCCCTCAGGCGTTCGAACTGCTCGTGCAGGTTGAAGACCAGCGTCGGGTGCCGCATGCGCCTTGCAGGCCGCGACGCATTGGGATGCAGGCCGATGACAAAGAAGGCCGATCCGCCAAAGCTGAGCGAAAAGTGGGGATCATCGGGATCTGAACTGACGCTCCGATCGTAGGGTTGCCTCCGTCGGTCATCAATGTTTGCGAGAGACTGCAGGCGATCCCACAAGGCCACCTCGAACTCTTGCTCATCAAGGTCCTCAGGCCCTGTGAAAATGACAGCCAAGCTCCGCAATCCTGTAGGATCCTGACGATAGCCCTTAACCCAATCAAGCAGTTCAGTGTGAATCCGTGCGTCGTCACCGGCGCTATGCAGCGACTGGCACACCACCGTCTTCAATGTTCCCCGCGCCATGGCCGATTTTGCACCCAGACAGGGGAACGCTTTGTCAGCGACCGCTGCCAGAAGTTCATCGCACGCAATGTTTGCAGTCTCTTCGTCTACCGGCATGGAAATTCTTCCGCTTGCAATCTGCAGCAGAAACGGGAGGGGTAAACTGAAAGTTCCGGCGCGAAAGTGCGTCAATCCGCCCCCTTCGGACAGCGAGAAGCGGCATGTGCAGTATGATGCGCGCTTCAGGCACTGCAGAGGCGACTAAAAACGCAATCACGATCAAGCGGATCATATACCACTCTTACGGCGTTTTGACTGAGCATGAGTAGAACAACAGGAGGTATGGCAAGCGCTGGTTTTGCTGCGATTTTCTTTTTGTAACGGCTGGCAAAACGTCTTTATGGAACCCTGCTACTATAAATAAGAGCTGACGCAGTTCAGAAGATGCCCGCACGATCTGCGGCTTTTTATAGGAACCGGGTCCAAGGATGTTCAGCGGCATGGTGGATCTGTTCTTACCCTTTGCAGGTCGCGACAGTCCTGTTTCGACGGGGAGTTGTACCTATCATGGATAGTAGCGTCCCTGTCCCTTCACGGTGACATAACCCCGCCTTGCCGCTCAGTTATGTTCTGCCGATCTCTGTACATAACTCTCAGCCCAGATTCGTCCAAGAGACCTGCGCGTCCTCAGCAGGATGGCGGACGACGTGATCGTTATGAATGGCTCAACACGCGAGGTATTCGAGGCTGATGCCTGCGCATGGTCCGGCCATGCCCGCCATTTACGTCCGAAGTATCTGACTAGGAACGGCAAAGTTAGAATGTCATGAGGGGCGTCCAAGCGGCGCAGCATGACGCGATCATCCTCGCAGATGACAATATGCGGTATCGGCGACCTAAGCTTCAAAAGGTCCTGCATCTATTGCAGAAACACGACGTGGTGCGGCCTCAGAATTTTTTCGGTCTATGCCATGGCATGCATGTTGGAACGCGGCGCACAGCATGCTGGATTGTTCGGACAGCGGGGACTGCCCAGTAGATTGGATATTCGCAGGACGCTTCTTTTGAAGGCAGGAGAATATACGGGAAATGTCCTATTCGAGAATCTTGAACTTGTTCGCCCGCCTTGATGTGACTGCCTCCGAGGGCATCTGTGTGCCACGGTGGGTGTGCAAGGATCGCAGA
>NZ_JBKGUN010000194.1:0-9634 GCF_046462195.1 Paracoccus sp. (in: a-proteobacteria) | reverse complement strand
CTGTGCAAGTGCGAGGCGCCTCAACAAATGCTGGAGATCGGCAAGAAGGTGGCTGTCATGGGTGCTGTCGAACAACGCCCGTCTGGCGCTCAAACGTTCCGACATTTCGCGAATTTCATAGGAAAGGGGCTCGGGGGCCATTGTGTCAACCTTCCAGAAAGGGCACATCGATGCGACGCTACAATAAAACGCCTGTACCTATAAAAGGTTTAAAATTGGTTTTCATCGAGCGGTTTGCGGGCCGGGATGATTGGTTCGAGCGGCCAAAAATCACTTCTACTCCGGTAGGGCTTGCGAGCCTGCGCCTGCTCCCAGCCCATTCTCATCCTGTGCTGGCCTTCAGTCCGTCTGGCAGAGTAACCAGTTTGACCTTGCCAGACGCGATGGAACGTCACTGAGCTCCCGTCGCCCCCCACTTGCATTGCTAGGCGGCGCTCCGCCTTGCCCGGGAGGGAGAAACCGAACTGCACGAGGCTGTCGGCATTCTTGCTCACCAAGCGACAGTTGCCTAGTTGGGCCACCCCGACTGCGCCGCCTCGAATGACCGGGCAACGGCCCTTTGGCTGTCGGACCTGATGCCGCAACACGCCATGATTTTGGCCAAACTGGGGCTGCGACCCGCATATCGATCACGAACGGGTGGCCGAACTGGCTTAGGTGGTTTCTTCCATTTGATCTGACCCAGGATTGGCATGTCATCCGATCTGGGGCCGCTTCACGGATCGCGTGGCTTCCTCCTGCCTCATCGACGCCCTGGTGCCCGCGACGCGAACGCGAAAGCCTTGGCCTGTCACAGAACGCAGATGACGGCGCTGATCGATGACGACGATCCGAAGGGGTCCATCACAGCGGCCTGTCACCAGCAGCATTTCGGTTCCATCCGGAGATCATCATCGCCGCTTGAGGATATTCTGGTCACCTGACCTGCCTTTATGCCGCCAGTGATGATCCTCGAATGCAGCGGACCCGTGAGTATGAGGCTGCAAAGTACCACCGCACGCTTGCAGCCGTCGAACCAGGGCCCGTTCAATTATGGGTTGGACATCTGTTGCAGGAACGGAACGCTCGCGCGCCTGCTGGACTCCCGCTGCTCGCGGCTTGAGGTCATAGACTATATTCCTGCCGCCTGCGCAGCGACACGTTGTCATCTGGACAACCTCCAGCATGTCACCGTGCTGGAAGGCACTGCTCCGGATACTGGAAGACGTTGGCGCTCTTGGCCAATGGTTGCTTGCGCCTCCATACGGACCTGTCATTGCCGTGAACTCGGCCGGTCTTGAGGACGAGCCCCTGAACGGGTCACAGGCGGTGGCGCTGCTTGCGGATCTCATTGGCGCCACCACCACATCCGCATTTGCCAGCTTCCGCATTAGCCGCTTCTTCTGAGGCAAGGGCAGGCTTGCGCATCTCTGGCCGTATGCTCTTGACGCTCCTGAAGGGGCCTCCCCAAGCGGCTCTGTTTGGCCTCCGATATTTGCAAAAGGTACTGCCGTTGGACAGATTGATCTCACGGTCGTTTTGCACGAAGCACGGACAACCCATGTGAACAGTGAAGGCGGGTCGGGAAACCATTCTGTTCTGCAGGAGCATCGACATGTCATCAAAGATGATGGTTGCCCTTAATCGCAGCCACGCCATGACCCCCACAGGTTCTCGTGACGAGCGGGACATGCTAATCCGCATCATGGCAAGGAATCTGGCGCAGGACATCGCTGGCTTCCTGCACCGGGAGCAGGATACGTATCATCAGTAACTGGAGGGGCAGGGGGACGATGATGCGTCCTAGAACATGAGCATCGCTCGGGCTGACATCAGCCTGATGAGGCTCCATAAAGTTCTTCACCTGCACAACATGGTTATTTAAATGAAGCAGGCTGCGTGATCCGTTCCTTCGAACGACATGATCTTTCAAAGCACCTAAGACGTTATGAAGCTATTGATAGGAACAATGACGCATGCGCGAGACTTTTGAGGGTGATCCTCAATCCAGAATGCTGACTGGAACACAAGGGCTGGATATCGTCCTGCGGGGAGGCTTGACCCCGTCCCGTCTGTATCTTGTCGAGGGAACGCCCGGATCAGGCAAAACGACTCTTGCTCTCAAGTTTTTGCTGGAAGGTGAAAGGGTCAGGGAGAAAGGCCTGTATATCACCCTGTCCGAGACTGAAGACGAACTGCGGGCCGTGGCCCAGTCACACGGCTTGCTTTTGGATGGGATCGATATTCACGAGATGGTGGCGGAGGACGAATTCGCCGCCGATCACGAGCAGACGCTTCTGCATCCGAGCGAGGTTGAACTCGGGGAAAGTGTCCGGGCCATCTTTGATCTGGTGGCAGAAACCAATCCGGCCCGCGTGGTTCTGGACAGCCTGTCGGAACTGCGGCTTTTGGCGCAGAACCCGCTGCGCTACCGGAGACAGATCCTGGCGTTGAAGCATTTCTTTGCACGCCGAAGCTGTACCGTCTTGATGCTGGACGACCGCACGGCCGAGCCGGGCGACCTGCAGCTGCACTCCATCGCGCATGGCGTCATTTCCCTGGAGCAACTGGCCAACGATTTTGGTTCGGAACGGCGCCGGCTTCGCATCATCAAGATGCGCGGCGTACAATATGACGGCGGCTACCACGACTTTACCATCGAGCGGGGCGGCGTTTGTGTGTATCCGCGCCTGATCGCTGCGGATCACCACCGAAGCTTCTCCAGCACGCCGGTCACGACCGGGTTGACCAGATTGGATGCTCTGCTTGGTGGAGGCCTGTTTCCTGGGACCAATACCCTGCTGGCCGGGCCGGCAGGTGCGGGAAAGACCACAACGGCCGTGCGCTGCATGATTGCAGCACTGCAGCGCGGACAGAAGGCTGCCTACTTCCTCTTCGATGAGCGTCTCGCCACCTTGCTGATCCGATCACGAGCGCTTGGAATGGATCTTCAGCCATTCATCGATGATGGCGTCCTGACCATTCGACAGATTGATCCGGCCGAACTGTCGCCTGGCGAATTTGCCAGCGCCGTCCGCGATGCTGTCGAAAAGGACGATGCCGGTTTCATCGTCATCGACAGTTTGAATGCCTACCTCCACGCGATGCCGAGCGATAATTTCCTTGTCCTGCAGATGCACGAGCTTCTCAGCTATCTGGCACAGCAAGGTGTGGTCTCGATGATGATCCTCGGTCAGCATGGCGTGACGGGGGAACTGCGCTCAGACTTGGACATCAGCTATCTGGCGGATACGGTCATGATGCTGCGCTACTTCGAGGCCGAAGGAGAGGTCCGCAAATCCATCGCGGTGATTAAGACGCGCACCTCTGCCCATGAACGCAGCATCCGCGAACTGGAGATTGATCACACGGGTATTGTCATCGGTGATCCCCTCCGGAGTTTCACTGGCATCCTGTCAGGCAAGCTTGTTTATGCATCTCCTGACAATCAGCTGCTGCCATTGTCGCATGATGATGGCGCAGGATCATCGTAAACGATCAGCCTGTGAAGATCCAAACCGGGCAAAAAGCTCCCGCCTCGGACTTGTCGGCAGCCGTTCTGGCTCCTCGCGGGCGAGACGCGGTTGTGGCAAAGCAGCTGCTTGAGAAGGCAGGCATCGGCGTCAATGTCGCAGCCACCTTGAGCGAGTTGGCCTTGATGATCAACAACGGCATCGGTGCCGTTCTGATCACCGAAGAAGCGCTGGTTGCGTCGGATGAGGACAGGCTCGCCGACGCGTTGGCTGAGCAACCGTCTTGGTCGGACGTTCCGTTCGTTGTGTTGGCCAATGGCACTGTGCGCCATCGATCGGATCAGGCCAAGGTTCGTATGGATGCACTTCGGAATGCCGTTCTTTTGTCCCGTCCTTTGCATGCCGAGGAATTGCTGCGGGCCATCCGGTCGGCATTGAAAGCCCGCGCGCGGCAATACGAGGCGCGCGACCGGATGCATGAGTTGCAACTTCGTGAGGCGCAACTTCATGAAAGTGAGGCCAAGTTCCATGCCATTGCCAACTCTGTCGACCAGATGATCTGGTCGACCCGCCCGGACGGGTTCCACGACTATTACAACGACCGCTGGTACGAATTCACGGGTGTTCCCGAAGGCTCGAATGATGGCGAGGCCTGGGCGGGCATGTTCCATCCAGACGATCGCGAGCAGGCATGGGAGCGGTGGCGGCACAGCTTGGAAACGGGCGAGCCTTATGAGGTTGAGTACCGCTTGCGGCATCATTCCGGCGAGTACCGATGGGTTCTCGGCCGTGCAAAGGCCGTACGTGACAAGGCGGGTCAGATCACCCGTTGGTATGGCAGCTGCACGGACATCAACCGGATCAAGGTCGCAGAGGAGCAGCTTCAGCTGATGCTGGGTGAAATGAACCATCGCGTCAAAAACTCGATGGCCATGGTTCATGCGATCGTGTCACAAACCCTGCGGCAAGCCCAAAGCCTGGAGGATGCGCGTGCCTCGATCCAGTCCCGGATCGGGATGATGTCGCAGGCTCATGACCGGCTCGTCAAGGCCACTTGGACGGAAACACATATCGCCGAGGTCGTCGAAGCCGCCTTGGCTCCCCATCGCATGATAGCTGGACGCCTGACTCTGTCCGGACCAGATCTTGTCATCGGTTCAAAGCAGGCGCTTGCCCTGACCATGGCCCTGCACGAGCTTGCCACGAACGCGATCAAGTATGGCGCTCTTTCCGGCGAGGAAGGAATGGTCCGCGTTGAGTGGAAAGTCCAGATGGAGGGGGAGAAACCTGTGTTTCACTTCCACTGGATGGAAAGCGGCGGCCCGGCGGTGGAAAAGCCGACACGGCGGGGGTTCGGAAGCAGGTTGATAGAACAGGCCCTTGCCGGCTACTTCAACGGCACGGCGGAACTCAAGTATGCACCATTCGGTTTGCAGTTTGAACTGCAAGCCCCTTTGTCAGGGTTATCACAAAAAGATTGATGGCCCATCCGCATGCGACACGTTGAGAAGAACAATCATGACACAAGAAAGCCCCCCTTGCCCCGCCATTCTCGTTGTAGAGGATGAGGTGCTGATCCGGATGGAAGCGGTGGACATGCTGGAAGATGCCGGGTTTCGAACCTATGAGGCCAAGTCGGCCGATGCAGCAATGGTTATCTTGCAGACCAGGCCCGATATCGGGCTTCTCTTTACCGACGTTGACATGCCGGGCTCGATGAACGGGCTGAGCCTTGCCGCACATGTCAGGGAGCAGTGGCCGTCGATCAAGATCGTCATTGCGTCAGGTGTCATAGACCTGAGCCAGGAAGACCTTCCCAAGGGCGCTTGCTTTTTCCCCAAGCCTTATCCCTCAAGCGATATTGTCGAGAGGCTCAAGGCGATGTGCCGATAAAGCTTTTCTTGTATCTTCACTTGTACGAGATATCGTAAGGAGTGATTCATCCCTCGCCTTGGCCTTCGAGCCATTGCTATGCTCCCCAGGCCGGCGCTCCTCAAAATTTTGCGACAAATTCCCCCGGCTGCGCTCGGCTGTCTGCCCCTGACCAAGTGCGCCTATCCATCCCCGGCACAGCAAAAGAAGGCAATAGCGCCAATATCTGCGGCGCTGTCTCTATCGTCCAGCAGGCTGGCTGCTGCCTCAGCCACCAGACACCGCTTCACCCGCACCGGTAGGATATTGGCATCGCTCCGTTCCAATGTACTCTATGCCGCAGCCGCTGTCGCCACCCTCACACTACAACTCGCACTCTGAAGCTTCGCCTGGTCCAACATATCTTAAACCTTCAAGCGGATAGGCGGATATTCCGACTCACAAACAGGGCGAAGGGTTTTTTGTCAGCCTCTACGCGAACAACCTAAGCTTGCGGTTTCCTTGGGACCATTTTTACGCAACGCCCTTTGCCGCCAGCTTGTCGATAAAACGCCTTGATCACGTGAAATCGGCTCACTTCCCGACGGCGGTAATATCCCGACGGCGGTAATATTACGAGTAGATCCCGCGCTTATTGCAACGCTTAACATCCAGCCGAAGCATTTAATCAAGGAAGATCGCGGCATGATCGACCAATTGAACTTTGGATATGTAGAAAGGCTGGAAAAGAGAAGTGGGCGCCATAACGGCCAGATAACATCCGGCGTGTGGCTGTCGGGTCCCATTGGCCTTTCTTTCGTCTGCTTCCTCAGATCCTTTGTGGCCCTTTAGATAAAGAAGGCCGCAGCCAGACCGATGCCGAGTCCGAAGACCAGCCCAATTGATATGCCTCTGAAGAAGAGGCAGCAGGGGCAGGACGTGCGAAAATACTGCATGAGGCGGGAGGTCCAGTGCTCCGGAGTGTCGCACCAAGACGGCAGAAAGACCCGGCTGGCCCAGGCCATTAAATTGGAAAGTCCGTTGTTCTCCCAATTACCTGTGCCGCCGTCGAGATCCTCGGCCTCGGGCTCATCGGCGGTGTCCGGGGTCTCGGGCCGGAACCGGAATGGATTGATCATGATCAGTCACCTTTCTGGCAAAACTTGGGCCGGTCCTTGAGGACGAGCCTCTGCACTTGCCCATGAACGCGATTCCGGCTTCCAAGTTGCGAAACCTGCCTGTCGACCATGGAACTGCGAACGCACTATACCCAATCAGCCGATTACAGAGTGCAACGAGTAGAGGCGTCTCACTGAAGCAGGTCCGCGCGAGACATGAAGGTTTGAACAAGGTCCAGTGGACAAACTGGTGTCTTGGTCTAGAAGCCTCAGATGTTCCGGAAAAAGATCCGGCCCTTCGGCCATGCTCTCGACGCGGTCCCATTTGATAAGCGGTTTCACCCCTCTGCCGCCGATCCAGCCCGTGGGCTGCACCAGGCAGAGTGAGGCTGGCCACTGCGGCCAGCAGAGAGCTTTCGTTGATGATGCCGTAGGATGCGCCGACCAATGCAGCAGTTCCGATGACGGGATAGTGCGACCATGGCTGGCGAAAGGCGATCCTTGCCATTCTGAGGGCGAGCCAGAAGCTGAGCACGGCATTTCCGATAAGCCATAGATGGCTCCATGCACCCAAGGAGGTCTTGAACGGCGCAGGCAGCCACACCTGCCCGAAGCCCACGGCAGGAGAAAGCGCATTACAGGTAAGATGGACGCTGATGGCAATGAAAGCGCCTGCAGCGGGGGCAACACCCAAGGGGTGCCGAAGCAGCAGAAGAAGAAGCGCAGGCAGCATGGAGTGGGTCAGGATCGACCGGTGGTGCAGGATGGACAGAAGGGCCAGATCGAGGTCAAGAATCCAGAGAAACAGATGGCTGCCTAGAAGAAACGGGGTGAGGCTCGCGGGTGTCGAGAGAACCTGTATAACTCTCCAGAAAAACTAAAAATGCTTCCGTTTACAAGCCAATCGAGTCTTGGCCCTTGACTGCCTATCAGGTTCTAGAAGCAATGGCATTGCAAAGAAACGGGGCGACGGGATGTTCCGCTGACCTTCAGTCGAAACCGGAAGGACAGGTGCGATAACTATACAGCATGACCAGCCACTCCATTCCTTGACCGGCCTGAACATTGCGCAAAGGCTGAGGCCCGGGGAGGATCTGCTGAACGGGCTCCGGGCCTTGCTCAGGAAGGCGGGCGCTCGTGCAATGGCCCTCGCGACCTGTGCCGGAAGCCTGACGCGGGTTTGGATCCGGCATGCCAACTGTCCGGAGGGCACGCTCTACGAAGGCCATTTCGAGGTCACGTCGCTCGTCGGGACAGTGGATCGGGCCGGACAGCACATTCACATCACGATCACCGACGGCAACGGCAGCGCCAGAGGCGGACATCCTCTTCCCGGATCGGCGGTCTACGGCACGGCAGAAATCGTTGCGGTCGTGCTTCCTGCCCTGCAGTTTCGTCGGGAGCCATGCTCGCTCATCGGCTATGACGAGCTTGTCATCGAGTCTGTGGAAGACGTTCACGGACCCGCCGCGTCACCGGACTAACGCGGGGCTATTGTACCTGCAGTCGAGGGGCGGCGTGGGTCCGTGAACGCGCGCAGGATGGCAGCCAGCGCCGTTTCCTCCACGAGATCCGCAGCGGCCAGGGGACCAACCCAGATCCGGTCTCTCTGCCCACGCTCTGGATACGCCTCGCTCAGAGCCGTTACTGTGCGGGGAAATACTACGACATCGACAGGCCTTATTTCGCAAAATTTGCCTTCACTGATGCGTGCGAAGCCAGATCAGAAAGGTGCTCCATGCGCCATCAGTTCTGCCGTGTCGGACGCTCCTGCACCGGAAACTCCAGCACAAAGCAGGTTCCTGGGCAAGCATTTTGCCATTCGGCCCGCCCGTCAAGCTGACGACTGAGGCTGGTGATCAGCTTCATGCCAAGGCTCTTGGTATCGTGGGTATCGAAGTTCGGAGGCAGGCCCTGTCCATTGTCACAAACTGTCAGTCGAAAGTGCCCGTGCTTGTCTGGCTGGATGGTGAGGCGCACGTCTCCGCTGCCGTCTGGATAGGCGTACTTGAACGCGTTCGTCACCAGCTCGTTGACCAGCAATGCCAGCGGCACCGCCTGATCTGTGGCCACCACGATCGGCGCAATGGCGCAACTTAAGGTTTGACCGGGCGCGGCAGTTGTACGGATCTGGTCGCACAACTGGACCATGAACTCTTCCAGCGCCATCATGTGCACCTCATCGGCACGCCAAAGCCGGTCATGCACCTGTGCAATGGTCATGACCCGAGAGCGGGCATCGTCGAGCGCGCGTTGCAAAGCCGGATCCGAGATCAAGCGCCTTTGCATGCTCAGAAGGCTTGCCACCATGGCCAGGCTGTTCTTGACACGGTGGCTGATCTCGCGTGTCAGGACCTCCTGATGGGCCTTGGCTTCCTGAAGCTGCCTCTCGCCTGCCTGTCGGGCTTCTTCAGCCTGCTGCCGTTCAAGCGCCACGCCGAGGAGGTTTGCAAAACCCTGCATGAATGCCAGATCGGCCTTGGTGAACCGCCCCTCGGTTGGACTGTCCACCTCAAGTACTCCGTAGCGTCCCCCATCGCCCTGGATGAGCACGTTGATGGCACGCTTGATCCCGTGCTCCACGAGCAGAGCCGGGGTACGGAACCGGCTTTCCTTGGTCAGGTGGTTGGAAATGACCGGCGCACCCGTGTGAAAAGCATACCCCGTCGAGCTTTCAGCATCGGCGCCAAGCCGGGCAAAGCCGATCACGCCGGGCTTCCAGCCGACTCCGGCCTGCACGATGAACTGTTCCTCGCTTGGCAGGTACCTCATCACCTTGCAGAACTCGCTGTGCAAGCCGAGCGCACAGATCCGAGTGGCTTCCTGCAGCAGTGCATCGGTGTCGCGGGTTCTCAGTGCGTATAGGCCGAAGTCTGCGGCAAGCTGTTGCTGGCGAAGACGATAGGCCAATTCTTCTGCAGCACCGCCGCCCTGCTCGGGAGCCACAGCGGGAGCAGCCATGTGATCATGTGTCATAAGGTCGTCTCCTGGCTCAAGCCTGGCCAGTCACCGGCTCGGATGGTGCAACAGCTTGTTGCGCGCGAGCGGTATAGGTGAAGAAAAACAAATAAGCGAGGGGATGAGTGGAGTCTTTGTGCGCTCTTGAAAGCGTCAGAGGCCAGCTCGGGACTAAGCCATGTCCCAGATGGCTGAGCAATGGCCGAAAAGAAAGGCTGTTCTGCCCCCTGAGGACTGAAGCGTTTGAAACTGGAG
>NZ_JBKGUN010000193.1:0-5173 GCF_046462195.1 Paracoccus sp. (in: a-proteobacteria) | reverse complement strand
CTGCACCGGGATCAGCGCGTTGCCCATGGCCGAGGCGTCCGCCACGGCCGAACCCGAGACGCCGCCGAACATCACCGAGCCGAGGATGCTGACCTGGCCCAGACCGCCGCGGAAGCGGCCGACGAGCAGGCGCGCGATGTTGACGAGGTATTCGCCGAACTTCCCGTGCATCATGAGGGATCCCGCGAGGATGAAATAGGGGATCGCCAGCATCGGGAAGGCCTGGGTCGGCGCATAAAGGCGCTGCGCAATCACCGCCAACGGCTTGCCGTCAAGCAGCAGCGCCAGTGCCGTTCCCCCCAGCATGGCATGCGCTACGGGCACCGACAGCGCCATCAGCACAAAGAAGGCGACAACAAGGATCGAGGTCATGGGTGCTTCTCCTTCAGCTGAGGCTCGAGGCGACTTCGACCTGGCGCAACGTCCGTCCCATCAGCGCGGCGACGATGTCGCACAGGCAGATCAGCGCGATGCCGCCAAAACCGTAGATCAGGCTGGCATAGCCCCAGAGTTGGCTGATCCCGCCCAAAGAGGGGATGCGCTGGTACTGCGCGGCACGGATGATCGGAAAGGCCGACCAGACCACGAAGACCGAAATCAGCAGCGTCAGTGCTGAAACGACGATGAACAGAACCCGCTTGCCGCCAAGGGGAAGAAGATCGGGAAGGATGGTGATCGCAATATTGCGGCTGTGCACGGTGGCCAGCACGACACCGCCACCGATCATCCATGGAAGCAGGATGGCGTGGATGTCATAAGCCCACTCCAGGCCGCGGCCGGACGCATAGCGCAGGATCACGTTTGCCATCAGGCCGACAAACAGCACGATCAGGGTGACCACGCAGACCAGCTTGCCTGACATTTCGGCGGCGGCGACGATGCCCCGCAGAACGGAGGGCGCGGGGCGCCCTCCCTCCTGATCCGTATCATCAATTGCGGCGCGGGTCACTTTCCGGCCTCCGCGACAAGCTTGTCGACCAGCTCTGGATAGCGGCTGCGCCAGTCTTCATAAACACTCTCCGTGGCGTCCACGAAAGCCTGCCGGTCCGCAAGTTCGGTGATGGTTGCGCCCTCATCCTCCAGCTTCTGGCGCACCTCGGCTTCCAGCGTTTGTGCAGTCTCGCGCTGGAAAGCGGTTGCCTCGTCCGCGGACTGCTGGACGCAGGTCTGATCCTCCGGCGACAGCGACGACCACCAGGCAAGGCTCGCCAGCAAAGGCGATGTCTCGTACTTGTGGCCCGTCAACGAGATGTATGGCGTGATCTCGTGGATCTTCGACGAATAGATATTCGTCAGTGGATTTTCCTGCGCCTCGAAGACGCCCGACTGCAGCGCCGTCGGCAGCTCCGAAAAGGTAAGCGGCGCGGGGTTGGCCTGCAGCGCGTTGAAGATCGAGATGGTCATCTCGTCCGGGGGCGTGCGGATCTTGACGCCCTGAAGATCGGCAGGGGTGGTGATGGACTTCGACAGATGGCTGACATGGCGGATGCCGTTGTCCCAAAGCCCCAGCAGTTTCAGCCCTGCCGCCTGCGCGCGTTCGTCGATGATGTCCTTGATCTCGCCGTCGATGGCCGCCCATGCGGTCGGCGCATCCTCAAACAGGAAGGGCAGCCCGATCACGTTGAGCTCGGGGATGATCTGCGCCGTCGCCCCTTGGCTATTGGCCGCGATCTGGATGATGTTGGCGGAAGCGGAGGTCAGTGCCTCGACATCGTCGCCCATTGTTGACGATCCTGCCACACTAACGGTGATGCCGCCATTGGTGCATTCCGACAGCTTTTCGGCAAAGAGGTCGGCGGCCAGCGAGCGCGGGTTGCCGGGCGGTTGCGCGTGAGCCAGAATGATCGTTTCGGCATGCGCCATGCCCGACAGGGCGGCACTGGACAGCAGGGCGGCAGTAAGAGTCCGTTTCATGAGGGTTCCTCCCAAAGATGATCATGGTGCCCGCCGCCTCCTCGCGGCGGGCAAGGGTTCAGTGGATCAACGATCCGCCGTTCACGTCGACTTCCGTGCCGGTGCAATAGGCCGACAGGTCGGAGGCCAGAAACAGTGCACAGCCCGCGACGTCGGAGGCCGCGCCGGCACGGCCCATGGGGATGCCGGCCAGGATCTGCTCGTTCATCTCCAGGGTCAGCTTGCCGGCGGTGATGTCGGTTGCGATAAAGCCGGGGCAGATCGCGTTGACGCGGATGTTGTCGGGGGCAAGCTCGCGCGCCATGGCCTTGGTCAGGCCCAGGACGCCCGCCTTGGCGGCCGAATAGTGCGGGCCGCCGAAGATGCCGCCACCGCGCTGCGCCGAGACCGAGCTGAGATTGACGATGCTGCCCGACTTCTGGGCGCGCATGGCCGGAATGACCGCTTGGCTCATGTAGAGGGTGCCGCGCAGGTTGACGTCAAGCACCGCGTCATAGTTCTGCGCCTCGATGTCCATGACCTTGAGCGGCTGCGTGATGCCCGCGTTGTTCACCAGGACGTCGATCCGCCCCCAGCGTTCAAGCAGCGTCCTGGCCGCTGCCTCGCAGGCTGCCTTGTCGGTGACGTTGCAGGCAAGGCCCACATGATCCGCGCCCAAGTCCGCTGCTGCGGCCTCGGCCGCGCCGGCATCCAGATCAAGAATGGCCACGGTGGCGCCATGTTCGGCAAACATCTGGGCCGTGGCCTTACCCAAGCCGCGCGCGGATGCAGCGCCGGTCACGATGACATATCTATCCTTCAAAAGACTCATGGCCTTTTTCCTCCCTTGCAAAAACGTGAAACGGGCGGCTGTCAGAGCCAGCCCTTGATGCGCTCGACCACCTTGTCGACGGTCAGCCCGTACATCTCGTGCAGCGTCGGCAGGGCGCCGGCCTCGAGGAACTCGTCCGGGAGCCCGATCATTCGGAACGTGGGCGTGACCCCGTTGGTCAGCAGCGTCGTTGCCACGGCTTCGCCCAGCCCGCCGACGACGGTGTGGTTCTCAGCCGTCACCACAAGGCGGCTGCCCTTGCGGGCCTCGGCAAGGATCGTCTGGGTGTCGAATGGCTTGATCGTCGGCACGTGCAGCACGGCGGCGTCGACGTTGTCGGCGGCCAGACGTTCGGCTGCATCCAGTGCGCGCATCGTCATGAAGCCGGTCGAGATGATCAGCACATCCGCACCTTCGCGGATCACCTGCGCCTTGCCCAGCTGGAACTGGTAGTCGGGCTTGTGGCGTGTCAGCACCGAGGGGACCTTGCCCCGCGGCAGGCGGGTGTAGACCGGGCCGTCATGCGCTGCGATCTGCGGCACCATGCCGATGATGTCGTCGGCATCGCAGGGATCGATGATCGTCATGTTCGGCAGACCCCGGAAGATCGCCAGATCTTCGGTGGCTTGGTGGCTGGGGCCATAGCCGGTCGTCAGGCCCGGCAGGGCGCAGCAGATCTTGACGGGCAGATTTTCTTCCGCGATTGCCATGGCGATGAAGTCATAAGCCCGACGCGAGGCAAAGACGGCATAGGTGGTGGCGAAAGGGTTGAAGCCTTCGCGGGCTAGGCCTGCCGCCGCCGACATCAGCAACTGTTAGGCCATGCCCATCTGGTAGAACCGGTCCGGCATCGCCTGTGCAAAGATGTGCAGGTCGGTGTATTTTGCCAGGTCGGCGGACAGGCCGACAATCTTGTCGTCCTTCTTGGCCGCTTCGACCAGGGCATTGCCAAAGGGCGCGGCAACCGTGTCATAGCCCTCAGCGGCCAGCGAGGCGATCATGGCCGTGGTCGCCACCTTCTCTTCGGGGACCTGGCGCGGCTCGTATTTGCGCTTCATCGAGGCGAGGGTCATTGCGGTTTTCCTTCTTCCAGAACGGCCAGCGCCTTGGTCCATTCGTCGGCTTCCACACGAACGAAATGCGTGATCTCGCGCTCTTCTAGAAAGTCCACGCCCTTGCACATCCGTGTGTCGAAGATGATGACCCGCGGGCCGGCGTGATCAGTCTCGCGTGCCTCGTCCAACGCGGCGACGACTGCAGGCAGGTCGTTGCCATTCACGCGCTGCGCATGCCAGCCGAAAGCCTGCCACTTCGCCAGTTCGTCGCCTTGTGCAAGCGCGGCCGTGGACTTGCCATCCGCCTGCTGGTCGTTGAAGTCGACCAGACAGATCAGGTTGTCGAGCTTGTGCTGGACACCGGACATCACGGCTTCCCAGGTCGACCCTTCGCCCAATTCGCCATCCGACATCAGGTTGAAGACGAAAGCGGAGTTGTTCTTGCGCTTCAGCCCCATCGCCATGCCCACGGCAATACCCAAGCCATGTCCGAGCGAACCGCCCGTGATCTCCATCCCCGGGGTATAGGACGCCATGCCCGACATGGGCATCCGGCTGTCATCCATGCCGTAGGTTTCCAGTTCATCTTCGGGCAAGATGCCCGCTTCCATCAGCACGGAATAAAGGGCGATGGCATAATGACCGATCGACAGCAGGAAGCGGTCGCGCCCTTCCCATTCTGGATCTTCGGAGCGATATTCCAGCGCGTGGAAATAAGAGGCTGCAAGCACATCCGCAATCCCAAGCGCCTGTCCGATATACCCCTGCCCCTGCACCTCGCCCATCAAAAGGGCCCGGCGGCGAATGTTCCACGCGCGCATTGCCAATGAAACATTGGAGAGCGCCGCGGAGCGGCTTTCCGAGTTCATGATGTCCTCCCAAGACATTGTCGTGTCTGAGAGACAAATATCAAAAAGCCTCCATGGAATATGTTAAGAAAATTTAACTTTCTGTTAAGTGTAGCTAACAAAATTTGTTGTGGAGCGGCTTATTTCTACATCTCTCGCATACGGATATATCCATGATGAACTCGACATCACGCGCTAGGCTACCGTGCGTGAGTTTGACAACAGGGCATTTGCTCGGTTGCTGAACACGGTGTCAGAGACATAGTCTTTCCTGGGTCGACAAACCTTCTGGGTGACCACAGCGGGATGTCCGCTTTTCGTGTGAGTGGTATCTTCCACTGCTGCAATGCGACGGTCTGCTTTTTCGCCCTCCACGGCCGCAGCGCTTGGAACATGCCTACAATCCTGCACGTGCAGCGAAGGGCCGGAAGGTCCCGCACAGCGGACGGTCCAAGGTGACAGTCGACAGGCTGCTATGCGGGACCTTTCGGCCGTTCGCCGCGCCTGAAACCTCATTATCTGCGTCAATGTGGAAGTAGCTCCAA
>NZ_JBKGUN010000192.1:0-6560 GCF_046462195.1 Paracoccus sp. (in: a-proteobacteria) | reverse complement strand
CGCGCCGACATCCTGCATGACGTGGGCCGCAGCCTGAACCCTGCCCTGGACAAGGGCCAGGTCGAGGGCGCTTTCGTGCAGGGCGCCGGCTGGCTGACAACTGAGGAATTGTGGTGGGACAGCGAGGGACGCCTGCGCACGCATGCCCCCTCGACGTACAAGGTGCCGCTGGCCAGCGACCGGCCGCGCGTCTTCAACGTCAGGCTGGCCGACTGGTCCGAAGCCTCCGAGCGCACCATCAAGCGCAGCAAGGCTGTCGGAGAGCCACCGTTCATGCTGGGCATCAGCGTCTTCGAGGCGATCAACATGGCGGTGGCCTCGGTCGGCGGTTATCGCCAGCCGGCGCGTCTTGACACGCCTGCCACGCCCGAGCGCGTGCTGATGGCGGTCGAGCGGCTGCGGGGATGATCCGCATCCGGGTCATATCGGCGCGCGGCTCGACGCCGCGCGACGCAGGGACCGAGATGTTCGTGTCCTCGGACAGCACACAGGGCACCATTGGTGGCGGGCAACTGGAATACATGGCCATCGACCGCGCCCGGCAGATGCTGGCCCGGAACGAGGTCCAAGCCCGGATGGACATTCCGCTAGGTCCCGAAATCGGGCAGTGCTGCGGTGGCCGCGTCATCCTGGAACTGGATCGGAACGGCCCCACGGTCGTCGATCATCCGGACGCTCTGGTCTTCGGTGCGGGTCATGTCGGCCGGGCGCTGGCGCACGCGCTGCAGCCGCTGCCGGTCAACGTGACGCTGTTCGACAGCCGCCCCGAGGAACTGGCGCTGGCCCACGCCCCCACCCGCCTGACCGCGCTGCCCGAGGCCGAAATTCGCCGCTCGCGTCCCGGTGCGGCGGTCATCATCCTGACCCACGACCACGCCCTTGATTTTCTGCTGGCGGCCGAGGCACTGGCACGTCCGGACCTGTCCTATGTCGGCATGATCGGCAGCGCCACCAAGCGCGCACAATTCACCCGCTTTGCCACGGCACAGGGTCTCGATCCTGCGCCTCTGGTGTGTCCCATCGGCGGCGGCTTTTCGCGCGACAAGCGCCCCGAGGTCATCGCCGCCTTCACCGCCGCCGAACTGATGGCGCGCCTTACCGCCCCTTCTTCACAGAAAACCTCATGCAACAACTGATCCGGGGCCGCGTCCTCGACTTTTACGCCGATCCTGCCGACACGCAGGACAACCATCGCTTCTGGGAAAACGGTGCGATCCTGATCGAGGATGGCCGTATCCTTGCCGTGGGCGATCATGCCGACCTCGCGCAGGAAGGGCTGGTAGAGATTGACCACCGCCCGCATCTGATCCTGCCCGGCTTCATCGATCCGCATATTCACTTTCCGCAGTTGCAGGTGATTGCCAGCTGGGGTGCGCAGCTCTTGGACTGGCTGAACACCTATACCTTTCCCGAAGAGGCGCGTTTCGCCGATCCTGACCATGCCACGCGCATGGCAGGACTGTTCCTGGATCAGCTGACAACGCATGGAACGACAACGGCGGTGACGTTCTGTTCCAGCCACAAAGCCTCGGCCGAGGCCCTGTTCACAGCCGCGCATGCGCGTGACATGGCGATGGTGGCGGGCAAGGTCATGATGGACCGCAACGCCCCGCACGCAGTGCTGGACACGCCTCAACAGGGCCATGACGACAGCGCCGCACTGATAGCGGCCTGGCACGGCAGGGGCCGGCAGCGTTACGCGATCACGCCACGGTTTGCCATCACCTCCACTCCCGAACAGCTTGAAGCAACGGGGGCGCTGGTCCGCGACCATCCGGACTGCCACGTCCAGACCCATCTTTCCGAAAACCGCGAAGAGATCGATTTTACCTTAAGCCTTTATCCCAAGGCACGGGATTACTTGGATATCTATGAAAGCCATGGCTTGCTGTCGGACAGGCTGCTGCTGGGTCACGCGATCCATCTGGAACCGCGGGAAGTCGCGCGCATGGCCGAAACCGGCAGCCGCGCGGTCTTCTGCCCGACATCGAACCTGTTCCTCGGCTCGGGCCTGTTCGATGCGGACGGGCTGCGGGCGGCCGGGATCATCAGCGGCATTGCGACGGATGTCGGCGGGGGCACAAGCTGGTCGATGCTGCAAACCCTGAACGAAGGCTACAAGATCCTGCAGATGCGCGGGCAAAAGCTGCACCCGTTGGCGGCCTTCCACTGGGCGACACGCGGCAACGCGATTGCCTTGGGGATGGAAGACGAAATCGGAACCCTGGCGCCCGGCAGCGCTGCGGATCTGGTGGTGCTGGATGCTGGCGCGACACCGGCCATGTCCCTGCGCATGGAACGTGCCGAAACACTGGCCGAGGAGTTGTTCATCCTGCAGATCATGGGTGACGACCGTGCCGTGGCGCAGACCTATGTGGCAGGCCGGCCGCAGAAGGGCGGCTGATCGCCCCGCGGCTTGGGCTTCACCCTGCGGACGAAGAGGGCTAGAAGGGAAGGAACGGGGCTTTGCCCCACCTTCCCATTCCGACTGCAAGGGCGCATCCCAATGGCCGACGATCTGCTGAACAGCTTCACGACCGGACCCGACGAGCAGGGCCGCTTTGGCATCTATGGGGGCCGCTTCGTCAGTGAAACGCTGATGCCGCTGATCCTTGACCTCGAGGCTGAATACGAGCGCGCCAAAACCGACCCGGCGTTCTGGGCGCAGATGGACGACCTGTGGACGCATTACGTCGGCCGGCCGTCGCCGCTGTATTTTGCCGAACGCCTGACCCAGCATCTGGGCGGGGCCAAGGTCTACATGAAGCGCGACGAGTTGAACCACACCGGCGCGCACAAGATCGACAATGTGCTGGGTCAGATCCTGCTGGCGATCCGCATGGGCAAGACCCGCATCATCGCGGAAACCGGCGCGGGTCAGCATGGCGTCGCCACCGCCACGGTCTGCGCGCGGTTCGGTCTGAAATGCGTCGTCTTCATGGGCGCCCATGACGTGGAGCGCCAAGCGCCGAACGTGTTCCGCATGCGCCTGCTGGGGGCCGAGGTCGTGCCTGTTTCCAGCGGCCGGGGCACGCTCAAGGATGCGATGAACGACGCGTTGCGCGACTGGGTCACCAACGTGCGCGACACGTTCTACTGCATCGGCACGGTTGCGGGTCCGCATCCTTATCCGGCGATGGTCCGCGACTTTCAGTCGATCATCGGCAAGGAAGTGCGCGAGCAGATCATGCCGCGCGAAGGGCGGCTGCCCGACACGGTCGTGGCGGCCATCGGCGGCGGCTCGAACGCGATGGGGCTGTTCTATCCCTTCCTCGATGACAAGGATGTCCACATCATCGGCGTCGAAGCGGGCGGCAAGGGGGTTGATGACCGGATGGAGCACTGCGCCAGCCTGTCCGGCGGGCGCGCGGGAGTTCTGCATGGCAACCGCACCTATCTGCTGCAGGACGACGAGGGGCAGATCCTGGAAGGCCACTCGATCAGCGCGGGTCTGGATTATCCCGGAATCGGTCCGGAGCATGCGTGGTTGAAGGACATGGGTCGTGCCGAATATGTCAGCATCACCGACGCGGAGGCGTTGGAAGCGTTCCAGCTGTGCTGTGCGACCGAAGGCATCATCCCTGCGCTGGAGCCCAGCCACGCCTTGGCTCATGTGATGAAGATCGCGCCCGATCTGCCGGCCGACCATATCATCGTGATGAACATGTGCGGCCGGGGCGACAAGGACATCTTCACTGTTGCCAAGCACCTCGGCTTTGACATGAAGATCTGATCAACGCGTCAGCAGCAGGACGTTCAGCTCTGATTCCAGCAGCGGCAGGGGCAGAAGAAGACGGGCGGTGTCGCTGCCCGTCACCTCGATCTCCGGGATCATTTGCGGCGTGGCGGATGGGTCGGTTTCAGGCGGCAGATCTGCATAAGGGTACGGCGTTTCGCCTGTTACATAGGCAGTTCCGACATAAACAGGCTGCCCGTCCAGCATCCCCAATGTGCCGGTCATGCGCTGCGAGCCCGTCCGCTTCTCGAACTGCCCGTTTAAGGATGCGGCACGGAAAGGGCCGATAAACCACCAACGGCAGGTTGCCATCCTGCTCAGCATCCGGCAGAACCAGTCGCGCGAAAGGCCTGTGCCTGCTCCGTGGCAATAGGTCTGCCGGCAAGGCCATCCACCAGAACCTCGTGATCCTAGGGACTGCCATGGTCCAGCCCATTGCGCAGGTGCGGCCTGCAACCTCGTCCAGTTGCTGAAGCCTTGCGGTCATCCGCACGAATCACGCCGTTCAG
Source organism: Paracoccus sp. (in: a-proteobacteria) (assembly GCF_046462195.1). GTDB lineage: Bacteria > Pseudomonadota > Alphaproteobacteria > Rhodobacterales > Rhodobacteraceae > Paracoccus. The sequence continues at coordinate 2,315 of NZ_JBKGUN010000192.1, read as the reverse complement.
GTCAGGATCGAACGCCACGGCCGGCCCGGCAGCCATAAGTGCAGCCAGCGCCAGCAGCCTAGCCTGCATCTGTTTGCGCATGACGCTTCAAAAGCTCCAGGGGCACGATGTCCAAGGCGCGCCTGTGCGTCGCCTCCAGCACGACGGCAGGGGCGGCGAACTCCTGGGCCGCCTGCAGAAAACGTGCGGCGCAGAGGCACCACTTGTCGCCGGACTTGAGTCCCGGAAACCCGAATTCCGGGCGCGGCGTCGTCAGGTCGTTGCCCAGATATCGCGACATGGCCAGGAATTCATCCGTCAGGATCACGCAGACCGTGTGGCTGCCCCGATCCTCGGGCCCGGTGTCGCAACAGCCATTGCGATAAAATCCGGTTAAAGGCCGGGTCGAGCAAGGCTGCAGTTCCCCGCCAAGAACATTGATCGAGACCTCCATGGCGTTCCTCCCTTTTCAACAGCCTATGCTGCCGTGGGCCCACACGAAAGGGGCCTGTCTCACAAGGGCCGGGGGTGCCAGTCGATCCAGCGCCCGTGGAAGTCGGCGCGCCCCAGCAACCACTGTCGCGTCCTGCCGTCCCAGAACGACAGGCGCAGTACGGCGCCCTCACCGCCATCACCCTCCATCTCGACATGGGCTAGGGGGGCATCGGGCGTCGCGCGTGCGGCCGCACGGGCAAAGACTGAGTCACAGGCCGCAACGGTGTCCCGGGGAAAATATTGCGCGGCGATTGTGTGAAAGACCATGGTGACCTGACCCTGCACCGGGTCCTGCAACTGCTGCGCCAGCCAGGCACCCGCGTCACCCTGATCGACGGGCGGAGGATCTGCCTGCGCAAGCGCCAAGGCAGCGCGCAACCGTGCCAAACGGTCGGACTGGTCCGCCCAGCAATAGGCCATCAGCCGCAGCGCATCGCGGGCAGGGTCCAGCGGATTCAGGTCCACGCCCCTTCGGCTGGCCACGCGAATCGATCCTTGTGGCATCGCGCCGCGCCAGTCGGGCGTCAGCGACACCCCCTGATCCTGCGGCCCAAGATGATAATGGTCGAAATAAAGGTTCAAGCCTGCCGATGCGCCCAACTCCAGCAGACGCAAGGGCAGGGGCGACAGGTCCGAAAGAAAGCGCGCCGCGCCGATCAGCGCGGCTGAACGCGCGACTTCGTTGGTTTGCGGCGGGCTGTCGAGCCATGGCAGGATGCTGTCCTGATGCCGGCGCAGGATGTCGACCAGAAGATCGGTCGGTGCCTGGCCATCGGCATAGGCCCGGGCCAGATCGGGTGCAGCATCCGTCAGGACCAGTGCATGCAGCGCGCCGCACAGGCGCAACGGGACGGAATCGGCGCGGCTGGACGGATCGCCGGGCCAAGCCAGAACGCCCGCGGCAACGGCGCCCTGTTCGGGTTGCAACCCTTCGCCCAATGCTTCACAAACCTGCGCCGTTAACGGAGAGCCGAGGTCGCGGCAGGATTGGGCCTGATCGCGGAACGCCTGGCGCACGGCCTGTGTCACTTGAAGCGATCCGTCAACGCCCGCAGACGATCGGTAAAATTGGTAGGCTCGCCGTCTGGCGCATCGGGCAAGGGGGACGGTGCTGCGGGCGTGGTTGCTGTCTTTGGGGCTTCGGTCCCGCTATTGCGCGCCGGTGCCGTCCGGGCCGCGACGGCATTCTGAAACCGTCCGCCATCCCCTGCGGCCAAGGCCGCTGCGCCGTCTGAAATGCCTCGCAAGAGATCGTCCAGCCAGTCCTGATCGGCCTTGGCAAAATCCGACAGCACATAAGGAGCCACCTTGTCCTTGTGCCCCGGATGCCCGATGCCCAGCCGCACGCGGCCATAGTCAGCGCCGACATGCTGGTGGATCGAGCGCAGACCATTATGCCCTGCATGCCCGCCCCCCTGCTTGACCCGGCACTTGCCGGGTGCGAGGTCCAGTTCGTCATGCAGCACGATCACGTCGGCGGGCGAAAGTTTCAGATAGCGCATTGCCTCGCCCACGGGCTGGCCCGACAAGTTCATGAAGGTCTGCGGCTTGAGCAGCGTCACCCGCAAGTCCCCGAGCCTGCCTTCCGAAACCAAGGCTTGGAACCGTGACCGCCAAGGTCCAAAGCCGTGGTCGTCGGCAATGCGATCCACCGCCATGAAGCCGACATTGTGACGATTTGCCGCATATTTCGCACCCGGATTTCCCAGTCCGACGATCAGTTTCACATGCCTCTCCTGCCTGACCACGCACGGTTGCGCGGGTCGATTTGCGATCCATCCCTTGCGGCTGACCTTGCCGGTTACTAAGACTCTGTCAACCTATCGCGGCTAAGACAGGGG
>NZ_JBKGUN010000191.1:0-3238 GCF_046462195.1 Paracoccus sp. (in: a-proteobacteria) | reverse complement strand
CCGAGGTCATGTCGCACTGGCGCCAGATCGGCCAGCGCGGCGCGCAGATGCGTGCCGAATGGAACGGTCGCGTCGATGCCCTGCCCGCCGACCGCCGCGACGATTTCGCCCGCCGTATCGGCAATGAGGTGAACCCGCAGCTGGACAGCACCATCGCAACCTTTGCCGCGAAAACGCTGGAAACGGGACCAAAGGTCGCCACCCGCAAGGCCAGCGAAAACACCCTGGAAGTGTTGAACGCGGTCATGCCGGAAAACTTTGGCGGATCGGCCGACCTGACCGGGTCGAACAACACCAAGACCGGTGGCCAGGGCGTGTTCGGACCCGAGAACCGCATGGGCCGCTATCTGCACTATGGCATCCGCGAACATGGCATGGCGGCGGCCATGAACGGCATCTGGCTGCATGGCGGCTTCCGCCCTTACGGCGGCACCTTCCTGACCTTTACCGATTATGCCCGTGGCGCCATGCGCCTGTCGGCGCTGATGGGCCTGCCGGTCATCTATGTCATGACCCATGACAGCATCGGCCTGGGCGAGGACGGTCCGACCCACCAGCCGGTCGAGCATCTGGCCATCTGCCGGGCCACGCCGAACACGCTGACCCTGCGTCCTTGCGACCAGATCGAAACGGCAGAGGCTTGGCAGATCGCGTTGTCGCAGGATGCAACGCCGTCTGTTCTGGCCTTGTCCCGCCAGAATTTGCCGACGCTGCGGCAGAACACCGACGAGAACCTGACTGCCAAGGGCGCCTATGTCCTGCGCGAAGCCTCGGCGACGCCCCGGGTCGTGCTGATGGCCACAGGCTCCGAGGTCGAGATCGCAGTTGCCGCGCGTGACAGCCTGGAGGCCGAAGGCATCGCCACCCGCGTCGTTTCCGTCCCGTCGATGGAGTTGTTCCGCGATCAGGCACCCGAATACCGTGCCGAGGTCCTGCCCGCCGATACTGTCCGCATCGCCATCGAGGCCGCTGTCCGCCAGCCTTGGGACTGGCTGCTGCTGGGTGAGCGTGGGCAGGAGGCGAAGTCGGTTTTTGTCGGCATGGAAGGTTTCGGCGCTTCGGGCCCCGCACCCGAACTCTACAAGGAGTTCGGCATCACCGCCGAAGCCGTGATCGAGCGCGCCAAGGCGCTTTTGTGACGAAACGGGGTGCCATGGGCATGGGAATTGGGATGAGGGCGACGTTTGTGCGTTCTCATTCCTGCCCCGTTTCCCTCGCACCCTGATGCGGGTGCTGGCGCGCAGCTTTGCCCTGATGGGGCGCGAGCGTGACGGGCTGAAGCGTCCGGGGTCGGATCAGGCACAGGGGATCGCGCTGCTGCTGGCGGCGATCCTGGGCTTCACGCTGATGGACGCAACCGCCAAGCACCTGACGCAGATCTATCATCCGGGCCAGGTCATCTGGGCCCGTTTCATCGGCAACCTGCTGATCTTCGTGCTGATCTTTCGCAGCACGATGCTGCCGCTGTTGCGGACCCGGCATCCCGGAATGCAATTCGCGCGCGCACTGATGCAACTGGGCTCGGTCGGCCTGTTCTTTACCTCGCTGCAGTATATCGGTCTGGCCGAGGCCACGGCGATCATGGATCTGAACCCGGTCCTCATCACACTTGGCGCGGCGCTGTTTCTGGGCGAAAGGATCGGTCCCCGCCGCCTCATGGGAATTGCCGCCGCGCTGATTGGCGCCCTTCTGATCATCCGACCGGGGATGGGCGTGTTCCAGCCTGCGGCACTGCTGCCGCTGGCCGGGGCCTTCACCTATGCGGCCGGTGCCCTGCTGACGCGGCTGGTGCGCGCCGATTCCGTTGCCACATCGGTCCTGTGGTCGGCCGTCATCGGCTCGATCGCCTCGAGCATTGTCCTGCCCTTTGTCTGGCAGCCGATCGCGTTGGCCGACCTGTGGGCCTTTGCCCTGCTGGCAGCCTTTGGGACGGCCAGCCAGTACCTGCTGGTGCGGGCCTTCAGTGCCGCCGAGGCCGGCGCGCTGGCACCTTTCGGTTATACCGGGTTGATCTGGGCAGGGCTTTGGGGCTGGCTGTTCTTCGAACAACTGCCCGACCTTTGGACGGTCTCCGGCGCGGGCATCATCGTGGCGGCAGGGCTTTACGTGTGGTCGCGCGAAGCGCGTGCGGCAAAAGGGGACTGATGCGCGACGACCGACCTTCGCTGACGGACCGTCTGGCCAATGGCACGTTTCTGGCGATCATGGCGCTGGCGCGGCTGCTGCCCTATGCGCAGCGTGTGGCCACTCTCGGCTGGATTTTTTCGCATGTGATTGCACCGGTAGCCGGCTGGCGCCGTCGGATCCGCGACAATCTGCGGCTGGCCAGACCTGATCTGTCCGCAGCCGAGGTCGAGGCACTGGTCCGTGCCGTTCCTGACAATGCCGGACGTTCCCTGGCCGAAATCTATTCCGGCGATGAATTCACCGCCCGCATCCATGCGCAGGATCCGCTGGAGGGGCCGGGCCTGCCGGCGCTGGAGGCCGCCTTTGACAGCGGCCGTCCCGTCATCCTCGCTTGTGCCCATTTCGGCAATTATGACGCAATGCGCGCGGCGCTGTCCGGGCGTGGCTGGCCCGTGGGCGCGCTGTACAGGCCAATGAACAACGAAGCCTTTAATCGCCACTATGTCCCCGCCATCAGCGCCATTGCAGAGCCCTTGTTCCCCCGGGGGCGTTCTGGACTGACGGCGATGCTGCGCTTCCTGCGGGGCGGCGGCTGGCTTGCGCTGGGATTTGACCAGTACGATCATGACGGGGCAGAGCTTCGTTTTTTCGACCTGCCAACGAAAACCGTGCTGACGCCCGCAGATCTGGCCCGGCGTTATGATGCGCTGCTGGTGCCGATCGCCGGCATCCGGCAGCCGGACGGCCTGCGCTTTCGCGTTCATGTGGGGACGCCTGTGGAAGCAGGTGAGCCACAGGCCATGATGCAGGCCCTGAACGACGATCTGGAAATGCTGGTCCGGCGGCACATGGACCAGTGGTTCTGGATTCACCGTCGCTGGAAGTAAGCGGCCCGGAGGGTTTCTCCGGGCCGACAGGCTTTAGACGGCTTGGGCAGTGCGCTGCGGCACGGCCTGTTCGCGGCGGGCGCGCAATTCCTCGGCCACCAGGAAGGCCAGTTCCAGCGACTGGCTGGCGTTCAGGCGCGGATCGCAGGCGGTGTGATAGCGGTCCGACAGATCCTCGTCGGTGACCGCGCGGACGCCGCCGGTGCATTCGGTCACGTCCTTGC
>NZ_JBKGUN010000190.1:0-4975 GCF_046462195.1 Paracoccus sp. (in: a-proteobacteria) | reverse complement strand
GCTCGCCCCGAGGACTCGCAACGGCGTGCAGCCGATCCCACCGCCGCTGCCCGCAGACCGCAGACCTCCTTTGCTGTCGCGCTTGCCCGTTATGGTCTGAGGGAAGCTCGAGGGGGTGGGGAGCCTTGTTAAACCGGCAACCGAACGGCGAAGTACTCTAGAGAGAAAGGGCGCTCATCCTAGATCAACATCACGAAATTGCTGCCCGACCATGTGTTCAAAGCACCGTGCTGCCGTGCCGCTTCCTGACAAAGCTATTCCGCTTTATCTGCAGGGCCGACTGCACGAACGCAGCCACTGCCTGACACATGATCTCCCTTTTGCGCCCGGCGCTTCCTCAACGGCTGGCGCAGTAAGTGGCTTGCCAGTCTGCCATGAGGCGTAACCCCCGTAGATCGTCAGGGCGCGACGCTCAGGTTGCAGCATCTGGCTTGAGGGATCCATGGTCCAGCGTTTGGGGAGGCATGGACAAGCTTCTGAAGAACATCTTTTCCGTTGAACCGCAGCGTGAATGACAGACAACCTTACTTCGGTGTTCGGGACCTTGTTCGAAAGCCGACATCCTTTTCCAAGCCAAAGACGAAGGAAACTCTGCGCAATACTACCTTGACCGGGGGCAGGGCACGATCCATGGAAACCCCAGCAGGCGTGGCTGTCTTCATCAGGCAAGGCTGGGCAGAGGATGCCTCCACGTCCCGCAGTCACTTGAACCGTGGCAGCGGCTTTTCTCGCTTCCACTGTCAAGGCCGTCCTTCGCGTGCAAGCGGTCATGGGTCAGGCTTGAGGATCATTGTGCAGAGGCTGAAACCAAGGAGCGTTTGCGCCGTTGTTCACCATGATCCGCCAGCACAGCGAAAATCCTGCTGACTTGGGCGCCCGCTTTCGGGCGGCTCTTGATCGTTTCGACCCGGACCGACGCATCCTGATCCTTGGTCATTTCGATGCGGACGGATTGTCGGCCATGGCCATTCTGGCGCAAGCGCTGGAACGTGCCGGGCATCCGGCCGACATTCGGGTGACGGGCAAGGGCGAGAATCCGTGGTCTGCAGTCCTTCGGCAGGAACTCACCGAACTGCGCCCGGGAGGCTTGGTCGTGACCGATCTTGGCGTTCGCAAGGGTGATATCCTTCCCGGCGTCCAGACAGTGCTGATCGATCATCATGTTCCGACAGGAAGGCCGGGCGCGGCCACCGTGATCTCTGGCAACGGACGGACGCCCGAGCCGACGTCCTCGCTGCTGGCCTATTGGTGCGCGCAAGGACTAGGGTCTGCGGATGATCTGCTCTGGCTGGCGGGCATGGGGCTGATCGGCGACATGGCGGATGGCGCGTTCCCGGAACTGGCCGAGGCGCAGGCACGATATGGCAAAACGGCACTGCGGGATGCGGTGTCATTGGTGAATGCGCCGCGCCGGACAGCTTCGGCCGATGCGGCGCCGGCGCTGGCGCTGCTGATGAAATGCACGTCGCCCAAGGATCTGCTGAAGGGCGGGCATCCCGAAACCGAACAACTGCACGCCGCCAAGGCCGAGGTTGCAGCAGCGCTGAACGGTGCCAAGCGCATCGGCCCCAAGGTCCGGGGCGATATCGCGATGATCCGCTTTTCCTCGGCCTGCCAGATCCATCCGCTGATTGCGCAAAGCTGGCGCGGGCGGCTCAAAGACAAGATCGTGCTGGCCGTCAACACCGGCTATCGCCCCGGCTGGATCCACTTTGCGGCACGCACTACCACCGACACGAACCTGATCGATTTCCTGGCCGACCACCGCCCGGCGGGTGCGGGCGAGGAATATGGCAGCGGTCATGTCAAGGCCACCGGAGGCGCCCTGCGCCCGGCCGACTGGAACGAATTCGCCGCCCGGATCGGCTTTCCCGAAGAAAAGGTGCCTGAATGAACGATCGACCCCTGCGGCTCGGCTTTCCCGTGAAGGTCATGGGACGGCCCGGCTACAAGAGCAATGATACCAGGCGCTGGCGGCAGAATCCGCATCTGAAGACGTCTCTGGAATATGTGGACGCGATCCTCGATTACCTTGTCGACGTCGACATCGACATGTACCGGATGTCATCCGACCTTGCGCCTTATGCCACGCATCCGGACATGCCGCAGTTTCATGAGATGGTGGCAGAAAGCGACGCCGAACTGGCCGCCTTGGGGCGCAAGGCCCGCGACCTCGACATGCGGCTTTCTTTCCATCCGTCGCAGTTCGTTCTGCTGAACAGCCCCGATCCTGCGCTGACGACGAAAAGCATCTGGGACCTCAGCTCGCAGGCCGAGATGCTGGACCGGATGGGTCTGGGACCCGAGGCGGTCATGGTGACCCATGTGGGCGGTGTTTATGACGACCGCGAGGCCAGCCGGGCGCGCTGGATTGAGGGCTATGAGCAATGCCCCGACCACGTCCGCCGGCGTCTTGTCCTTGAAAACGACGACATCCGCTTTTCCGCCGCCGATGTCCTGTGGATCCATGAACGCTGCGGCGTGCCGCTCATCTTCGATTACCAGCATTTCTGGTGCCTGAACCCTGAAGGGCTGGATCTGCGTGCAACGCTGGAGCGGGTCATGCGATCCTGGCCTGAGGGTGTGCGACCCAAGATCCATTTCTCCTCTCCCCGGACCGAGATGCGGGAAATCAAGCGCAAGGTTACCGACAAGGAGCGCGAGGCTGCCAGATCCGCCGCGCCGGGCCGAAAAGCGGGGCTTACCAAGGGCGTCGTCACGGCGACGTCGCGGATCAAGACGGTGCTGCAGCCCCCCATCTGGACGGGCCATGCCGATTTCACCAACCCCTTCGAGTTCGCGACCTTCATGCGCATGGCGGAAGGGCTGGAGTTCGACGTGATGCTGGAAGCAAAGACCAAGGACCTTTCGCTTTTGCGCCTCCGGTCGGACCTGTTCCGCTATGCACCGGATGTCGCCGCGCGCTTCGGAGCAGGTCCGGATGATGTCGTCGAAATGGACGAAGTCGAAAGCGATCCGGACTAGGGGAGGCTCGTTCATAGGTTCCGACCCCGTCGCGGCGCCCGGCGCAATCTTATCCACACCTAATCGACGGCTGCGCCTGCCTTGTAGGAGGGTATGATGCACAGAGTTGTCCTGAAGCCATGCCCCTGTTGCCCGCAAGTAGCACAGTTCAGCGTTGTCCGCTGTCCGCTGCCTTGCCGGTTACAGTGGAATGGCGCAGCCTTTAGAAGCTTTGCCTGTCTCGAACGCTGCTCAAATTCTACAGGGCTCCGCCCAATCCCTGAAGGAAGTCAGCGACAAGAGCAGGTGTTCGGTGTTGCTGGGCCAAACATGCATCTGTCGGAATGCATCACGCAGTCATTCCTGTTGATTGCGCAACGGATCAACACCTGCGCCACGAAAGATACCTATCACTGCAACGTCAGAGCTATGACAGGTACTAGCTTGTTCTTGGCAGCCAAAAGGCCTGCTATCGCCGGGATGAGGGCAGCCGATGTCGGCTTTGGCGGCGCCCCAGCAACAGTCCTCCGACGGCGGCACACAGCATGCCTCCCGCCAGAACGCTGCCCATCCGGCCCGCTGCTCCGGGAAGCAGCAGAGCACGATCGCGGGCTTCGTCGCCAAAGGATCCGGCCGTACGATGGGCACCGGGTACGGACGACCACAGATTGTCGGGCCGTTCGCGGCGCGGCACTCCGCGTTCCTGTCCGTCAACGCCTTCTTTCCCCAGCTTGCGGTCCAGCATCTGCGGAAAAATCATGTTGCCCAAGATCATCATCACCGTCGTGCCGCCCAGCCAGTATTCGCGCGCCGGTGCGGCCGCCGCCTTCAGGATGGCCTGCGCCGCAACTTCGGGCGTATAGACCGGCGCCACGGGCCGGGGTTCCTCGGGGCGGGTATTGCGCGCCCAGTCGAACTGCGGGGTGTTGATGGCGGGAAGATGGACCATCGTCAGCTTCACGTTGCTGTTTTCGTGCTTCAGCTCAGTCCTCAGGGCATCGGTAAAGCCCCGGAGGGCGTGTTTAGCCCCGCAATAGGCCGCTTGAAGGGGGATGCCCCGGTAAGCAAGTCCCGACCCGACTTGAACGATCGTGCCCCGCTTGCGCGGACCCATGGCGCGCAGGGCCGCCATCGTGCCATGGACCGCCCCAAGATAGGTCACTTCGGTCACTCGCCGGAACTCGTCCGGCTTGATGTCCCGAATCTTGGCGATTACTGTTGCCATGGCATTGTTGACCCAAATGTCGATGGGACCGATCCGGGCTTCGACATCCTCTCCGGCTGACAGGACGGCATCAGCGTCGGCCACGTCCAGAGGATAGGTAAAACTCTCACCGCCGCATTGGGCAAGCTCGGCCTTCAGCTCCTCCAGCGCGTCTTGGTCGCGCGCCATCAGGACAAGGCGCGCGCCCTCCTTGGCAAAGGCCACGGCCACTGCCCGCCCCACTCCGGCGGTGGCACCGGTGACCACGACTGTCTTTCCTGAAAACCTGTTCATGGCGAACCTCCCTGCATGTTTACCAACGTGCACCTCCGACATCAGTTGCCGACACGGGTGACAATGGTGGCAGGGGAAGGATCGGCGGCCAGATCAGGCGGCACTGCGTCGCAATCCCACGGCCGTGTCGGAAAGGCCTGTACGGCACGGCGAGGCGCATGGAACGTCCTGACACAGCTGGGCAGCGGGCGCGCCTCAGGAGCGATCAAAGAAATCGACCCGGCCCTCGATGAAGTCGTAATAAGCGCCCACGACCTTCAGGGTGCCTGCCGCCTGAGGGTCAAGCATCAGCGGGTCGCTGGCTTCCCGCAGAAAGCGGACCTGACGCCGAACATTCTGGCGCACCGCGGACTCCACGGGATCACCCTCCGCGTCGCGCGCTTCAAGCACGGCAGGAATGATGGGCTCGATCATCTGGCCAATCGCTCCGGGAAAGCGGGCATTCTCGGACACAACGCTCATCGCCGCCTTGACCGCACCACAGGATGCGTGACCCATCACCACCACCAGCGG
>NZ_JBKGUN010000189.1:0-8029 GCF_046462195.1 Paracoccus sp. (in: a-proteobacteria) | reverse complement strand
CAGAGAAATCGCCCGATACATGAGCACCAGCCCGAACAGATGCCCTCCGATGGTCAACGCAGCATAGCGCCGTCCGGGTGGCTGTCGGGCCAGAAATCGGCCGGTCGCCATGGTGTCTTCCGAACTCGAGGCCGCCGCCCTGATGGCTGCCAGAGCCGTGAACAGCGCGATGATCAGTCCACCACGCGCAATGGCAGTGCCCACTGCTGCAAATCCGTCCTCCCTGACGCTTAGCGCCCAGACTGTCTGCGCCAGTCCGACCGCTACAAAGATCAGCCGCCCACGTGGCGCGCTCCAGCTGAAACAAGCGACTGCACTCAGGGCCAGGCGGCAGCCAGCAGTTCCAGTATCACAAGATCGCTGAAGGCAGATGCAACGGTAGCCAGCATCACCAACGATGTCAGCACGCCGCCAAGGCGCGTTATGGGCGCGATCATGGACGGACCATTCAACGGCTCCGGCCATTGTCAGGCAGCGCCTCCGTCGTCAGACCGAACGTCTCGGCGGCAGAAAGAATATGAACCTCCATCATCCGCTCGGCCCATTGCGGTGAACGGGCGGCGATGGCGGCGGCAATCTCGAGGTGATGTCGTGCGGAACGGCGGCGTTGTTCCGTGGTGAACTGACGGAAGGTGCGGCTGACCAAGGAGATGTCGACCGTCGCCTTGACGAGGTGGATCAGTCGCTTCGACTGGGTACTTTCGATGATCAAGGCATGGAAGCGGGCATTCTCCTGGTCGATTCTTGTGATCAGATCGTCGGTGACAGACGCCGTCTCGGCCAGATCCGCCATTCGTTGCGCCGAGCGCCCGATATCGTCGATCTGTTGCGCCGTCGCGCGTTCAGCTGCGCGGCCGGCTGCATATGCTTCCAGGCGCAGGCGCAGATCAAAGATTTCCCGCACCTGATCGTCGTCCGGAAGTGCGCACCACAGGCCTTGGCCTTTGCGCCGCTCCAGCAAGCCCTCCAACAGCAGACGCTTGATCGCCTCGCGGACGGGTGTGCGGGAGATATTGAAACGCTCCGCCAATGCAAGCTCTGTCACCTTGCGGTCTGACGGCAGTTGCCCCTCGACAATGGCAAGGCGAAGCTCACGATATGCACGTTCGGAGGCATTTTCCGCTTTTGCTTCTTCCACCCGCTCGTTCCTTTCCTGCGCATGAACGCCCCTTGCGGCAGCGACGGCATATGACCATCTTGCCAGCCCCGGCGCAACGGACGTCCAACCGCTGTGCAAAAAATAGATGCAGAATACGTTTCTCAGGACAAAGATATGGTGCTAATGCTGAAGAAATCCTCTTATTGTATACAAAATTCTTGATATAGGATAAGCGGGCTTGAGTGCAGCGCATGTGCCGAGGAACAGACAGGAGCATCATGGAACAGGAACAATCAGAAGGCTTCGGGCCCTTGAGGGGTCTTCGCGTCATAGAGATGGGGCAGCTTCTGGCTGGCCCTTTCGTGGGTACTCGTTGCGCCGATTTTGGTGCCGAGGTCATCAAGATCGAGGCGCCCGGCGTGGGCGACCCCATCCGCAACTGGGGTCAGCTGCAGCACGAGGGCAAGACGCTGTGGTGGCCGATCATGGCACGCAACAAGAAGTCGGTTTCGGCCAATTTGCGCGATCCTCGTGGGCAGGACCTGGCACGCCAACTGATCGCTGACGCCGATGTGCTGATCGAGAACTTCAAGCCCGGCACGTTGGAGAAATGGGGCATGGGTCCGGCTGAGCTGCACGCGCTCAACCCCCGCCTGATCATCGTCCGCGTTTCAGGCTTTGGGCAGACCGGCCCCTATTCGGCACGTCCCGGCTTCGCCTCGGTCGGAGAGGCGATGTCAGGCTTGCGTTACGTGAACGGCTATCCCGACATGCCACAGCCCCGCTATGGCATCTCGCTTGGCGACACGCTGACTTCGCTCTTTGCCTTCGAGGGGATGATGATGGCCCTTTACTGGCGCGACCGGAACGGCGGCAAAGGACAGGTCGTCGATGCGGCGATCACCGAAAGCTGCTTTGCCATGCTGGAAAGCACAGTGACGGAATACTCCAAAGCTGGCTTCGTGCGACAGCCGTCCGGCACCGGCATCGCCAAGATTGCTCCCTCCAACATCTACCCTTCCCGCGAGGGCGGCCATGTCGTCATTGCGGCCAACGTGGATGCGATGTTCCGCCGCCTGACGCGCGCCATGGGTCAGCCCGAGCTGGCCGATGATCCGCGCTTTGTGACCCATGTCGCACGCGGCGAGCATGCCGAACTGCTGGACACAATGGTGGCCGAATGGTCCTCTCAACTGAGCATGGACGAGTTGACGGCCCGGCTGGAGGAATTCGACGTCGTCTATGGGCCCATCAACTCGATCGCCGAGGTTGTGGCCGACCCGCATTTCCGGGAACGAGGCATGGTGCGTGACTTTCAGGACAAGGACTTCGGAAGCATCGCCATTCCCGGTGTCTTTCCGGTCCTGTCTGAAACGCCGGGCGATGTGGCCTGGCTCGGACCGCAGGAGATCGGCGCCCACAATGCTGAAATCTATGGCAGGCTTGGACTGGACGGGGACGAACTGACGCGCCTTCGCGAAGAAGGAGTGCTGTGATGGTGACGATCTGCGACGTTGGCCCGCGTGACGGGCTGCAAAACCTGTCTCGCCAGTTCAGCGTCGCGGAAAAGCACCACATGGTGACCGAACTGGCAGCCGCCGGCCTGCGCCAGATCGAGGCGGTCAGCATGGTAAGCCCCACGCGCGTGCCGCAGATGGCTGGAGCGGAGGAGCTTCTGGGCAGTCTGCCAAACCTGCCGGACGTGACGCTTTCCGCGCTGATCCTGAACCGCAAGGGTGCCGAACGGGCGTTGGCCACGTCTGTGCAGGAGATGCGGTTCGCGGTCGTGGCCTCGGACACGTTCTGCCGCCGGAACCAGAACATGAGCAGCGAGGATAGCGTGGCGGCCTTTGCCGACATCGCACCGCTTGTGCGTGGGGCAGAGCGCAGCCTGACCGGTGTCGTTGCCACGGCCTATGGTTGCCCTTTCGAAGGCAGAGTGGATCCTGCCCACGTGGCCCGGATGACCGAAGCGCTGATTGCAGCGGGCGCCGACCAGATCATCTTTGCCGACACGATCGGCATGGCCGCACCGCGTGACATCAACCGCCTGCACGAAGCCTGCCGCACGGTGTTGGGCGCCATGCCTTGGGGCATTCACCTGCACAACACCCGCAACACCGGCTACGCCAACCTGATGGCCGCATTGGAACGGGGTGCTCAGGTTATCGATGCCTCGATCGGTGGACTGGGCGGATGCCCATTTGCCCCCCGCGCGACCGGCAACATTGCCACAGAAGACGTGCACTATCTGCTGGAGCGCCAAGGGATCACGACGGGATTGGACCATGACCGGCTGGCCGCTCTGGTCGAATGGCTCGCCAAGCGCGTACCTGATAAAATTACCGGCCAAGTCGCTCGAGCAGGATGGTTCAAGGACTAGCCATGCCGATAGACAGAACGAACAAAACCCGCCGGATGTCGATCCGGCGGGTTTTTTATGTGGAGCTGGAAAGCGGCCGGCTGTCACAGCCCCGGAATGGCCAGCACGATCTGCGGAAAGATCGTCAGCAGGATGACCGAGAACAGCATGATCGCCACGAATGGTATGGAGCCGCGTGCGACGACCCCAAGCGGGGCCTTGTCCAGTGACTGGATCACGAACAGGTTCAGGCCCACCGGCGGCGTGATCAGGGCGACCTCGATCAGCAGGACGAAGAAGATGCCGAACCAGACCGGATCGATGCCCAGAGCCATAACTGTCGGCATCAGCACCGGCACCATGATCAGCAGCATCGACATGCTTTCCAGGAAGAACCCGATGAAGATCAGCATGGCCGCGATCAGCAGCAGGGCCAGCGTCACAGTGTTGAAGTAATCTTCGAACAGCCAAGCCAGCTGTGCGGGCAATTGGTAGAGGGTGATTGCCTGACCAAAGATCTTGGCACCGATGACAATCAGGAAGATCACCGTGGTCGTTTTGACCGTGTCCCGCACCGCACCCAGAAAGACCGAGCGGCTGAGGCGACGGCTGCCCAGCAGGATCAGCAGGGCCACGCTGGCGCCGATGCCCGAGGCCTCAGTGGGCGTGAAGACGCCGGCATAGATGCCGCCGAGGATGGTGCCCGACAGCAAAAGCGTCGGCAAAGCCTTCCAGGTTGCCGCGCCACGTTCATTCCAGGTGGCCCGAGGCAGCGCCTGATGCGTTCCCTGCAGCGCCGAAGCGATCACGACATAGACGCCAAAGAGCACGATCAGCAGGATGCCCGGGCCGACGCCCGCCAGGAACAGTCGCCCGATGCTTTGTTCGGTGATCGCGCCATAGACGATCAGCGGCACCGACGGCGGAATGATGATGCCCAGCGTTCCCCCGGCGGCCATCAGCCCCAAGGTCAGGCTGCGGGAATAGCCACGCTTGATCATCTCGGGGATGGCAACGGTTCCCACGGTCGCGGCTGTGGTAATGGAGCTGCCCGAAATGGCCGAGAAGATGCCACAGGACAGCAGGGCGGCGATGCCAAGGCCGCCGGGCCAATGCCCCACCCACGACTGCATCGCAACAAACAGGTCACGCCCAATGCCGCCCCGCAGCAGCAGGTTCGACATCAGCAGGAAGAGCGGGATCGCCAGCAGGACGAAGTCGTTGATGCCGCCGAACAGCGTGCTGGCCACCATTGTCAACGGAAGCCCCTTGAGCGCCAGAAGCCCGGCACCCAGAATCCCAAGCGTGAAGGCGACCGGAATACCGGTCAGCAACAGCAGCAAAAGCGCCGCAAAGATCAGGACCGGTGTCATCGGTGCGCACCTTCCTCGACATGGGGCAGTTCCTGCTCGGCAGCCCCTGCAAAGACGGGGGCAGGACGCTGCGGCAGGCGCAGCAACTCGGCCACGGATTGCAGCGCAAGGATGACGAAACCCACCACAATCGGCAGTTCCGCAATCCAGCTCGGCATCCGCAGCATCGACGGCTGGCGCCGCCCGAAGGCGATCGAGTCAAGCATCGCTCGGGACGAGATCCAGATCACGAAGATGGAAAACAGCAGAATGGCCACCAGGCTCAGCGCCTCGGCCAACTTGCGGCCCATGGGCGGCAGCTGGCCGATGACAGCGGTGATGCGGATCATGTGCCCCTCGCGCAGGCAATAGCCCATTGCCAGGAAGGTCAACCAGATCATGGTTGTCGTAGCCACGTCCGAAGTCCAGTGCGTAGGCGCACGGAAGACGTAACGGGCCACGACCTCGTAGGTCAGCAGCAGGGTCATTGCAATGATGCCAACCTCCGACAGGCGACTTGCCAGCAGCGACAGGCCGTCAGCCAGCGCAAGCGCGCGAGAACGCGGAAGGTCCGAATCCGTCATCACCTTGCCTTACTGCAGTGCTTCGAGTGCGGAGAGCAGCTTTTCCCCGGGCTCGCCCGCCTCTTGCCGGAACAGTTCAACCGCTGGCTTGGCGGCCTCCTGCCATGCCGCCAGTTGCTCCGGCGTCAGTTCGACCACAGTGGCGTGGCCGTTCTCGGACAACCATTGGGCAGCCTCAACGTTCTCTGCTTCCGTTTCCGCACGCAGTTTTTCCTCGGCGCTGATCGAGGCCTCGGTCACCCAAGCCTGTTCCTGTTCAGACAGGCTGTCCCACAGCCTGGGATTCATGACCGCCAAAAACTCGGCCAGACCATGGTTGGTCATGGTCACATGATCCATCACCTCGTAAAGAGCGCGCGACTTGACCGCAGTGGTCCCGCTCATCCCGATGTCGACGACGCCCCGCTGATAGGCAACGAATTGCTCCGATCCGCCCACAACGACGGCCGAGCCCCCAACGGCCTCGATCAGGTCGCCGGTGGGCTTGCCGGTCGCCCGCACCATCTTGCCCTCCATGTCCGACGGATTGGCAACAGGCCCGCCCTTGGAGAGCATCTGCACCGGGCCGTAATCCTGCCACCACAGCACCTTGGAGCCTGCCTGCAACAGCATTTCGTCAAAGGTCTTGCGGAATTCGCCCTCACGGTCCGCAGCTTTGGCCAGTGTTCTAAAGTCGGGAAACATGAAGGCCACCGAGAAGATACCGGCGGCCGGAACCGATCCGGCATATTCGTCGGCAAGCACGATACCCAGATCGATGGCGCCGCTCGAGATCGCCTGAGGAACCTCCTGTCCCTTGAACAGCTGCGCACTGTCAAAGACTTCGACCTTCATCTCGCCGCCGGAAATTCTGTCCAGTTCGTCGGCAAAGTAGTGCGCATTCGCGCCAACCGGATGATTGGCACCAACCTGAACAGTCATTCGCATGGTGCGCTCGGCCGCGGCCGGACCGGCAAAAATGCACAGTGCCGTGCCCAGAAGCGCGTATCTCTTATAACAAGCCATAACTTCCTCCCTCATTGGCATCAGACAGGATGCCAAACCCCATCATCTGTAGCACACGTAAAGGTGCCAAGGAGGCGAATACTGGATACAAAAAAACGGGCTGTAAAGCACATCGAGCTTTCTGCTGGGCTTTATCTCTCAGATTGAATACCGAAACGATGGGTGCAGAAGCCTTCCTTCCTTCGCCAATCTTGCTGAAACTCCGGGCCGCTGCTTATTCAACGCCCGCATTAAGCAGCGATGACGCAACCGCCTCACCATTACGGCACAAACGTCCAGTGACTTCTTCAGGCTGACATGGAAGGGATCTGCAGTGGCGGCTATGGATCGACTTTGCAAGTGCCCGCAGATTTCAATGTCTGGATTTTCGCCAGATGAGCAGAATCTTGGGGTCAGGCGCGACAGCCCGAGCTGGGCCATGCTCGCCAAGGTGCCGAGGCAGGGGACGCTCCTCAGCTTGGTGGCAGCTCGCCTGCAGAACATCCAGCATGTCAGGGAAACCGTCTGCTATTTCGGGCATTCCGGCAACGGCATAAGCAGTTTGACCAAGGCCGGCATAGTGGATGATGGTTCCTCCCTGTCGCGTCAGGCGTGCTTCGAAGAACGCGCAGGAAATCAGGCACTCGTCGCCGATCTGGCGGGACTCGTCCTTTCTTGCGCCTTCCTGCGCGGCATGCAGTAGCCGGATCGTCAGTCGGTCGGGCCTGATAGGGCGGTGCATGTAGCGGGCCAAGGTCGAGGCAAGGTGAAACTCGAGATCCGATGACAGCGCAACTTGGCTTTCACGCATTCCCTCGACCACCAGATCCCGAGCCGCAGAAAGATATGTGTCCATCAACGAAGCCCCCCATCGGTGTGACAGAACATTGACATGATAGGAAAAGTTTGCCTCAGCCCGTTTTTCCACGTCAAGACCATTCATTGAGTGAATAAGGTCCGCATAGGTTGCATCAAGTTTTTCGGGTAGGGCGGTTTGGCAGCAGCCTTTGCCATGCGCCGGCAGCTTCGTTCGAACTTCAAGAGGTTGGTCACGGCCGCCGCCGATGATATGCCGCGAAAATTCAGGCAAGTCACCCTGCGCAAATCACCGCTTCTTATAGGTTTCACTGCTGCGTTCCGGAGACCGCAGAATGCGCTGTCGTTCTAGAGCTGATGAACCGCTGCTGTGCCGACCATTCAAAGCTGGCCCCGTATCCCGATCTGTGGGTGTAAACAGTTATACTTTCCCCTTTCGAATGCAGAACATGCGCAACAACGTCCGCTGCATACGAGATCGCGCGGCGAGAACCCAAAAGGACAGGGTTGGCAGCAAGGGAGGGCACTTGACGGCACGCGCAACAGGAGCGCAGGCTACGACCTGCAAGAACATACCGTGTGGGCAACATGGCTAAAAACGACATGGGCTGGGCCATTCCACTGATGCGGGCTGGCTATTCCGGCAGAGGCCTTGTCTACCTTTCCGTCGCGGGGATCTCGCTTTACTCGATCTGGCGAGGCGGCCAAGCGCAAGACACCTCATCCGCCTTGGGCTGGCTCGAGAACACCTGGGGAGGAGGAGTGGCATTGTTCCTCATTCTCCTCGGGATGTTGGCTTATGCTTTTTGGCGCGTTCTCGATGCTGTCTATG
>NZ_JBKGUN010000188.1:0-3518 GCF_046462195.1 Paracoccus sp. (in: a-proteobacteria) | reverse complement strand
AGGCGACGCGCATAGGCGTCGATCCCGAACCAGACCACGGCAAAGTAGAGAAGCGCCGGCAAGAGCGCCGCCGTGATGATCTGCGTGTAGGGCGTGCCGGTCAGTTCGACCATGACAAAGGCCCCTGCCCCCATCAGGGGCGGCATGATCTGCCCGCCCGACGAGGCCACCGCCTCGACCGCCGCCGCGATCCGGCGCGGGTACCCCATCCGGATCATCGCCGGGATGGTCACCGCGCCCGTCGATGCCACATTGGCCGAGGCCGATCCCGAGATGGAGCCGAAGAGCGCCGAGGCAATGACCGACACCTTGCCGGCACCACCCCGCAGCCGGCCCGCGGCCGCCGCGGCCAGGTTCATGAAGCCCTGCCCCGCCTCGCCTGCATTGAGCACCGCGCCGAAAATGACGAAGATCGCCACCACCCCGACCGAGACGCCGGTCAGCTGCCCGAAGATCCCGCCTTCCGCCAGGGTCAGCGTCCCCATCAGGCTGGCGGGGGGCAGCGGCGCATGGCCGAACTCGCCCGGGACATGCTGACCGAAGGCGGCATAAAGCAGCGCCACCGCCGCCACCACCGGCAGCGGCCAGCCGATCGCGCGACGCGCGGCCTCCAGCACCGCCAGCAGCAGGACACCTCCCACGGCATACTGGAACCCAGTTTCGACGAAGCCATACTGATCGGCCAGGCGATCCGCATTGACGGCAATCCAGACCGCCGCCGCCATTCCCGCGATGGCCAGCACGATGCCGAAGGCTGACACCCACCGCTGGGCAGGCCGCTCGGTGAAGAGGAAAATCCACGGCAGGATCAGCGCCACGTGCAGCGGCCGCGCAACCAGATTGGGAACCAGGCCCGAGAAGATCAGCCCCAGATGGAAGGCGACAAGCAGGAGCGCGGCGGACAGCATCACCACCCGCCGCACCGTCACAGAAGGTACCCGGCTCATTCGGCGACGGCCACGCCCGCTTCCTCGTAATAGCGCGCGGCACCCGGATGCAGAGCCTCCAGCCCCGCAACCTGCTCCAGGGAAACGCCCGCCCACCAGGGAGCGGTCTCGGCCATCCTCTCGCGCTGGGTCCAGAAAGCCTTGGTCAGCTCATAGGCGGTATCATCATCCATGGCGGTCGTGGTGAAGGCAATGACCGGCAGCCCGGTGGTCACGATGTCTGCAGCCTGCCCGGGATAAACATCTGCGGGAATGACAACGCGTGCCTGACCCGTCTCGGCCACCTGTTCCTCACTCAGCGACAGGAGCCGCACCTCCTGGCTCGCTGCAGCCTCGACCACGTTCGGCGCCGGGAAGCTGCCGGCGGTCACGAAGCCGTCGATCTGACCGTTCTTCAGGGCGTCCCCGGCATTGGAGAGTTCCGCGTCGGCAATGGTGACATCGTCCATCATGCCGAAGAGCTCGAGATACCTCTCGCCCTCCGTCGCGCCAAAGCTGCCTTTCCCGAGCAGGATGCTCTTGCCCTCAAACGCCTCCAGCGTCGTCGGCCCTTCGGCACCGGCCACAACAAAGTGCATGGTCAGCGAGGGAATGGGAAACAATGCGCGGATCTCGGTGAACTGCGGGGCGTTCCGGCCCTCGAACGCACCGCTGCCGGACTGCGCGTCCTCCACGAGCGACGGCGGCGCGGTGAAGACATAGTCGGCGCCGCGCGCGCGAACCTCCATGACGTTCTGGACCGAGCCCTGGCTTTCCTCGACGGTCATCACCAGCTGGCCATCCGAGGCAGCCTTCGTGCCCTCGGCGAGCTCGACGCCCATCTGGTAATAGGAGGTGCCGGTCTTGGCGGACTTGTAGGTCAGCCGCGTTTCCGCCTGCGCCGCCCCCGCCGCCAGTACCAGCGCCCCCGTCAGCATTGCCCGTGTCCAGTATTGCATCTCTCCGTCCCCCTCATTGTCAAAGGCGACATGAACCGGGAGGCAGGAGCGAGTGTCAAGGAGGTGCCTAGCCTGAACTGAGCGCCTTCGGGCGCAGGTCCTGTCGGAGGGGCGGGTTGATGGCCACATGCAATCACCTTCCGGAGGTCCAAGGTAGCCCACCCCGCCCGAGAGGTGCTTTGGGTCCTTCCGACGCCCTTCCATATGCGGTGGGCGTTGTCGCGAAAAACTTCCAGTTGCACGGCAAAAATTGGGGTTCGCACCCGGGTGCGCAGGTTCGCACATGTGGTGCACTCGGTACCACATGCGGGTTGATCCCACGTTGAACCCCATCACCCAATCAGCCCAACACGCCGACGGATCGCCTCGTCCCTGAGCGACACTTCGGCTCCCAGGAACTCATCCCCGTCCGGACCGCACAGCCACACGAGCGCCCGCGCTGGCCATTCGGGTGGGATATGGACCGACCAGTCAAGCTGGCTGACAGGATTGACCCCGCTCTTTCGGATGCTGTCCTGCATGTCCGTCGCCACTGTTCCGGGTGACAGGCTGATGGCGCGGATGCCGTCGCCGCGCGCCTCGTGATCCAGGGCGCGAGTCAGCATCCAGGCTCCCGCCTTGCTTGCGCAATACGCGCTCCAACCCTCCTGCGGGGCATGGGCGGCTCCCGATCCGACGGTGAGGATTGTCCCGCCGCCCTGGGCGCGCATCACGGGAAGAGCGGCGTGCATTCCGTGAAAGACCCCCTTCAGGTTGATATCGATAGCCTGTCCCCACTCATCAACATTGGCAGCCGCAAGGTCGGCAATGGGTCCGATCACACCGGCATTGTTCACGAGGATGTCGAGCCGCCCGAAGCGGTCGCACATCTTGGCCACCGCACGTTTCATGTCGGCAGCCTGCGCGACATCGCCGGACAAGGCGAACCCGCCGATCTCAGCCGCAAGCGCATTCACCCCGCGCTCATCACGAGCCATCACCCCGACCACAGCGCCCGCTTCGGCGAAAGCACGCGCCGACGCGACACCGATGCCGCGGCTCGCTCCGGTGACGAGAACCACCTTGCCCTCAAGCTTGACCATCCTATCCTCCCTGGGATGCACCTTGGAAATCGAAACCGACCTGCGATCCTTCGTGTCTACACCATCTCGACTTTGATCCTGTCCAGGGGGAGTCCGTCAAAGATGGCCTGCCACGTCTCGCCTGGGCTCACAGGCAGCGCCTGTGTCAGGGTGCCGGTTGTGACAAGATCGCCCTCTTGCAACGGCGCCGCATCGGGCATGCGTGAAAGCAGGTCGGTCAGATGACCCAGTGCCGCAAGAGGGCCGCCACCCAGCACATTGCGGGCCTGCCCCTTGTCAGCCACGACATCATCCCGGAAAAGCGTCGTTTCAAAGCTGGAAAGTCCCACAACCCAGTCTCCTCGATCCGCGGGTGACAGCTCCAGCATCGGTCCGTGCAGGAAGGCGCCATGCAAGCCAAAGGCCGCAACGGTATCCGCTGCCTCGAACTTCCAATCCGCGAAGATTGATTGCACCATCTCGAACCCTGCGCAAACACCGGATATGCAGGTGATCAGGTCTTCAAGCGCCATTCCCGGCACGGGCGGGGCGGACAGGCGGAACGCGATCTC
>NZ_JBKGUN010000187.1:0-7004 GCF_046462195.1 Paracoccus sp. (in: a-proteobacteria) | reverse complement strand
GGCATAGCGCATGTTCATTTTGCACGCCAAGTAGATGCGTCTTCGCGGACTTTGGTGGCGTGAGGGCACCGCAACCAACTTTTATCAAACATCATTCGGCCCGCTCCCAAATGGGTGCTATGCTGTCTGGCCCTGCGCTCCGCCGACCAACGCAAGCCCCCTTTCCACAAGTCTCCCCTTGAGGTCCTCAAGACTGCTCCTCGCTCCTGCAGTGCACAGCGCGTCGGCGATGGCGTCACAAAAATTTTCCGGCTTGCCCGTGACCGCCACGCCGCTTGCCGCTTTGCTTCCTCTGCCGCAGCAAGGCCGTTGAAGGAACTCCTCTTCTCCGACACCGCCGCCTCCTGATGCTGCTCAAAGCTGCAGCAGCATCCGCAAGGGAAAGACTAACCGGGCAATGGAGATCGGGAGCGCCAAAGCCCCTGATAAAACTTCCCCTACGTGAAACCGCGGGTTCTGCCGGCGCCGGAGCAGGCGAAAGATCAGCAGCGCTTCAGATAGCTGCAATGGGAAGGCGCAGGCAGTTCTCCCTCTAGATAGCCAGAACAATCTTGCCGAAATGCGCGCCAGATTCTTCATGACGGAAAGCCTCGGCGATCTCATCAAGTGGAAAGCTGCCATCAATCACAGGGCGGATGCCAGTAACCTCGAGAGCGCGCACGAACTCCTTTTGCATGGCGCGGCTGCCAACGATCAGACCTTGTAGACGCTGCTGCCTCGCCATCAACGCCGTTGTCGGCACCTCCCCCGCAGCGCCAGTCAGTACGCCGATCAGCGAGATATGCCCGCCGATCCGGCACGCCTTGATCGACTGCGGCAGGGTCGCGGGTCCGCCCACTTCGATCACATGATCAACCCCGCGACTATCCGTCAACTCTTGGACACGAGCGCCCCAATCCTTTTCGGCCTTGTAATTGATCGTATGGGTAACACCGAGTTCCCGCAGCCTTGCCAGCTTGTCGTCGGAGGACGAGGTTGCAATGACCTTGGCGCCCATCGCAATTGCCAGTTGCACCGCAAAGATCGACACACCGCCAGTCCCAAGCGTCAGAACCGTCTCGCCCGCTTTGAGGCCACCGTTGACGACAAGCGCACGCCACGCTGTCAGACCGGCGGTTGTCAGCGTGGCAGCTTCGGCGTGGCTGTATCCCCTGGGAGCTTTGGTGAACCAGTTCGCCTTGCGGACCACAACTTCGCAAGCGTAGCCATCCACCCCATCCCCGGGGGCGCCCGAAAAATCGGCAACTGGCGGCGGTCCGTCGGACCATTGGGGAAAGAAGCAGGAAACGACGTTATCCCCTTCCCGGAACTCGTCAACATTTTCGCCCACAGCCTCGACGACACCCGCACCGTCGGACATCGGCACCCGCCCATCCTGTGTCGGCATCCGGCCGGATACGACACCATAGTCGTGGAAGTTCAGCGACGACGCATGGATGCGGACGCGGATTTCCCCGCGTCCGGGTTGACCCGGATCGTCGAGGGTGACGACCCGCAGGCGGTCCAGCCCGCCGGGTTGCTCGATCTTGACAGCTTTCATGGGCAATCCTTTCTGCCACAATGCGAAACGGCTTTCTATTGTCTTATCACACCCGCAGGCTTGGTTGAACGCCTGGCGCTGTGGTCCGGTAACCAGCATCGGCATACGGGTTTGTTGCGCTTGCTTCAAAGAGGAAGACCGAGAACTGCTGAGCGGTGACAGTATCCGGCAGCCGGTTGAACGATCAGATGCGCTCCGGAACGTGCACGGCGACGGCTGCAAAGAAAACTGCGCTCGCGACAATGACAAAGATGTGCCAGATCGTTCGGTGAAACGGGAGGCGCGGCCACATGTAGAAGGCAAAGCCGGCAGTGTAGAGCAGTCCTCCGCCCAGGATAAGGGCAAAGACCCGTGGCGGCATCTCTCCGAAAAGGGTGCCGCCCGCAGCCGCCCCTGACCAGCCCATGACAAGATAAAGGGCAATGGCCGCTCCGCGCCAGCGGTCCGATGCATAGCTCCGGAGCCCGGCGCCAAGGGCGGCACAGGTCCAGATCCAAGTCAGGAACCAGCCCGTCGGATGGGGCGAAAGCAGCGCGAACGCGGTATAGGTGCCCGCAATCTTCAAGTAGATGGCGGAGTGGTCGAGCCGGCGCAACACGTCGCTCCACCTGTCGGGATGGGCCATGTTGTAGAGGGTGGAGCACAGGATCATGGCAATCAGCGTGGCGCCATAGACCGCGACCCCCGCGATGACGGATGCCTCGCCGCCAAGTGACCATGTCCGGATGAGCAGGACTGGGACGGCCAGCAGAGCGGCCGCCAAGCCGATCGCATGCACGATGAAATCCGAGACGACCTCGGAACGGCTGTAGCCGACGCGCTGCGGCAGGCGGAAGTTCATTGCAGAGCCCTTGAGCAACTTTGATGGAAGGTGGCGCCGCCTCCACCTTATCGGGTTCGCATGGCGTTGGGGCAAATGCAAAGCAACACCTTGGGAACTGACGAAGCGTCACCCGGCGTCCTCAGTTTCCACGGCCTCCTAGGGACGGATCGGGCTTCTGATCGAAAAGAGGGCCGGGAAAGGCTATGACCCAGGCAGATGAAGCCTTACCCTGTCACAGGTCATCGGCGCCGGAATGCATAAGATCTCGCGACAGATGGACCAAAGAACTTCAGCAATAACTTTCCACGAACGCCATCTGATGATCACCGTAGCGGCCGCCATGTGCAAAACCTGCAGGA
Source organism: Paracoccus sp. (in: a-proteobacteria) (assembly GCF_046462195.1). GTDB lineage: Bacteria > Pseudomonadota > Alphaproteobacteria > Rhodobacterales > Rhodobacteraceae > Paracoccus. The sequence goes on along the minus strand of NZ_JBKGUN010000187.1, from coordinate 4,282 downwards.
AGGATACGTTCCATTTCGGCGATATCAGCGGGTTCGAGATCGGCAATCTGCCAGTCGTGCAGGTGATCGGCCGTGCGCGTTCCCGGGATCGGAATGATGTGATCCCCCTGCGCCAGCACCCAAGCCAATGCCGCACCGGGGACCGTCCAGCCTCGCTCTGCACAGAGCTTGCGAAACGGCGCGATGACGGCCAGATTTGCGGAAAAATTCGGCTCGATGAAGCGCGGGTTGGTGTCGCGAAAGTCGATGCCTTCGCGAAAGTCCCGCTTCAAGGGGACACGACCGAACATTCCGCGGCCCAAGGGAGAAAAGGCGACGAAAGCAACGCCAAGCTCGCGGCAGGTCTGGATCAGGCCCAACTGAGGCAGCCGCGTCCAGAGAGAAAATTCGTTCTGGACGGCAGTCACGGGATGCTCGGCGTGGGCGCGACGCAAGGTCGATGGTGCAATTTCGGACAGGCCATAGCCGCCGATCTTTCCTTCCTGCACCAGCTTTGCCATTGTTCCGGCCAGATCCTCGACCGGGATGTCAGGCTGGCGGCGGTGGATGTAATAAAGCTCCACATGCTCTCGCTTCAGCCTGCGAAGCGACTCTTCAAGGCATTGACGGATGTGGGGCTCATCATTGCGCACGGTCCGTGGCGGCCCGTTGACGATGCCGCACTTCGTGGCGAGATGCACATCCCGCCGCCCCCATTTGCCGATGATCTGTTCCGACACGCCCATGCCATAGATGTTGGCTGTGTCGAAATGGCTGATGCCGGCGTCTGCCGCCGCTGCAAGACAGTTCAGCGAGGTCGCTTCATCTGTTGCGCCGAACATCCCGCCAAAGCTCATCGCACCGAATCCGATGGCGCCGACGTGGCGATTTCCCATCCGTCTTTGTTCCACCTGTGCCTCCTGAGCCGCGGTGCGGCAGAGAAGCGCGCCCCGTCCCACCAGTCAAGCGAAAGCGCCCAGATCATGGCGTGGAACAAGCTGGGGACCTGCAGTGCAACATCATCTGAGGACATGGCAGGCATTCTTTCAACATCGTGGGTTCAGAATGCCTGGATTGGCCGGGGGCGGACAACGGAGGGGCAGCGACACGCGCAACCACTGTGCAAAGCATCCCCCTTTGGCGATCGGTGGCATAAGGATATGTGACCCCGAAGCTGCCGCACATGCTTGTGACCGTATTACGAAGGTTCCCGCGGCAATGGCGGGCCACATGAGAGCAAAAAGATCAACCCAGCTCGATGTCCCGCTGCTGTTTCTTCACGGGATTTTCCACCTCGACCTGTGCGCTATCCGAATGCATGAAAGCCTTTGCCTGCCGACTTTATACCGTTTTGCCCAAACCCAGAATTCCGGTACAAGGACCGGATAGACGCCCGGATCTGGGTGCGTTGAACATCATGCGCAGTCATCATCTCCTCCGTGGTTGGATCCTTCGGGCAACTCGGGGCATAGGCAATGACATATTCGAAAGAAAGTGCAGCATGCGTTGTTGCAGTGTTCAAGCCGTCACACCCTGACCCTCGAGCGCCGCGTTGCCGCATGCACCTTTTTTCCTTTCACGTCAGGACATAATCCTGCGGAACCGGCATCGGAGGCAGGTCCGTCTCGCCCATGGCAGCGCGTAGGTGGATATCGATCATCGCTGCATAGGCAGAGATCGGAAGGCTGTTCGGCATCAGGCCGAAAGGCTCCTCAAGTTCCTCCCCCAATGCGTCGAGGCCAAAGAACGTATAGGCGACGAGCATGACCGCGAGGGGCGTTGACCACCCCAGAAGATCGGCAAAGCCGAACGGCAGAAGAAAGCAGAACAGATAGGCCGTGCGGTGCAGCAGCAGCGTATAGGCAAAGGGCAGGGGCGTGTTGGCCAGTCGTTCGCAGCCGACCAAAGCCTGTGTCAGCCGCCCGAGGCTCTCGTTCACGGCCAAGGCCTCGACCGGAGCAAGGCGGCCTTGGCGCAGCAGGCGGCCAGTGAGAGCGGCGATCCCGTGCAGAATGCCGTCTGCGGGGCCGAGAGAAGCGCTTGGCGTGTCCGGAGTCTGCTCTCCCTTCCTCTGCCGCAACTGGCCAACGGCGGCACGGCCAAATGCGATGGTTGCCGTGAGGATCTCCCTGCGCTCCCCAGAGGTTTCCCCCGGTCCCTCGTCCAGAACAACCGTCTGTCGGGCTAGGTCTCGCGCGGACTGGATGATCAGGCCCCAAAGCTTGCGGGCCTCCCACCAGCGGTCATAGCAGGCGTTGTTCCGAAAGCTGAGGAAAATGGACAGCGCGATGCCGATCAGCGTGAACGGGGCAGGATTGATTCCGGGAACGATGTCGGGGGCTTGGCGATGCGCGGCCACGACGATCAAGGACAGCACCCCGACGGTAGCCAGCTGCGGCCAAGTGCGCAGGATGATTGATCCCTTCACGACAAAGAACAGTGTCAGCAGGCTCGGGCGCGAACGGACAATCATCGGGCAGTACTTTCAAGCAAACGAAGGCAGGCCTGTCCAAGGCCAGTGCCCGGACGACCATGATCCTGATTCCCGAGGCATTATCAACCACAGTATCTTGGCAGGTCTCACGAAATTTTAGGCGGCATTCTTCAACAGGGTCGGTGTCGAGGTGGCTTGTCCTTGAACGCGGCGACATGCGCGTTCCCGGGACTAACAACGGTGAAGACCATTCGCACCATCATGAACAGATGCGCCATATTCACGAAAGGGTGCGCCTTTCGCGGTCATCAAGCGGCCCTTTCGCGTGAGCAGAACTAAAGGGCGGGATGAGGTGTCGGCATGTTTGTTGCCGGCAAGGGATATGGATCATCCGGCGCACCTGCCGCCGGTTGATCCGTCCAAGTGGCGAAGCGCCAGAGGTTTGTGAGGAACGGCAGCCGCACTGGGTGCAGCAGTTGTTCCCGTCCGTTGCATCATCTGGTTGGAAAGCGTTGCTATCTGTTTTGAGAGCGGTGGCGAGTGCAGCATGAGCATGGTGTAGCTTGGCACCGGATGCCGCAAAACTTGTGGCTTGCTTGCCCCGCCGGAAGATTGACCAGATGCCTTGAAAATGACCTTCAACCGGCTCCCCTCACCGGTGGGCGCCAGTCTTTGTCCCAGTCTTTATTTGCATGATGGACACGTGGATCTCATGCAGTGTCGCGGGCCGAAGACGCGGCTCCAATGTCTTTTGCGGCACACTCACCTGCGCCCGGTGGCGCGGCAGCCGGGTCTTGCAGCATGAAGCAAGCAGTGCCGGACGACCCGGTGCTGGTTCCGCACGGGCTGTAAGTTGTTTTGGGCGCGACGCAAGGAACAGGAGCCTGCGCCGAGTGACCGACAAAAGAGGAAGTGCAGGAGCCTGCCTGCGTCATGGTGCAGGCCTATGACGGCTATGGGATGCTCCTGCCGGCCCACGACTACGAATACGACAATTAGGCGTGCCTCGAGAGGGAAAACGGCTGCGCCGTCGTGGATGGCTGCGTGGGAGGTGGATCCAAGCCCTGATGGCACTAGGGCAATCGCTCGAACCCTTCCATATATCTCTAGGACTATGCGCAGCGGCATGGGATCTGGTGGCGCGCGGTTGAAAGGTGGCTGCTCGCTGCCGTTATCGCGGCGCTTGTCTAGGTCTTGGCTGCAGTCAGACCCACATGGGTACGGCCAAGCTACTCTTCCGGTTCGAAGTAGGCTCCCTTGGATCGAAGAATAGGACGATCCTGAGGGAGAGAATGCCGCCTGTGTTGGAAACTGCCTGTCTCTTCATCAGGAAGATCGCCGCCAGACAAAGATCGTCTATATCCTTTGAGCGAGGCTGGACAAAGGATTCCGCGCACGCCCGCCGCTCACCCAAAAGCTTGGGCGGCAGGCCATAGGCAGTGGTCGCCGTGCTAAATGACAACGCTATGGTCCGGTTTGACCCAAGGGAAGACCTGATAGCGCCGTTCCCTCGCGCACAACCGGATTGCCTCATCATTGGAATGTCAAGGCGTGCTCAATGTGTCGGTAATACCAACGGCACTGTCCCCAATCAGGCCGCATCGGTCCATCAGTTCGGGGCGTGTTCAGCCGAGTTTGGAAGAACTTGCCAGTATGATGCGCAGGTCTGACCGTAAGGTAAAGATCACCCCGGTTGGGGGATAGCTAACTTGAGCGTCGCCCCCCAAGTCAGACGTCAGCGCCATCATCAAGCGTGAGCCAAACCCTTCATGAGCGGGAGGAGTCACGGAAGGTCCGCCGGATTCCTGCCATGTCAACTCAAGCAGGTTGTCGACCACGTGCCAAGAGACGCTCACCTGTCCAGTATCA